>JBAXBS010000010.1:0-57150 GCA_037141925.1 Chitinophagaceae bacterium
GTACATCATAATGTGTTAAAAATACATATTAGTTGAGATGTAGTAGTGATGTAGTAATTATAGCCTAAATATAAGATTTTTAATTTAAGTAGTAGTAGTGATGTGGTGAATTAATTGATTGTAGAGAAAGTACTTCATAGCTTTACTTTTCAATAGAACTGTGCAAAAACACTACATCTGTTGAACGATTTTAAGCTTACGCCAATGAAAATTGCTACAAAACTTGCTTTTTGGGCAATACTATTATATAGTATTGCTTTTATTTACTCAAAAGTCGATTTTTGTTTATCCTTCCCCCTATTTTTTGCGGCTTACTGCTTTTTTATTGGTTTTTCTAAAAAATCAATCAGTATTCATAATCAAATCCCTTTAAAATTTGTTATGAAATACGTTCAGGTTGCTCAGACAAATCATTCTATCTTTTTAAATCATAAAAATTCTATTATTTAAACCATTAATTAAAGTGTATATGAAATTAAAACTCAGGTTTTGGATTACTTCTGCCTTCACTTTATGCCTTTTTGTGGGAGCTTTTGCTCAAAACATTCAGGTAGGGGGCAAGGTAACCAATAAGACCAACGGCGAATTGCTTGTCGGCGCTTCAGTAGTAGTGAAAGAAACCAACAAAACTACTTTGACTGATGCAAAAGGGAACTTTACAGTTTCCATTCCGGCAAAAGGAGCAACTTTAGTAGTTAGTTATGTAGGCATGAACAAAGTAGAGAAAAAAGTATCTGCAGCGGGCACTGTCAACTTTGAATTAACCGAAGCTGCTGAATCTAATTTAAATGAAGTGATTGTAGTAGGGTATGGTACCCAAAAAATCACCAAAGTTTCTGGTGCGATCTCCACTATTAAAAGTGCAGACATCGAGAAAGTGAATGCAGTTCGTACCGAAGAGGCCTTACAAGGTCGTGCTTCTGGGGTGAGCGTCATTCAAGGTGGTTCTCCAGGTTCTAAACCAACAGTATTAATTAGAGGTATTCCTTCTTTCACTGGAACAGATCCTACTGTAATAGTGGATGGAGTACAACAATCTTTAGTGGATTTAAATTCTATCAATCCGAACGACATTGAAACTATCAACGTACTTAAAGATGCAGCAACTACTGCTATCTATGGTGTGAAAGGTGGTAACGGTGTAATTGTAGTGACTACTAAAACGGGTAGAAAAAATCAAAAAGCCGAATTTAGCTTTAGCAGTAACTATGGTGTTCAACAAGTGATGAATACTATTGGTGTTTTAAACGCAACAGAATATGCTGCTATGTTAAATGAAGGAAGTACGACTGCAGGGGGCGCTCCTATCTTTTCTAACTTATCTGGAATTGGAGTAGGAACTAATTGGCAAAATCAAATTTTTAAAGACGCTCCACAACAAACTTATAATTTAACTGCGAAAGGCGGTTCTGATAAAATGTCTTATTTATTAAGTGCAGGTTATTTAAACCAAGGTGGTATTGTTGGTGGTAACGATAAATCTAATTTTACAAGATCTAACTTTACAGCTAATTTGAATTTTGATTTATCTCCTAAATTAAAATTCATTGTTAATACCAGCGCTTTAATATTAGATTCTAAAGGAGTCTTAGAAAACTCTTTTAATAGTGTGATTGGAAGTGCCTTAAATTTTGACCCTACTGTTTCTATTTTAAATACAAAAAATACAGCAAGCAAATATGGCTTTAGTAATTTGCTTTTATCTGAAATCTTTAATCCACTTACTGTTTTAGACAATACTTATAATAAAAACATTGGCACTAAAATATATGGTAAGTTTGAATTACAATATGATGTCATCAAAAATGTGAAGTTTACTTCTCGTTTTGGTTATACAAAGTATGATGGTAATGCTAAATCATTTAGCCCTCTTGCTTATTATGGTACTTACAACGTAGACAACTCTATGAATGAAGATGGTTCTGCGGTATTAGGAAAGCATAATAAAATCTCACACGAAAAAGCAAGCAACTTTAATTATACTTTTGAAAACTATTTCAACTATAATTTTAACATCAATACCAACCATCATTTTGAAACTGTGGCGGGTATGTCTGCTTCAAAAATTACAGGCAATACGGCTGGCGCAAGTCGTCAAGATGTTCCATTTAACTCATGGGAATTTGCTGATTTCACAGCCGCTACTGGCGCGAACAACGCCAATAATACCGACGCTTTGTCTGGTTATTATTATGAATACTTCCGTCGTAATGTATCTTACTTTAGTCGTTTAAACTATGATTATAACGATAAGTATATTGCTTCTTTCTCTGCTCGTCGTGATGGTTCTATCGCATTTGGTAAGGACAATCAATTTGGTAATTTTTATTCAAGTTCATTGGGTTGGGTAGTGTCTAAGGAAAAATTCTTTACTACTAAATTCATCAACTTCTTGAAAATTAGAGGTAGTTATGGTTCTACTGGTAACGAAAATGTGAATCCTCAATATGTGGGTATTATCACAGGCGGTCCTAGTTATGGTCCAACAGCTAACAGTAACGGTTATAGTTTTGGTGAAGTATTTTATCCAGGTTCAACTGTAGGTTCTGCAGCTAACAATGCATTAAGATGGGAAAAGCAACTCCAATCTAATATTGGTTTTGATATGAACTTTTTAAATAGTCATTTTGGTTTAACGGCTGATTATTTTGAAAAAACAGTAGATGGTTTATTATTTACACCTTCTGCTTCTTTATACTTAGGTACTGTTCCTATTCCTCAAGCAAATATTGGTACTACAAAAAGTACGGGTTATGATATGACTTTAACGTATCATAATGCAAGCACACGTAAAGTAAAAGTAAACACAGCGGTTACTTTTACCACTGCTACTAATATAGTAACAGCTACCAACTCAGATGGTACTGCAAAAATATTAGGAGGTGGTTATTTCAATGGTCAATCACAAACAGTGACTGTATTTGAAAAAGGATTTACTCCTGGTTATTTTTATGGTTACAAAACTGCAGGATTATTTCAAAATGCAGCTGAAGTTGCTGCTGCTCCAAAACAAACTGGTGCACAACCTGGTGACATCCGATATGTAGATATCAATGGTGATGGCAAAATTGATGCGAATGATAAAACTAAAATTGGTGATCCATTTGCGAAATTCACAATGGGTTGGAATTTAAATATTGAAGTGGGACATTTTGATTTTACTTCATTTGTGTATGCTTCTGTAGGCAATGATATTTATCGTGCTTTTGAAAGAAACGCGAACTATACCAATAAGCCTCGTGAAATTTTAGCAAGATGGACGGGTGAAAACAGCACTAATGATGCTCGCTTCCCAAGATATTCTTTTGTAGATAACAATAACAACGCGAGAGTATCTGATAGATATGTTGAAGATGGATCATTTATTAAAATCAAGAATCTACAATTAGGATATTCCTTACCTGCTTCTATGACAAGAAAAGGAATTAATAAAGTGCGTTTATATGTTCAAGTAAAAAATGCATATACGCTTACAAAGTATACAGGGTATGATCCAGAAATTCCAGGAGGTATCCTAGAAACTGGTGTAGACCGTGGTGCTTATCCTCAACCTAGAACCTACGCTGTAGGACTTGATATTAAATTTTAAATCTTCATAAAATGAAAATAAGTATGAAAAAATATTTAAAAATGCTCGCACTGGTTGCCGTAATGGGTAGCTTGGATGCCTGCACTAAATTTGTGGATTATAATCCCCACGAAGATTACAAAATCACCGATCAGGATTATTTAAAATCCGAATCAGATTACCGCACTATGGAAATTAGTTGCTACACTCCATTACAATGGATCAATCAAGTAGTACCTATTGGCGATATCGCAACTGATAATGCCGTTGCAGGTGGTGAAAACGCATCAGACGTTATACCTTTACAACAAATTGACGATTACACCACCACTCCCGTAAATGGCCAATTAACTGAAATTTGGCAATCTGCTTACGAAGGGGTGAATCGTTCGAATTATTTATTACAATATAAAGCAACCAATCCTGCTGGTGTAGCAGTTGATTTTGCGGGTAAAGATGCTTTATACGGCGAGGTAAACTTTTTAAGAGCATATTATTACTTTACATTAGTTAAGATGTTTGGTGATGTGCCTTTGTTTACGGATAAGAGATTGTCTTTAACTGATTCTAAATCATTAAAGCGTGCTGCGAAAGCAGATGTATACAAGCAAATCGAAGCAGATTTAACTGCTGCCATTGCTGTATTACCTCCTTCACAAACTCAAAAAGGCCGTATTACTAAATATGCTGCTCAAGCTTTATTAGGTAAAGTGTATTTGTATCAAAATAAATTTGATGCTGCTGCAACCATGTTAGATAATGTCATTAATTCCAATGCATTTTCTTTAGTACAAAACTTTGGTAACATCTTTTTATTAGCAGGCGAAAATGGTCCTGAATCTGTTTTTGAAATTCAGTATTCTAATTCTTCTCCTTATTATAATTGGGGTGGTGCAACACGTGGTCAAGGTAACTATGCGATTCAACAATGTGGTATTCGTGGTTTATCTGGCACTGCCGATATGCCATACGCACCAGGTTGGAGTACGAACTTGCCTACTAAGGATTTAGCAAATGCATATGCTGCAGGAGATCAACGTAAAAACGTAACGGTATTAGATATTGATGCGTATAAAGCAGCAAATCCTCAATTTAATATTACTTACCAGGTAGCTCCTTATAAAAATACAGGTTTATACAATCAAAAGTATTTACCTCGTAAAGGGCAAACTTCGGGTCAAGTGGAATTAAACTACTTAAACAACTTTAGAATTATTCGTTATGCAGATGTTTTATTAATGGCTGCTGAAGCTTTCACAAAAGGAACTACTGTGAATGAAACTAAAGCTAAAACGTATTTAAACTTAGTTCGTCGTCGTGCATTTTTAGATAACGCTCATGATATCACTGCTACTGGAACTGCATTATATGATGCTATCCTAGCAGAACGCAGATTAGAATTAGCCATGGAAGGTGAACGCTTCTTTGACTTAGTGAGAACAGGAAAAGCGTCTTCTGTATTAGGAGCTAACTTTAAAGTAGGTAAACATGAAGTGTTCCCTATTCCACAAACTGAAGTTGAAATTTCAGGTCTTACTCAAAACCCTGGATATTAAAAACTTTTAAAAATAAATGATAATGAAAAATTTTAAATATTTATTAGCTGTCTGCACTTCACTGATCTTATTGGTCGGTTGTAAAAAAGACATTTTTGAAGATGTTGCTTTCCTTGACGGAACAGCCGCTTCTGCCAAATTATCTGCTTTATATAATATCACGCAGGATAATACAGGCTTAGTGACTATCACTCCAATGGGTGAAGGCGCTACTTCCTTTGACGTTTATTATGGTGATGCCACTACAGCACCAGTTACTTTATTGCCTGGAAAAAGTACACAACACGTGTATAAAGAAGGGTTATATAAAGTAAAAATTGTGGCTCGTAATATTGTTGGTAAAACGACTGAAGCGACTCAGGATTTGACGGTGTCTTTCAGAGCGCCTGAAAATTTGAAAGTGACTTTAGCACAAAATGGATTAAACTTATCAGTAGGTGCTTCTGCTTTATATGAAACTTTCTTCAAAGTATTTTTTGGAGATTCTTCTACTGCGAATCCTGTTCCATTTAAAACTTTTATCGAAGGGCAAACTATTACACACGATTATCCTAAAGCGGGAACTTATATTGTTAAAGTAATTGCTTTATCGGGAGGAGTGGCTACTACAGAACGTAGTGATACCATTAAAGTGGGTAAACAAATTGATTTACCTGTTGTGTTTGATGATCCTAATTATGATTACACAATGAGTGACTTTGGGGGTAACGTTTCTACTTTCGCAGTAGATCCTACCAATGCCGCTAACAAAGTGATGAAAGTAGATAAAAATGTAGGAGCTGAATTTTGGGCCGGTACTACTATTGGTACAGGTTTAGGATTTGCAAATAAAGTGGCTTTAGCTGCAAACAGAACTAAAGTAAGCGTAAGAGTTTATTCTCCTGCTGTTGGTTATGATGTGAAATTGAAATTAGAAGATCATAATGATGGAAATAAATCAGTTGAAACAGATGTGTTTACTACCAAAGCAAATGCTTGGGAAACTTTAATATTTGATTTTAGCAAACCTGCTTCTGGAACTCCTGCAGCTAATTTTGCTTATAATTATGATAAGGCTTCTATCTTCTTTGATTTTGGAAATGGCAATACTTGGGGTCCAACCAATACGGTGAAAAAAACTTTCTATTTTGATGATGTTACTTTCATGCCTTCTGAAATTGTAATGAAACAAATTGATTTGCCTGTTACTTTTGATGCAAAAGATGTGAGCTATACCGTAACTGATTTTGGTAACAGCGCTACTGTAGATGCTGTAGATCCAACGAACAGTGCGAATAATGTGAAGAAGACTACTAAAGTGAGTGGTGCAGAAACTTGGGCAGGTACTACCTTAGGCGGTGGTACTACTAAAGGTTTTGCAACTGCGATTCCAATTAAAGCGGGTGCTACTAAAATGTCTGTAGATGTTTATTCTCCAGCTTCTGGCATAACTGTTAAATTAAAGATCGAAGATAAAAATGATCCTAATAAATCAGTTGAAACAGATGTGAAAACAACTAAAGCAAATGCTTGGGAAACTTTAGTATTTGATTTTACCAATCAAGCTACTGGTACTGCTGCTTTAAACCTTTCTTATACGTTTAACATGGCTTCTATTTTCTTTGATTTTGGAAATGTAGGAACGGGTAAAGTATTCTATTGGGATAATGTCATTTTTGGTGCAGCGGCTCCAACAAATGTATTAGGTCTTCCTTTGGATTTTGAATCTACTACTTTAAATTATGCATTCACCGATTTCAGTGGTGGGGCAGTAACTGTAGTTGCCAATCCAAATAAAGCAGGTATCAATACATCTAACAAAGTAGGTAAAATGGTGAAAGGCGCAGGAGATCCTTGGGCTGGTAGCTACATAACTTTAGACAATCCTATTGATTTTTCTGCGAGCAAAACATTCAAAGTGAAAGTGTATTCCCCAAGAGTAGGAGCTAAACTTTTATTAAAAGTTGAAAACTTAACCGATGGTGGTGTTTCTTTTGAAAAAGAAGTAACTACAACCAAAGCAGGTGAGTGGGAAGAATTAACATTTGATTACAGCGCTATTAATACTGCAAAATCTTATCAAAAAGTGGTGTTGATTTTTGATTTAGGAACTGTAGGAGATGGTTCTGCTAATTATACTTTTTACTTTGATGACATTAAACTTAACTAACGAATAATAAAAGACGTTATGAAAAATAAATTTAAATTACTTAGTTTGTTCAGCTTGTTAGTAATCCTTGGATTCACTAGCTGTCAAAAAGAAGAATATAGTTTTGGTAGCATGAAAACTCCAACGGGTTTAGTGTTAACTACAACTGTTGCTGGCGTGGATAATGCCAATCCAGCAGGTAATGGTACTGGCTTAGTCTCCATTAGTGTGAAAGCCACAGATGCCCTTACTTATAAAGTGGATTTTGGTGATGGTAATACTCAAATGGTTCCATCGGGTGTAGTGACTTATAAATACACGACTCCTGGTACGAGTGATTATAATGTAAATGTAACAGCCATTGGAACAGGTGGTATAGTTTCTAACATCACCAAAAAAATCACTGTATTTGTGGCGTTTAATATCCCCACAGATATTGTACAAAATTTAACAGGTGGATCTTCAAAAGTGTGGATGTGCGATAAAGCCGCTGACGCACATTTTGGAGTAGGACCTAATGATGCTTTTGCACCTATATGGTATGCAGCTGGTGCGAACTCACGTGCAGCAGATGGTTTTTATGATGATGAAATTACTTTTAGCAAAGATGCTAATAATAATATCTCCATGGATTTAGATAACAAAGGAACTACATTCGTTTTAGGAGCAGCTGTTTCTTATTATGGATTAAAAGGTCCTGAAGGTCAATATCCAATAGCCACTAAAGGGGTTAAAAAATTAGCATTCATGGATGCTACTTCTGCTAGTACTGCAGCAAATTCTACTCGTATCCAATTTATGGTTCCAGGAAATGGATTGGTATTAATTGGAATGGGTAGTGCCACTTATGAAATATTATCTTTAACTCCTACTACTATGACTTTAAGAACCATCGGAGCTGATGGAAATTCATGGTATGAAAAGTTGAAAATTAAATAAAGGAACGCATGAGATTAGTATTGACTTGTCTGTTGAGCTTTTGGTTATTGAGCTGCAGTAAAGGGGGAGATAGTGGATCTGGCACTACCGATGTAGGACCCAGCAATCTTACGGTGACTCCTACTGTGAGCACAGACAATTCAGGTAATGTAAGTTTCAAAGCCACTGCAACCAATGCAGTTAGTTATGAATATGATTTTGGCAATGGTCAATATCAAACTTCCACTACCGGTTCAGTGACCTATAAGTATACCGCTTCAGGAACTTATACGGTTATTGTAAAAGCAAAAAGTTCAACAGGCAAGACTCTCTCAGCTTCTACCAATATTACTATTGCGGTGGCGTTATCATTAGTATGGTCCGATGAATTTAATTCACCAGGTGCACCTGATCCTTCAAAATGGGGTTATGATATTGGAGCAGGTGGCTGGGGTAATAGTGAATTACAATATTATACGAATCGTACTGATAATGTTTTAGTCTCTAATGGCACTTTAAAAATTATTGCAAAAAAAGAGACTTATTCTGGAAGTAGTTATACTTCCGCTCGTTTATTATCCAAAGGAAAATTTTCATTTCAGTATGGTAAAGTAGAAGTATCTGCTAAACTTCCTGCTGGAGCGGGTTCTTGGCCTGCCATTTGGATGTTGGGTGATAATTTTACGACTGCCGGTTGGCCCACTTGTGGTGAAATTGATATCATGGAACAAAAGGGAAGTGATATGAATCGCATTTATAGTACGTTACATTATTTAGGACACTCTGGTGGAAGTGCTATTGGCTCTTCCTTTTTAATTAATAATGTGACTACCGAATTTCATAAGTATGGACTTATATGGTCCGGCGCCAATTTGCAATTTTTAGTAGACGATGTGGTGTATTATACTTTTGTGAATTCCTCTAGCTTACCTTTTAATCAAAACTTTTTTATGATTTTAAATATGGCGATGGGAGGAACTTTTGGAGGCAATGTAGATCCTGCATTTAGTAGTGCGCTCATGGAAGTGGATTATGTAAGAGTGTATCAATAATCATTGGCTCGATTTTATAATTATGAAATATTTTTTATAAAAGCCAGTTATGATATCATTACTTACGATTTAAAATTAATTATTAATTAGAACAATGAAACGTTCCAATAAATCTCGAAATATATTTCGATTGGTTATTTTATTAGCTTGTGTTTTGATAACACAAATGCAATTAGGCGCCCAATCGAATAAAAAAGTTTTGTTTTTTGATGATTTCACCAAACCTAGTTTAGACAGATCTAAGTGGAATGTCATTATTACGGGTGATCATTTTAATGATGAACTACAAGCCTATATTGATTCAGCTAGTACTTTGTTTATTGAAAATGGAAGTTTAGTGTTTCGCCCACAATATTCACCTGGTTTTGTTACAAAGGATGGCAAGCATTTTGATTTTACATCAGCTCGCATTACCACGCAAAATAAATTTGACTTTGCTTATGGAACTGCAGAGGCAAAAATAAAATTAACCAAGGGTGCCGGTTTGTGGCCTGCTTGGTGGATGTTAGGGAATCAAATTTGGCCTACCACTGGTGAAATTGATATCATGGAAAATATTGGTGAATCAGATTGGGCAAATGCTGCAGTACATGGACCTGGATATAGCGGTGAATCTCCTTTTGTGAATCGTCAATATTTTAATGCCTCTAATGATGTTACCAACTGGCATATATATGCTGTGGATTGGTCACCTACCGAGTTGATTTTTAAATATGACGGTGTTACTATGTTTAGAGTGACTAAAACAATGATCAATCATTATGGAAAATGGGTATTTGATGAACCCAAACATTTGCTTTTAAATTTTGCCGTTGGAGGTATATTCCCTGTAAAAATTAATGGTATCAAAGGCAAAGGAGTGAAGTATGGCTTACCAGAATCCACTGCAGACCTTATTAAAAATAGTAAAGCAAAAATGTGGGTGGACTGGGTGAAAGTTTCCCGTTAATATTAAAGTAAATCAAGGCGGTATTTATTTTCACACTCATCTAACCCCCTTAAAGTCATTATTATAGACCTTAAATGGTTCTATTTTATTCCCCTTAAGCCGAAGAAAGATTCCCTCAAAAGAATCTTTCTTTTTTTTGTTCAATATTTTTAAATAGTTTCAAGTAACGATTTAACAAAAACTTAATGATTCATAACAGCCAAATCAAGGAATTACTTGTATTGCTTTCCGAAGAGAAATGCGAAAAGGCTTATAAATCATTGTTCTTGTTAATGCATCAAAGGCTTATTGAATTTTCTGCTGCAATTGTCAAATCTCAAGAGGATGCCGAAGAAATAGTATCTGATTTCTTTATTAAAGTATGGCAAAAAAGAACTGTTTTAGCCACTATTGATAATCCAAAATTATATTGTTTTGTAAGCGTTAAAAATTTATCAATCAATAGGCTCACATCCAATAAAAAAATTGTAGCCCCTTTGGTAGAAGACTGGAATACCAATATTAATAGTCCCTTTTTTAATCCCGAAGAACTCATGATTTCAAAAGAAGCAGTAGCTAAAATCATGTTTTCGGTGAATCAATTGCCTCCTAAATGTAAAGTCATATTTAAAATGGTAAAGGAGGAGGGATTAAAGTATAACGAAGTGGCCCAACTGTTAGAGATTTCTCCTAAAACAGTGGAGGCTCAAATGGCTATCGCGCTTAGACGTATTAAGCAATGCACCGAATTTAAAAATGAATTTCCCGAAGTACATTCCTTATTAACGAGGAGCAAATAATATTTTATTTTAATTTATTTCAATCTCTTTAGGGGTAAGTGCCTATATTAATGGTTCTTACAAACACATACTATTGTAGGATAACTGTTTACTAACTCATCTAATTGAACTCTTACCTATGAATAAATTTTTATTTATTTTATGGATACTTTTTGTTACAACAAGTGTTCCCAATTTTGCCCAAGTAAAAAATACTTTACCTGATAGGCAATCTACCTATTGTAATCCAATGAATTTGGATTATGGCTATTGCCCTATTCCTAATTTTGTTCAAAACGGAAAACATCGCGCAACTGCCGATCCAGTGATTACAGTTTGGAAGGATAAATACTTTTTATTTTCTACCAATCAATGGGGCTATTGGTGGAGTCATGATATGAAGGATTGGAAATTTGTTTCTCGTAAATTTTTACGTCCTTGGAATAAAGTGTATGATGAATTATGTGCACCTGCAACGGTAGTATTAGGTGATAGTTTATTGGTGATTGGTTCTACGTATGAGAAAAATTTTACATTATGGTATAGTACTAATCCCACTCAAGATGATTGGAAAATTGCAGTGGATAGTTTTCAAGTAGGCGCTTGGGATCCTGCTTTGTATTTAGATGATGACAATAAATTATACCTGTATGGAGGCTCTAGTAATTTGTATCCCATTTATGGACAAGAGCTAGATCGTAAAACCTTTGCCCCTATTGGTGAAAGAGTTCCTTTGATTCATTTAGTTGATAGTGTTCATGGTTGGGAACGCTTTGGAGAAAATGCAGATAATACTTTCTTGCGTCCTTTTATGGAAGGCGCTTGGATGAATAAAAAAAATGGGAAATATTATTTACAATATGGCGCACCTGGCACCGAATTTAGCGGCTATGGGGATGGCGCTTATGTGAGTGATTATCCATTGGGACCTTTTGTATATCAAAAACATAATCCATTTTCATATAAGCCAGGAGGTTTTGTAAGAGGCGCAGGTCATGGTGCAACATTTAAAGATCTCTTCCAAAAATATTGGCATATTTCAACCATTGCGATTGGTGTCAAAAATAATTTTGAAAGACGCAATGGAGTATGGCCAGCAAATATTGACAAGGACGGAATTTTATATACCAATACTTCTTATGGAGATTATCCGCAGTATATTCCACACGCGAATGCAAATCATGCGCAATCTCAGTTTACAGGTTGGATGTTATTGAACTATAATAAACCGGTCGAAGTTTCTTCTACCTTAAGCGCTTACACCGCAAACAATGCCGTAGATGAAAATATAAAAACCTATTGGTCTGCTACTTCAGCGAATAAAGGAGAATGGATACAAAGTGATTTAGGAAATCAAAGTACCATCGAAGCCATACAAATTAATTTTGCAGATGAAGCCGTGGAATTAATGGGTAAGCAAACCAATGTGTATCATCAGTATCAAGTATTTGCTTCGGAGGATAAGAAAGTTTGGAAACTCATCATTGATAAATCTAAAAATCATACCGATGTGCCGCATGATTATGTGGTGTTACCTAAATCTATCAAAGCGCGTTTTATCAAGTTGATAAATATTCATATGCCTACTGGAAAATTTGCTGTAAGTGGGTTGCGTGTTTTTGGTAAAGGTGTAGGCGTGCACCCTGGAACTGTCGATAATTTTGTAGCCCTAAGAGGGGACAGTGAAAGACGTAATGCTTGGCTAAAATGGGCGGTGAACCCGAATGCCACAGGATACCATATCTACTTTGGGTCTTCCCCGGATAAACTATATAATAGTGTGCTATTATATGGGGTAAGTGAGTATTATTGTACCGCCATGGACAAGGATCAAACCTATTATTTTCAGATTGAAGCTTTTAATGAAAATGGAATTGGTCCTAGATCCCCTATAAAAAAGGCGGAATAGTTGAAAAATTAACAATAAATAAAACGCTGATTTACAATAAATTATATTATTTTTAAGTCATACAATGGCCTGATTCCTGCTTTTCTCTAAATAAATGTCTGTTTTTTGTCTTCCTTTTTAGGGGTAAGTAGTCATAAATATTGTTCTTGAACATAGTAGCGAAGCTTGCACAAACATGAAAGAAGAAATCTTTTGGATTTTACTGTCTAAAAAATTAGCTGGGGAAGCCAGCCAGGCGGAGCTATTGGAATTGGCTGCATTATTAGAAAACAACCCGGAATGGAGGCTTACTAGCGAAAGTTTGTTGGATATTTTTTCCTCTACTCCTCATTTCCCCCCTTCTAGTCAACAGGCACATGATGCTTTCCTCTCCCATATGGTGAGATTAAAAGAGGTAGATCCTAGCTTTGAAATAGTGGACGAAAGCAAACAAGAAATTGAAATTGAAGAGGATTCATTAATGCCTATTTCTGACAATTTTTTTACTACTATTTTAAGACAGCCTAAAAAATTAGCAGCATATTCCTTTATGACTTTTGCTATCCTATTTTTTAGTTATCAACTCGTATTTAATACCGGAAATGCGAGTACAAGCATTGCTTCCAAAAATTTAAATGAATTAACGATTCATCCGGGTTCAAAATCTAAAGTAGTATTACCTGATGGTTCACAGGTTTGGGTAAATTCAGGAAGTAAATTAAGTTATGCTTCTAACTTTGATGGAAAAATTAGAGAAGTGTATTTAAATGGAGAAGCTTATTTTGAAGTGACTAAAAACCCTCAAAAGCCTTTTATAGTGCATACTTCAGGCATTGACATTAAAGTATTAGGAACCGAATTTAATGTGAAAGCATTTGATTTGGAGCCTACTATCGAAGCTACTTTAATCCGCGGTTCTATCGAAGTGTTGAAAAAAGATGATGCGAATGCAGGTTCGGTTTTATTAAAGCCACATGAGAAATTAGTGTATCAAAAATTATTAGAAAAAAATTATTATTCTAAAACTAGCTTAGATAAAGAAATAGTGAAAGCAGCACCTGCTGATTTAAAATCATTAATCATTATTAAGCCCATTAGTTTAAATATTCCAGATAGTGATATCAAAGAAACAGCTTGGTTAAAAAACAAGTTTGTATTTGAAGATGAAACCTTGGCCAATTTAGCAGTAAGATTAGAAAGATGGTATAATATCAAAATTAATATTCAAGATCAAAACCTGAATGCTTATCGCGTGAGTGGTTCCTTTGTAGATGAAACAGCCGAGCAAGCTTTAAATGAGTTGAAATTATTGATCCCTTTTAATTATAAAATCAAAAACAACGAATTTTTTATCATGAAATAAAAAAGGGAAATGTTGACGCATTTCCCTCAAAAGTTTGCCAACAAATGTTATAACTAACAAATGTTAGCATTATTTTTTAACACAAAACAAATATATGCAAAAAAGTGTATTTCGAAACCACAAAACCTGGTCTCCAATCCTTTTTAAAACTTTGCTTGTTATGAAAATGACCGCTATTTTCTTACTAGTATCTACCTTGACAGTTTCTGCGGGAACTACCATGGGTCAAAAAGTGAATTTGGACTTGAAAAAGACCGAATTAAAAAAGGCGTTTAAGCAAATTGAAAACGATGGTTACTTTCGTTTTCTGTACAATTCAGATTTGCCAGCTTTAAAATCCAAAATTGATTTATCAGTGAAGAATGTTTCTATCACTGAATCAATGTCTGGACTATTAGCAGGTACTAATTTGAACTACAAAATTTTAGACAACAATGTGGTAGCTGTATTTTCTAATGTTGAAGCTGAAAATGCTCAAATTAAAATTACAGGTAAAATTATTGGTGAAAATGGAGAAGCTCTTGCGGGTGCTTCTATCATTGAAAAAGGAACCAACAACGGAACCTTCACTGATAACAATGGTGTCTATACCATTACAGTGGGCAACAATGCCAATTTAGCGGTAAGTAGTTTAGGTTATGAACCCACTGAAGTTAAAGTTAACAATAAGTCTATCATTGATATCAAACTTAAGCTAGTGATAGCAAAAGCAGATGAAGTGGTGGTGATTGGTTACGGTACTGCAAGTAAAAGAGACTTAACTGGATCTATTGTTAAAATAGCTGGTAAAGAAATCGCTGACAAACCTAATACCAACCCAATTGCTTCTTTGCAAAGTAAAGTAGCGGGGTTATCTGTTGTAAACAATGGTACTCCTGGTGCCGCTCCAGATATTCGTATCCGTGGTACTATCAGTATTGGTTCTGTACACCCTTTATATATTGTAGATGGTGTCTTCAATGACAACATTGATTACATCAATCCTAATGATATCGAGTCAATCGAAATCATGAAAGATCCTTCTTCATTGGCCATCTTCGGGGTACGTGGTGCTGCAGGTGTTATCGCACTTACTACTAAGCGTGCAAAGTCTGGTCAAATGACTATTAATTTCAATTCTACTTTTGGTACTAAAGTATTAGTAGATAAAATTAAAATAGCGGATGCTAATTTATTCAAAACTTTATACGAAGAAGAAAAAGTAAATATTGGAGCAAATTCCCCTTTTGATTATTCTACTTGGAATGCCAACACTGATTGGATTGATGCCGTTACACGCAGTGGTACTTTCAAAACCAATAACTTATCTATTGCGGCTAGTACCGATAAAAATAAGTTTAACATGGGCATTGGCGCTACTACAGATGAAGGTTTAATCAAAAGAGAAAAATTAGATAAAATCACTTTCTCTTTCAATGACGAAATGAAATTATCTAAGTCTTTGAAAGTAGGGTTTAATATGAATGGTATTCGTCAACAAAATCCTTATAATGCTAGTTATATTTTAGATCAAGCTCGTAAGGTAATGCCTTTAGTAAGCAGTGGTTTAAAAACGGTATATGCTAAAAATCCTTATGGATTAGATAGCTCGAATCAAAACTTGTATTATGATTTACCTTCTGTTCAAAACTCTGGCGTAGTAAACCCTTTATTACAATTAGAAAATGAATATGATAAAACACAAAGTATTGAATTTAGAACTGTATCTAGTGTTTTTGCTGAAATCAATTTATTGCCTTCTTTAGTTTTCAAAACTACTTTATATGCTGATATCAGTAATGTAAATACAAGACAATATACTCCATTGTACAATGCGTATGATGCTTCTTTAAACAAAGCATTTTTATATAGCCGCGATACAAGAGTTTCTGAAGTAGATCAAACTTATCGTAAGTATCAACAAGATTATATCTTGAACTGGAAAAAGTCAGTGGGCAATAATAACTTTACCACAATGGCTGGTTGGACGACTTATTACTTTGAAAATTTCAATCGTAATGCTTCTTCTAAACAAAGTGCTACGGGTGCTGCTATTCCAAATGATCCAAGATTTTGGTTTATTGATAATGGATTTACTGATCCTACATCAAGAGTATCAAACTCTAATCAAAGAGAAAGAGCTACTGCTTCTGGTTTAATGAGAGTGTTATATAATTACGATGGTAAATACTACTTAAATGCTTCTTTCCGTCGTGATGGTTCTTCTCAAATTTCTCCAACTAATCGCTGGCAGAATTTCTGGGCAGTGGGTGGTGCTTGGGAAATTAGTCGTGAGAAGTTTTTCCAAAAACAAACCATTTTTGACTACGCTAAGTTAAAAGCATCTTATGGTGTATTGGGTAACCAAAATACTTATGGATACGATTATCCTTTCTATCCAGGATTATCTGCGGGTAATGCTGCGGTGTTTGGAAATTTAGTGTACAATGCTTACTCTCAATCTTATTTACCGAATCCTAATTTGAAATGGGAAACTGTAGATGCGAAAGAAGTTGGCTTGGAATTATCTGCTTTCAAGAGAAGTTTAAGAATTGAATTAAACTACTTCGATAAAGTAACCAACGATTTAATGACTTTCATTCCTGGTTCTAATGGAGCTAGAAATGGTTTAGATAATATTGGTAGTATCCAAAACAGTGGTATTGAAGTTTCCACTTCTTACACGAAGGATATCAACAAAGATTTATCTATCACTGTTAGTGGTAACTTAACTACTTACAAAAACAAAGTACTTTCTTTAGCAACTCCTGAATTCGCTATTCAATCTGGCGTGAACAGAACTCAAGTGGGAATGCCAATTGGTTATTTCTACGGTTATATAGTGGAAGGTGTTTATCAAAGTTATGCGGACAAATTATCTTCTCCAGTGAATACAGAGTTTAGCTATGGTCCTGGTGATTTGAAATACAAAGATGTAAACGGTGATGGTAAAATTAACACTGCAGATAGAACGATGATTGGTAATCCAACTCCAGACTTTACGTATGGTGGTGCTATTAGTGTGAAATATAAAAATGTGGACGTTTCTGTTGACTTAGGTGGTGTATATGGTAACGAAGTGTTTAGAAATTGGGGTGGTACAGAGTCTCCTTACCAACGTGTTAACTATGCTGCATTTAAAGCAGACAGATGGCATGGTGCTGGAACTTCTAACTGGGATCCTATCTTAGCACAAGACCACAGAATAAACTATGAAGCTTCAACTTATAATATTGAAGATGGTAGTTATTTTAGATTAAGAAATGTTCAATTGGGTTATAATTTTTCATCTGCTTTAATTTCCAAAGCACACATCAAAAATTTCAGAGCCTTCGTAAACATTCAGAACATGAAAACCTGGAAATATAACTCAGGGTATACTTCTGAATTTGGCGGAGATGCAATTTCTTTTGGTGTAGATAATGCTGGTGGTGCAATACCATTGGTAACTACATTTGGAATTAATGTAACATTTTAATTAAATGCCTAAAATACTATTGAATATGAAAAAGAATTTTAAAATATTTTACAGCTTATTACTTATGTCATCCATGATGATAGGTATGTATGGTTGTCAAAAATTATTAGATCGAAAACCATTGACCGCTACCTTAGAAGATTTAAATCAAGGTGGTTTAGAAGGTCAGATTTATGGTTTATACTCCAACTTGCGTAACAGTGCCGGTTTTACAACGATCCCTTGGTTAGCGGTACATGATTTTAGATCGGAAGACTCTGAAAAAGGAAGTGATCCTTCTGATGGAGCAGAGTGGGTAGCACCCTTTGATAACTTTGCTTATGTAAAGGATTTATGGGCTACGAACCAATATTGGGATGACCATTATTCTTTAATCAACTTAGCGAATACAGCAATTCAAACTGCAGATTCTTTAAAGTTAGCAGATGCGTCTTCGATGATCAACATTGCAGAAGCTAAGTTTTTAAGAGCTTACTCTTATTTTGACTTAGTGCGTACTTACGGAGATGTTCCTAAAATTGATTTTAGAGTTTATAATGCCAATCAAGCAAATATTGCTAAATCACCAGCAAGTGCTATCTATGCATTAATTGATGCTGATTTAACTTTTGCTTCTACTTACTTGCCTATTGCTTGGGGTAATCAATATCCTGGTCGTTTAACAAGTGGTGCTGCAAAAACTTTATTAGCTAAAGCACATTTATTTAGAGGAAACTGGTCTCAAGCTTTAGCATTGTCTAACAGTGTGATGAGTGGCGGATCGTATTCTTTATATAACAGTTACTATGGTATTTTCAAAGATGCTGGTGAAAACTGTAGTGAATCTATTTTTGAAATCCAAGCTTATGTAAGCCCTAATGGTGCTGTAAATAACGGAATGGGTTTTGCTACTTGTATGGGAGTGAGAGCTTCTTCAGCAAGTGGTTGGAACTTAGGTTGGGGTTGGGATACACCTACGGACAACTTAGTAGGCGCTTATGAAGCAGGTGATGTAAGAAAACAATCTACTATTTTATTCTCAGGTCAATCTGATGATCCAGCGACTGGTGGATACGGTAGAGTACTTCCAGGTTACGTAACAGATCCAGGTGGATTCTTACCAAGAAAATACTGGAATAAGAAAATTTATGCAGATCCTGCATACAGAACTTCAACTGGTATGTCTGACAACCCAGCTTGGATTAACAAAAGAGTATTACGTTATTCTGATGTAGTCTTAATGGCTGCAGAATGTATGAATGAAACCGGCAATGGTGCTGGTGCTGTTGGCTTAGTCAATAGTATTCGTAGCAGAGCTGGATTAGCGAATATTGCATTTGTCAGTCAAGCACAAATGAGAACTACCATTAAAAAAGAAAGAAGAGTAGAGTTTGCCCTTGAAGGTGAAAGATTCTTTGACTTAGTAAGATGGGGTGATGCAGTATCTGTATTAGGACCTTTAGGTTATTCTAATAAATGCAGATTCTATCCATTACCACAACCAGCTATTGACAAATCTGGCGGCAAGTTGATTCAAAACCCAGAATGGTAATATTCAAATCAAAAACATTATACAATGAAAAATAAATTAATCATTAATGCAAGCGGGTTCTTAGCTCTTGTGTTAATACTTATCTCTTGTCAAAAAATGGATCGTCCAGCTTTAGGAAATTACGCTAAGGATGCGAATGCTCCAGGAGGCCCACTTGCTTTTTATGTTGCATTTGATGGTACTACAAAAGATCCTTTAATGAATGCAGTGGATAGCGTTCGTGCAGCTTTTGCAGCGGACAATCCTTTAGCCTCTATTGATGGTGCAAAAGGAAAAGCCATTCAAGGCGCTCCAAACAAATTTGTTAGATATGCTAACCCTAATGATTGGGCAAAAAATGCACAAAGCTTTACCGTTTCTTATTGGTATCAAAGAAATGGTCAAACCTTGAACAACAAAGGCACCAATGGTCCTGAGTATATCATGAGTTTCCCATCTAGTAATGGACATTGGTCTGGCTCCAACTTTTTCATCTTGTTGGAAGGAGACAATGCAAAATGTGCTGTTAAATGTATGATTGCTGACAAAACAGTAAGTGATAACTGGTTTACTTGGGAAAGTGATACCGAAAAAATCCCTGGTTTGTTAGATAATAAATGGCATCATATGGTATTGTCTTATAGCGCTGCTACAAGCACTATGACACTTTATGTGGATGGTGTAGCAAATCCAAACAAGAAAACTTGGGGTGGTCACGGTAACATCAATATTGATGATACTAAGATCTCTGAAATGAGAGTAGGTCGCGGCCCAGCTAATGGTGATAATAATGATGATTGGTTAGCTTGTTCTTGGAGAGGTGGCATTGACCAAATCAGAATGTACACTACTGCTTTAACAGCATCTGAAGTATCTACTTTATATGCCAATAAACAATAGTCTGTGTTTAAATAAGATACCAAATTGAATACTAGGACTGAGCAAGTAAATTTGCTCAGTCCTTTTTTTTGAAAAACTTTTTATTTTTTGTTTATAGTTAAATTTTTCTCCTATGTTGAATCGATTTTTTTGCTTTTTATTGGTTTGTAGTATTATATTGAATAGTTGTCAACTTTTTAAAAAGGAAACACTTTTCACTTCGCAATCATCTACCCAAACGCATATTGATTTCAATAATCAATTAGTAGAAAAACCAGGTTTGAGCATTTTATACTATTTATATTTTTATAATGGGGGTGGAGTATCAACGGGGGACATTAACAATGATGGCTTACCTGATATTTATTTTACAGCGAATACGAAAGCAGGCAATAAATTATATTTAAACAAAGGCAATTTTGAATTTGAAGACATCACTGAAAAAGCAGGCGTGAAAGGCATTTCAGACTGGGCTTCGGGGGTGACTATGGCCGATGTAAATGGAGATGGCTATTTAGATATTTATATTTCAACAGTGAGCGGTCGTTATGGACTTACGGGTCATAATGAATTGTATATTAATAATAAGAACAATACTTTTTCTGAAAAATCAGAACAGTATGGTTTGAATACTTCTTGCTTTACGACACAAACTGCCTTTTTTGATTATGATCATGATGGTGATTTAGATTGTTATATTTTAAATCAATCACATAATCCACATGCAAATATTGTGGATACGAGTAAGCGCAGAGCCTATGATCCTTCTGCGGGTGATAGATTGTATCGTAATGATATTGCAACTACCGGCAAGTTTACAGATGTATCTGCTAGTGCAGGTATTTATCAAAGTAATTTAGGGTATGGATTAGGTTTAGCAATTGCCGATTTTAATAATGACGGATGGGATGATATTTATGTGGGGAATGATTTTCATGAAAATGATTATTACTATGTGAACAATGGTAAAGGTGGATTTACCGAACAAGGTGCACAGCACTTTAAGCATTATAGCCGATTTAGTATGGGCAACGATGCGGCAGATTACAACAACGATGGACAAATGGATTTAATCACGGTAGATATGTTGCCAGATCGCGAAAACATATTGAAAACCTATGGTAGTGATGAAAACCTGGATATATATCGAGCAAAACTTGGATTTAATGGGTATCAAAATCAGTATTCTAAAAATGCCTTACAACGTAATAATGGAAAAGGTACTAGCTTTTCAGAAACTTCCTTAATAAGTGGAGTCGCTGCAACCGATTGGAGTTGGAGTCCTTTATTTGCCGACTTTGACAATGATGGCAACAAAGATTTATTTATTACCAGTGGGATTGTAAAACGTCCTGTGGATTTAGATTATATCAAATTTGTTTCTGCCTTACAAAACAAAAAAGGATTAAATACGACCGATAAATATGATCAGGATGCGATTGATGCCATGCCTGATGGAAGTTCACACCCCTTCTTTTTTAAAGGAGACGGACAACTTCAATTTAAAGATGTGAGTGCAGCTTGGGGTACACAAAATATGAAGGGTTATTTTAATGGGGCATCTTATGCCGACTTAGATAATGATGGAGATTTAGATGTAGTAGTGAATAACATCAATCAAAAAGCCTTGTTACTTCAAAATAATACAAAGGCTAAAAACACTTTGCAAGTGTCATTAAAAGGGAAGAATCAAAATACATTTGGAATAGGAGCTAAAGTGTATGTGTTTTCAAAAGGGAATATGCAATATCAGCAAATGATGAGCACCAGAGGGTTTCAATCCTCAGTAGCTCCGGTATTACATTTTGCCTTTAAGGATCAAGATAAAGTGGATAGTATTTTAGTGATATGGCCTACACAAGAATATCAAGTAATGAAAGGGGCGCCAAGTTCTAATAAAATTAAATTAGAGCAAACAAATGCAAGTTCTGTTTTTAATTATGATGCTTTCTTCCCAAGCCCGGCGCCTATGTTAACGCCTGTAGCTAATAATGCAGGAGTGAATTGGAAACATATCGAAAATGATTTTATTGATTTTAATAAACAATATTTAATTCCTCATGAATTATCTACCCAAGGTCCTAAGATGGCAGTGGGGGATATTAATAAAGATGGCTTAGATGATTTTTATGTTTGCGGTGCTTCTGGACAAGCAGGCGCATTGATGATACAAACTCATCAAGGCACATTTGTTTCTATTGATACTGCTATGTTTACTAAAAACAAATTCGCAGAAGAAGTAGATGCTGTATTTTTTGATGCTAATAAGGATGGCTTTGATGATTTATATGTTACGAGTGGGGGCAATGAAATGAATGATGGATCTATTCCGCTCAAGGATAAGTTATACATGAATGATGGCAAGGGTCATTTTACGGATGCTACCTTGAACCTGCCTGTTATTCCTAAAAATAAATCCTGTGTCATAGCAGCAGATATTGATCATGATGGCGATATCGATTTATTTGTAGGCGGCTTAACGGATGCCGCTAAATATGGTATTGCGCAACGATCTTATCTTTTATTGAATAATGGTAAAGGCGTATTCACCATCGCAACGGGTCAAGTGATAAATTTAATTGATGTAGGGATGGTGACTGCGGCTCGTTTTGGAGATGTAAACAATGATGGCTGGCCCGATTTAATTGTAACAGGGGAGTGGATGCCCATTAAAATATTTATGAATCAAAAAGGAAAATTTATTCCTTCAGATATTAAATCATCTACGGGTTTATGGCAATCCTTAATGGTGACGGATGTGAATGGAGATGGTAAGCTTGATATACTAGCAGGTAATTTAGGATTGAACTCTAAGTTTGCAGCAGGCAAACAAGGTCCGGTTAAATTATATGTGAAGGATTTTGATAACAATGGATCCATTGAACAAATATCAACGTATATGATTGACGGCAAAGAATATCCTTTCTTAGCCAAGGATGAATTAGAACGCCCATTGCCCGTTTTAAAGAAAGCGTATTTAAAATATAGTGATGTAGCAGGTCAAACAGTGCAATTTATTTTTTATGATTTATTCAAAGATTTTATTGAATTAAAAGCAGAACAATTGGCTTCAACTTGTTTTATAAATGATGGCAAAGGAGGCTTTACTGCACAAGCTTTACCATCAGCAATGCAATTGGCTCCTATTTATAGCTTTACTGCATTACCGGGGAAGAATACATTTTTAGGTATGGGTAATTTATATGGCGTCATTCCTTATGAAGGAAGATATGACGCTTTGCAACCTACTGCATTTACTTTTGATGCAGATGGTAGTCATACCAACAATGTATTTAAGTTAGATATTGATGGAGAAGTGAGAGATGCGAAGTGGTTGAAAACAAAAGGAGATAAAAAAATATTAGTAGTGAGTAGGAGTAATGATAAATTATTGTTTTTTGAAACTTCTTTAAATTAAGATGCAGTTATGAGAAATATTTTATTTATAGCATTCATTTTTGCAGGTTGTGCAAACAGCAGCGCAAAAGTAGTAGCTACGAATCCTGTAGTAGCAAAAAAAGATACTGTGCTTGCTTTTACAACCAGTGCCGATCAAAATAATCTATTGACAAAATCGTATCTCAGTTTAGCAACTTCCACAATAACAAGTGGGGCTAATAATATTGCTTTAGATCCAAGTATCATATACCAAACCATTGATGGATTTGGATATGCTTTAACAGGAGGTTCCGCTCAATTAATCAATCAACTTTCTGTATCTAAGAAAAATGAACTATTACAAAATTTATTTAATCCTCAAAATACAGATGGTATTGCAGTAA
This sequence comes from Chitinophagaceae bacterium, assembly GCA_037141925.1. Lineage (GTDB taxonomy): Bacteria > Bacteroidota > Bacteroidia > Chitinophagales > Chitinophagaceae > Sediminibacterium. Next base: position 23,809 of record JBAXBS010000010.1, read on the forward strand.
GTTATTTAAGAATTAGTATTGGCGCTTCCGACTTAGACAGTGGGGTGTTTAGTTATAATGATTTACCTCTGGGTCAAGAAGATCTTTCTTTAGCTAGATTTTCATTAGGACACGATACCCTCAATTTAATTCCTGTTTTAAAACAAATTATTGCCATCTATCCAGGAATTAAAATTATGGCATCTCCATGGAGTCCACCCACCTGGATGAAATCCAACAAAAATTTCATGGGAGGCATTTTATTAGCTCAATATTATAATGTGTATGCGCAATATTTAGCGAAGTACATCACCCTGATGAAGTCTTATGGTATTACTATTGATGCCATCACTTTACAAAATGAACCTGAGAATGATAAAAATAATCCCAGCTTATTAATGAATGCTACTGAACAAGCTAATTTTATTAAAAATAATGTGGGACCTGTTTTTCAACAACAAAATATTAAAACTAAAATAGTTTTATTTGACCATAATTGTGATCATCCTGAATATCCAATTTCCATTTTAAATGATGCACAAGCCGCAAGCTATGTGGATGGTTCTGCTTTTCATCTTTATGTAGGTGCTGTATCTGCTTTATCTACTGTAAAAGCGGCGCATCCTTCTAAGAATTTATATTTCACGGAACAATGGACTGGCTCTCAAGGAAGTTTTTCGGGAGACTTTATTTGGCATGTTAAAAATGTCATTATAGGTACCATGAATAATTGGAGCAAAACCGCTATAGAATGGAACTTGGCGAATGATCCCAGCTATCAACCCCACACCGTAGGAGGTTGTACGCAATGTAAAGGAGCACTTACCATTAATGGAGATACTTATAGTAAAAATGTAAGCTATTATATTATAGCGCAAGCATCTAAATTCATTCCTGCAGGTTCGATTCGCATTAATAGTAGTGATATTGCCAATGTAGATAATGTTGCTTTTGTAACCCCTCAAGGAAAAAAAGTATTACTCGTGTTAAATAGTAGTAATACTGCTCAAACATTTACGGTAAGTTGTGCAGGTAAAACATTTTCAACTACCTTGGCTGGACAAGCTGCTACTACCTACACATGGTAAAAATTATGAGGACAAAAAATACAATATTAATGTTAGGTGTGTTATCATTAATGACGGCCTGTCAAAAAAAACAAGAACCTGTTATTGTAGTTCCACCATTAGCGGAGGTGTTAACAATATCTAGTTCTTTATTAAATGCAAACTCTATTTCCAATAATGAATCAGTTATAGATATTCCGGCGCAACCCACTTTTACTATCAAATGCAGTAATGCAGTAGATAAGAATGCCGCGGCGAAAGCCATACAACTTACTGAAGCTGCAGGCTCTAGTGCTTCTATTAATTTGAGTTATCAAAATCATGATAGCGTTGTAGTGATTACACCTACTAGCAAATTAAAATATTTGACTAAATATATTTTATCCATTACCACACAATTATTATCGGTAAAAGGGGGCACTCTAAACACTGACTATCAGTTTCAGTTTCAAACTAGTTTGGATTCATCTGATAAATTTGCGCGTATCACAGATGACGCGTTATTAGATACGATACAAAGAAGAACCTTTGCTTACTTTTGGGAATTTGGTCATCCTGTTTCAGGATTGGCAAGAGAACGTAATTCATCGGCAGATGTCACCACTTCGGGTGGTTCTGGTTTTGGTTTAATGTCTATCCCAGTTGCAGTGAATCGTAATTTTATTACTCGCACCCAAGGATTGGATCGTTCTAAAAAAGTAGTTTCTTTTTTACTGAATACTGCTAAAAAATTTCATGGTGCTTTTCCGCATTGGATCAATGGAACGACTGGTAACGTTGTTCCTTTTAGTGCGAAGGATGATGGTGCGGATTTAGTGGAGACCTCTTACTTAATGGCAGGCTTGTTAACACTTCGACAATATTTTTCAAATAATACGGTGGATGAAATTGCTTTAAGAAATGACATTAATACTTTATGGAATGGGGTAGAGTGGACCTGGTTTCAAAAAGCAAATGAGAATGTATTGTATTGGCATTGGAGTCCTACTTATACATGGGAAATGAATTTGCCTATTAAAGGATGGAATGAATGTTTGATTACCTATATCATGGCGGCCTCTTCCAATAATTTTGCAATCGCTAAATCGGTGTATCAAAATGGATTTGCATCCGGTTCGAGTTATTTAAACGGCTCTAATTTTTACAATTACACTTTGCCACTGGGTCCAAGTTCGGGAGGTCCGTTATTCTTTTCTCACTATTCTTTTTTAGGTATCAATCCTAATGGATTAACCGATGGAAATAATATTAATTATCTAACCCAAGTGACCAATCATACTTTAATTAATTATACTTATTCGGTACAAAATCCTAAAAAGTATTATGGATATAGCGATGCCAGTTGGGGACTCACTGCTTGCGATATTCCTGGTGGTTATACTGCATGTTCGCCCACTAATGACGTAGGTGTGATAGCACCCACTGCAGCTATTAGCTCTTTACCCTTTACGCCTGATAAAAGTATGAAAGCTTTACGTTTTTTTTATTACACATTAGGCGATAAGCTTTTTAAGGAATATGGTTTTATAGATGCTTACTCTTTACAACAATTATGGTTTAGTAATACCACCTTGGCAATTGATCAAGGCCCAATGATTATCATGATTGAAAATTACAGATCCCAATTAATTTGGAACTTACTTTCTAATTGCCCCGAAGTAAAAAGAGGGCTTACCACATTAGGATTTAAAGCACCTTATTTGTAGTGTCATCCACTATCAAAAAATCCCTATTACATTGATCACAATATAATAGGGAGTATAAGTGGCTGTAGGGGGAGGGTTCGAACCTCCAAGAGGCAGTTAGCTATAACACAAAGTTCAGTGGTCGACCCTGGTCGCCTCGATTGCTCGTGACGGCTCTATGTTACGTTTATCCCGTTATCCTCACCTCCGAGACAAGGAGGCATGTATTCCAAGATTTCATCACCCCACAGTATTAAGAACGTATCAATTGAGTAGTTTTTTCTAATATTTCCCCTCATTTGATATATCAAAACTAAGGTATTGACTTATATGTTGCAAAATATTTAAATAAATATTTTAAAATATAGATATTGTTCAATAAATTGCCTTTGAATTTAAAAATATACAAATATGGAGCCAAAAATCACCCCTAAATTAAATATTGACAAAAGCTTAGATAAGCTAGATATGCAAATAATACAAGCCATGATGATGGATGCCGAAACTTCCTATGCCGATTTAGGCAAACAGTTTTTTGTATCGGGCGGAACCATTCATGTTCGTATTAAAAAGTTGGAGGAATTGGGTATTGTTCAAGGGAAGCGTTTGGCCGTGGACTTGAAAGTGTTAGGGTATGATGTCATTGCTTTTATAGGTATTTATTTAGAGAAGAGTTCCTTATATGATAGTGTGGCAGAAGCGCTTCAAAAAATCCCTCAAATAGTTCGTTTAAACTATACCACGGGAAACTATAGCATGTTTGCTGAAATAGTTTGCAAGGATATTCAACAACTTCGCTTTGTACTACATGATGCCTTACAAAAAATTAAAGGCATTGAACGAACCGAAACTTTCATTTCATTGGAAGAGAGCTTTGCCCGTAATGTGAGAATTGTATGATGATATAGTTATAGAATAAGTTCATCGTGAATAGTTCCATTACTTATAGTGTCATAGTCATAGAGTTGATGGCATTCATCCCAGCGCCTTGATTATTTATTCCTGTAAAAATTATGATAAATTCCAATTTTCTCATTAAATTCAAATTCGCTTTGAAAGTAAAATAAACGATTGCTTGCTTTGCGTTATGATTTTATTGCTAAAAAACGCTTTATGAAAACCAACAAAAAAAATGTGAGTCGTCGTGACTTTCTAACTTCTTCCACTAAAGTGGCTGCAGGTTCTTTATTCTTAAAAGGCTTTCCTACGATTGTGCCTTCTTCCGTTTTTGGAAAAACAGCTCCAAGTAATATTATTAATGTTGCTTCCATTGGCTGTGGTCGTATTTCTACCAGTCATGATATGACATGTATTGCACAATATGGGGGTGCTAGAATAGTGGCGGTATGTGACGTTGATAAAAATCGTGCAGATTCAGGTCCAGCTGCAGTGAAGAATAATTATATGCGCGCGCAATCAATGAATGGTGGATTAAAAGGGGATTGGGATATTAAAGTGTATTATGATTATAAAGAACTTTTACAAAATAAAGATATTGATGCCGTTCACATTAGCCTGCCTGATCATCAACACGCCATAGTAGGTGTACATGCTGTTAATGCAGGTAAGGATGTGTACTTACAAAAACCAGCTTCACTTACTATTGAAGAAGGTCGTATTTTAAGTAATGCGGTAAAAAGAACGGGAAGAATTTTACAAATGGGAAGTCAACAAAGATCAGCTGATCCATGGCCTCAATTTAAAAAAGCATGTGAGTTAGTGCGTAATGGTCGCATTGGTCAATTAGTGACTATTGAAGTGGGCTTACCTGGAGATCCAGGAGGTGGCGATAAAAAAATAATGCCGGTTCCTGCGAATTTAAATTATGATGCCTGGTTAGGCGCTACACCCGAAGTATATTATACCGAAGACCGAGTACATAATAATGATGCTTCCAATGCAGGTATTGCGAGTCGACCAGGTTGGTTGCGTATGGAACAATTTGGTGCTGGTATGATTACAGGTTGGGGCGCACATCATATTGATGCGGCACATTGGGGTATGGGTATGGAATACAGTGGACCAATTGAAGTGTGGGGCAACGCCAATTTTCCTACTGATAATCCTAATTATAATGGCTTATGGAATGTGCATGGTATTTTTAAAACAGAAGCATTGTATGAAAATGGAGTACAAATGATTGTATCTAATGAACTTCCTAATGGTGTTAAATTTATTGGTACCGAAGGATGGATATGGGCGACTCGTGGTAACTATCGTGTAACCGATTCCGATCCTATAGCAGATAAGAGTGGTGTGAAACCTATTGATGCAAGCAATCCAAAAATCTTAGGTTCTAAAATTGGCGCGAATGAAATTCATTTATATGAAAGTAGTGAGCAACATGCCAACTGGCTGGACTGTATTAAAACACGTAAAGAACCCATTGCACCAATCGAAGTTGGACATAGATCTTGTAGCGCTTGTTTATTGCATCAAATTGCAATGAAAGTAAAACGTAAAATTTATTGGGATCCTAAAACAGAAACCTTTAAAAATAATGACAAGGAGGCAACAGCGATGTTGTCACGTCCTCGTCGCAAGAAATACGATTTTTAATTTATCGATAATTATAATAAAAAAAGGCGACCCAAAATGGGTCGCCTTTTTTTATTCCGGGTCCTTAATGATTTCTTTTTATATTTTTTTCTATTTTAATTAGATGAAATTCTATTTCAGTACAATTATACCAAATAATTGCTGCCATTTATAATTAAATTAATGAATATAGATTTAATTAGATACTAATAAGATTATGTTTATGAAAATTAAATAAACATGACAATTTTTAGAATAAAAATTAAAAAAATAGTTCCTTTTATTTTAGCTGTTTCTATTTTTTCTTGCACCAAAAATAATAGTGTAGGTAAATTATCAGAATTGAAATCGCAAAATAGTATTAAATTTTTGATTGATTCGCTTATTAAAAAAGATACGGCTAATAATTATCTATATGCAAATATTGATTGGGATAATATTGCAAATGAAAGCTATGATTCATCAAATTATGCATACTTTATTCCCATAAAAATCAATTCTCAAGATCATATAAAAAATGGGTTTTATTTTATAGTAGAAAACTATCAAATAAAACAATCCTATTTAATTCAAATAGATAATAAAATTCAAATTAACAACAAAAGCGAAAACCTATATTACAAAAGGACTTCAGCTCAAAACTTACAAATTCTGTCGAACTATTTTCAAAAGAAACAAAATAAATTTGATGGCTATATAAAATTTTATACAATCAGTAATAGTTTTTTATATACAATAAATTATAAAAATGGCAATTTGCATTCTATTCAGAGCGTAACTAATTTGAAAGATACTTCCTTAAATAAAATAAAAATTAATTCTTTTGACAATTGCACAGACTACTACTTAACAACTTTCTATGATGATGCTTCGTATGAAACAGAATTCCTATTTAAGACTTGTGATGAATGTATACCTAATTCTATAATAGACAAAAATGGAAATGGGGTGCGTATAATGGATTGCGGAACTGCTCCGTCAAAGAAAAGCGGAGGGTCAAATGGAATAAATCCAACTCCATTTGATATAGGGGCATTAATATCAGGATATGGTGATTTGAAATTAGTTTCAATGAAAAAAAATAAAGATGGGTCTACTAGTTACATTTTTTCAGATTCGGAAAGCTTGAGTTTTTCAAGAATAGAAATTTCTTTTAGATTAGACGCAAAGAATCAATTAATAGAAGGTACAGAGCATGCCATCGTTTATGGTGCATTTAATTTTATACAAAACCAAGATAACTTTTCAAATGCTTATGTAAATAATAATTGTGTTGATCCAACGATCGTTCAATCTACATTTAGTTTAAATGGTTCATTGTCTTTGAGTGTTCTAAATGCGTATAGTATGAAATTCAATATAAATACAATAATAACTATCCCTAAAAATAGTTATATTCAACCTACGGCTATTTCAAGTTATAGTTATTTTATACCATTAATTAATAAATACATCAGATAAATATTTATCATGAAATATAACATTATAAAGATATTATTAGGAGTTATACTTATAAATACCATCGTGATTATAATCCTATTATTATTTATCGCTCAAAAACAAGCATTATGATAAAAAAGTACTTTTACGTTTCGTTTTTATTCTTAATAATCATTGTGCAATTATTTAGTATGAAAACTTTATATTTTTTGTACAATCATGCAAATATTATTCCTAAATATGTTCTTTTGAGAAATGATTTAATAGATAGTTTAAACAAAGATGAGTCTAAGGAATACAAAAAATCTGAACTGTATACTTTATTTCTAAAATCTGAAAACACAGATTCTATAAAATATTATTTTAAGAAATTAGACTCATTATCTAATAAACACAATTAATTGCAATTCATTAAAGCTTATATCCATCATCGGCTACGAGGCGCGCGCATATTCTGCGACGCGCTTCTTTGCTGTTGAAGGATTCTACTTTTGTAAATCTTTTTAATCCTATGTTCATCATTCTTAATTCATCTCCATCTGCAAATGAATTCAATGCGTCTTTCCCAGCTTTATGAATTGCATCTGCTGCATCATAAATATAAGTTCTCACTATATCGGCTTGAACGCTTACTGCTGCTTCGCCTTTAGTGGTAGTTAATTGCTCTAATCTTAATAAAGCAGATTCAGCATGGAAAGTAATAATGGACATGTCGGCGATGTTCATTAAAATTTCTTGCTCCTTATTTAAGGTCATCATTAATTTTTGTACCGCAGCTCCTGCCACCATTAAGATGCATTTCTTAAAGTTCGCAATCGCTTGCTTTTCAGGCGCATATAATCCTTCATCACTACTTCCAAAATCAGGGATGCTCATTAATTCTTGTTGTACTGCTAAAGCAGGTCCCATTAAATCTAATTTTCCTTTCATGGCTCTTTTTAATACCATGTCGACCGTTAGCAAACGATTTATTTCATTCGTTCCTTCGTAAATACGATTAATACGACTATCACGATATGCTTTTGAAATCATGTATTCATCGCTATATCCATTTCCTCCATGTATTTGAACTCCTTCGTCCACCACATAATCCAACACTTCACTTCCAAACACTTTTAAGATGGCACACTCAATTGCATATTCTTCTGCAGCACCTAATAGGGAAGTAGATATACTTTTTCCTTCGGTTAATAATTCTTGTTCCTTTTCATCTATGTTTTTAGATACTCTATATAATGCGGTTTCACCCACCCACATTTTAATAGCCATTTCGGCTAGCTTATGTCTAATTGCACCAAATTTTACGATAGGTAATTTAAATTGCTCTCTTGTTTTAGCATATTGAACCGAAGTAGTAATAGCACGTCTTGCGCCACCTAATGTTGCAGCACCTAATTTTAATCTTCCAATATTTAAAATATTAAAAGCAATGATATGTCCTTTGCCAATTTCACCTAATACATTTTCGACAGGTACTTTACAATCTTGAAAATACAATTGAACCGTAGAGGATCCTTTAATTCCCATTTTATGTTCTTCCGGTCCTTGTGTAAATCCTTCTGTTCCTCTTTCTATAATAAAGGCGGTGAATTGCTCGCCATCAATTTTTGCAAACACGGTATAGATATCTGCAAAACCACCATTGGTGATCCAGCATTTTTGTCCATTTAAAATATAATGTTTTCCATCGGCAGATAATTTTGCAGTTGTCTTGGCACTCAATGCATCTGACCCACTATTAGGTTCGGTCAATCCATAAGAGCCTTTAAATTCTCCCGTACCTAATTTTGGAATGTATTTTGCCTTTTGTGCTTCTGTTCCAAAATACAAAATTGGTAAAGTACCAATTCCTGTATGTGCAGCATTCGCTACTGAAAATGAATAACCCCCTCCTAAATAATCAGCAACAATCACAGCAGTTACTAAATCTTTTCCAGAGCCACCATATTCTTCAGGAACAGTAATGCCTAATAAGCCTTGTGCGCCTGCCTTTTCAAGCAAGCTGGGCATTAACCCCGTTTCTAATTTATCTATACGATCTATAACAGGCAACACTTCGGTATCAATAAATTGTTCGCACATATCGCGCACCATCAATTGCTCTTCATTAAAGGATTCTGGTATAAACACATCTGATGCGCTTACTTCCTTAATCATCCACTCTCCTCCTTTGATAACTGTTTTTGTATTTTCCATAACGTATAGTTTAAATATCCTTATTGCTTAAATTGTCATACACTCTTTGAAAAACATTTTTGACAATTTCAATTTCTTCTTTGGTAATATTTTGCAAAGCTTCATTCATGGTTTGATTCGCTAAATCATAAGTGAGTTGTTGCAAGGGCATTGCAGTTTCGGTAAGACACACTAAATTAATTCTGCGATCTTCCTTAGATGCCACACGTGTGACCAATCCTAATTTTTCTAAGTTGTCTATTAATCTAGTGATACTTGCTTTATCTCTAAAAGTGCGAATGCCTAATTCTTGTTGGCTTAATCCATCTTCCTTCCATAGATGATATAACACAGACCATTGTTCGATGGTAATTTCAAGACCGGCTTGACGATAATTTTTTTGCAAACGACGAGCCACTGCTGTTGTAGCCATGCCATTAATGACACTGTATAATTCGCCGCGTTTAAATTGGTTGTTTGACATATAGTTAGTTATGCAACTAATTCAAAAGTACGACCAATTTGGTAATTTGTATAAAAATTTTGACTAGGTAGAAAGGAACGCTTGGGTTGCCTCTTAGTCCTTATAATGCTCGGTCTAAATGGACATATCCACCGTCCACATAAATGAGCTGTCCGGTAGTGTGGCTGGACTTCTCCGATAATAAAAAGGCGACGGTATTCGCTATTTCCTCCTGGGTGGTGAATCTGTTTCCAAGGGGTATTTTGGCTTGAATTTCGGTTAATTTTTGGGTTGGATTAGGAAGGGTTTGAATCCATTTTTCATATAAGGGAGTATAGCATTCGGCCACCACCACCGCGTTCACTCTTATGCCATATTTTAAAAGTTCTACCGCCCATTCACGCGTTAATGCGTTGCGTCCGCCATTAGAGGCAGCATAAGCGGAGGTACCTCCTTGTCCGGTATCGGCAGTTTTGGAACTAATATTGACAATGCTTCCTTTAGATTTTATTAAATAAGGTAAAGCAAGATGTGCGAGTAAATAATAGTGCACTACATTTTTATGTAAGCTTTCCATGAACTTTTCATAACTCCCATTTTCTAATCCGACGCCATCATTTACTCCGGCGTTATTGACCAAACCATCAATGCGGCCATATTTTTGGATAATGGTTTGAATCGCTTTTTCACAAGCTTCGGGTTGCGTTAATTCAGCAACTACTTGATCGGCTTGATATCCTTTGGCTTGAAGTGCTTGCACTAATTGTTCATTGTCATTTTGATTTCGTCCAATGATAACAGGTGTCGCAGCTTCTTCGGCTAATAATTTGGCGATGCCTTCTCCAATTCCTTTGGCACCTCCACTTACTAAAATGATTTTATTTTCTAAATGTAAATTCATAAGCTATGCATTCGTTATGCAATACAATTTACTTCAATACTTTTAAAAAATAAGCCTCTCCCTATTAAAACTGCTTAACTTTACTTTATGGTATCAATATTGGAATGGGTGGTCGCCATTTTGACCCTTTTATATGCAGGCTTATTAATAGCTTACCGATATTGGTATCATCAATTACGTAATTTTGAACCTTTGCCTGCAAGCCATTTATCTACCACATATACGCATTTTAGTATTGTTATTCCAGCGCGCAATGAATCGGCTAATATTAAAGCCTGTATTGATTCTATCTTAGCTCAAAATTATCCAATAAATTGTTTTGAAGTGATTGTGATAGATGATTTTTCGGAGGATGACACGGCGTTTATAGTGTCCTCAATGCAAGCTCTACATGAAAATGTAAGGTTATTAAAGTTGTCTGACTTTTTTAAACAAGATGAAATACAATCCTTTAAGAAAAAGGCAATTGAAAAAGCAGTAGTGCATGCTAAAGGAGATTGGATAATTACCACAGATGCAGATTGTATCGTGCCTCCTAATTGGTTGTCATTATATCATCAATATATCATAAAAGAGTCTCCTGTTTTTGTGGCGGCACCGGTGATGTTTATTCCTGAAAAAACAGTGTTGAATACTTTTCAAGTGTTAGATTTTTTAGCCTTACAAGGCATTACGGCAGCTGCAGTGGGCGCTGGCAAACATTCTATGAGCAATGGTGCTAATTTAGCTTTTGAAAAATCGGCATTCATTGCAGTGGGTGGATATCAAGGCGTGGATCAAATTGCAAGTGGGGACGATATGTTTTTAATGCATAAGATGAAAAAAACTTTATCCAATCGTATTGGATATTTATTTCATCCGGATGCTATTGTTTTAACGAAAGCGATGCCTTATTGGAAAGATTTAATCATGCAAAGAATTAGATGGTCCAGTAAAGCAAGATTTTATGACGACGAGTCTATTTTTTGGGTATTACTTTTAGTGTATCTGTATAATTTTGTTTTTTTGATTTTATTATTATCAGGACAATATCAACTTTTATGTATCAGCTTAGCATTCAAAACATTTTTTGAATTATATTTTTTAGACAGTGTCTCCCGCTTTTTTAAATTGCAGCCCAGCCTCCAATATTTTATACTCTTTCAACCCCTTCATATAGCCTATACCATTATTGCTGGTTTATTTGGGCAAGTCAAAACCTATACTTGGAAGGGTAGAAGGGTTAAATAAGCCAAATTTGTTACATTTTTTGGCCTAAAAAAGGGGATAATTTGGTCTATAATGCATTGAAATTGAACTTGATTATGTAATTTCGCGTACTAAATAAGTGTCTTATATGTCTACTGAAACTTTAACAACAACATTACCTACTTTAACCTCTAAGGATTTTGCAACGGATCAAGAAGTTCGTTGGTGCCCTGGTTGTGGTGATTATTCTATCTTAGCTTCTGTTCAAAAAGTAATGCCCACCATTGGCGTTCCTAAAGAAAATATCGTGATCATTAGCGGTATTGGTTGTAGTAGCCGTTTCCCTTATTACATGAACACTTATGGAATGCACTCTATTCATGGTCGCGCTACTGCCATCGCAAGTGGTTTAAAAGCATCTCGTCCTGAATTAAGTCTTTGGATTGTTGCAGGTGATGGTGACTCAATGAGTATTGGTGGTAATCATACCATCCACATGTTAAGAAGAAATTTTAATCTTAATTTTTTAGTGTTCAATAACCAAATTTATGGTTTGACTAAAGGTCAATATTCTCCCACTTCTGAAGTGAATAAAATCACAAAGAGTTCTCCTGTAGGAAGTATTGATCATCCGTTTAATCCTGCTGCATTGGCATTGGGTGCTGACGCTAGTTTTGTGGCTCGTACTTTAGATCGTGATCCTAAACATATGCAAGCTGTTATTATTGCTGCTGAAAAACATAAAGGAACTTCTTTTGTAGAAATCTATCAAAACTGTAACATCTTTAATGATGGTGCTTTTGAAATTTTCACCGAAAAAGGAACGAAGCAAGTACATGGCTTATATGTAGAACAAGGAAAGCCATTGACTTTTGGAGCGAATGGTGAAAAAGGAATTCGTTTTGATGGTATGCGTCCTCAAGTAGTTGATTTAGGTACAGAATATAGTGCGGATGATATGTGGATCCATGATGATACTGATTTTTATAAAGCACAAATTTTAACACGCTTATTTGATAATCCATCCGAAGTAGGTGCGATATTCCCTCGTCCGTTTGGCGTATTCTACAAAACAGATCGTCCTTGTTATGAAGATATGATGGCTTTACAATTAGAAGAAGCAATGACAAGTAAAGGTCCAGGTAACTTAGATAAATTAATTCGCGGGAAAGAAACTTGGGAAATCAAATAGGTCCCTTTAGAGCCGTTTTCTTTTTAAGATATTATACGATACAATGAGCCTCCCCGGAGGCTCATTTTTTTTATAGATCAATATAATTTCTTTTGAGCGCAGTCATCACCATAGCGGTCCTTTGCTTGACTTGTAATTTTTTAAAAACTCTATCGCGATATCCATAAATAGTATTCACGCTTTTGTCTAATATTTTAGCAATCTCATCATAGTTTAAATCCTTGGTGCATTGTTGAATGAAAATAATTTCATTCTTAGTAAGAGGAGAGGTATTGTAATTTAATTCCTTGATATGAATATCGCCTAATAAATTACTCGTAATTAATTTGGATTTGTCGGCAGATAAATTAAAACGAGTTTTTTGACGAACGCATTGTTTAAAGTCAATCAAAGCTTCGTCGGTGAAAAAAATGCCCTGCAATCCGTTTTTCATTAAGTAACAAATAGCCCGCATAAATTTATTGTCCGACTTAAGCATGATAAATGTGTGATTGGTTTTTTGTCTTATCGTTTTAATGATATTTAGAATATCACAATAATTATAAGTGTCTGCGATAATACACAAATCGGGTATGGTTTTTACTGTTTTTATATTTTCACAAAAACTAGGGATACAACCATTGCTGTAAATGACTTTACAGTCCTCTTGTTTTTCAATCATGAGTTCAAATGCATGACGTGTTACTACTTTTTCTTCAATGTATATAATGCTAAACATGGGGAATGATTTGATTCAATTTAAACCAAACCATTTGGAATAAAAAGAGGTAAATTTGTATAAAGAATTTATGCTCATTAGTCTTCATCCCACACATCCTCAGCCTCGACAATTAGCTATCGTAAAAGATTGTCTTGAAAGTGGCGGAATTATTGCGTATCCCACTGATACCATCTACGGATTGGGTTGTGATATTTTTCATCACGAAGCGATCGAGAAAATATGTGCCATAAAAAAGATTTCACCCGAAAAAGCACAGCTTAGTTTTATTTGCGCAGATTTAAGTCATTTGAGTAATTATGCTAAGAGTATTAATAATTCTTTGTTTAGAATTTTAAAAAATACTTTACCTGGTCCCTATACTTTTATTTTACCTGCAAGTAAGGAAGTGCCTAAAATTTTACAGTCTAAGAAAAAAACAATTGGGCTTCGTATTCCTGATAATTTAATTGCTCAGTCTATTATTACTACTCTAGGCCATCCTATATTATCTGCATCACTTCCGGGAGATAACGTGGAAGACTATACCGATCCCGAAATCATTCATGAACATTACGGAAAACAAATAGACATAGTGGTAGATGGCGGTATTGGAGGTATCATTCCTTCCACAGTCATAGATTGTACGACCGATGATGAGTATGTTATTTTAAGACAAGGAGCAGGAGTGTGGGAGTATTAATTTTATAAAATATTGTATTACAATTGCTTGGAAAGATTAAATAGAGCATATATGCTCTATTGGGGGAGAATCTTGAAGCTTTTGCGGTGCTCATGGCATAAACCATATTGGGCGATGGCCGCGCGATGCGCGGCAGTGCCGTATCCTTTATTTTTATCCCATCCATATTGTGGGTACTGTTCATGTAGTTGCAACATCCATGCATCTCTGGCCGTTTTGGCGAGGATACTGGCAGCGGCAATATGGGCATATTGCCCATCGCCCTTTATGATGGTTTGATGGGGTATTTTTTTATAAGGATAAAATCGGTTGCCATCCACTGCTATAAATTTGGCTTTGGGCTGGAGTTGGTCCAATGATAAATGCATGCACTTGATGGAAGCTTTCAAAATATTGGAGGCATCTATTTCGGCGGCGGATTGCTGCGCAATCGCCCAGGATAGGGCGGATGCTTTTATAATAGGAACCAATAACTCTCTTTGTTTTTCGCTAAGCTGTTTACTGTCATTTAAAAGTGGGTGATAAAAATCAGGAGGAAGCACCACCGCCGCCGCAAATACGGGCCCTGCATAACAACCACGGCCAGCTTCATCACAGCCTGCTTCGAGTAATATGTTTTGAAAATGATTCTTTAACACCTTGTAAATTTCCTGTTTAATTCTTAGAAAGCAAAATCAAAAAAGGATTCAACTCTCCCTACTATCTATGATTACTTAGTACCTTTGTGCGGAAGTGAATTTGGCGTCACTTTATAATATAAAACGATGGACGAACAAGATCAAAAATCAAAGCGGGTAGCACAATGGTTAATGCTAGGAGTGATCATGACCGTGATACAAATTGCATTAGGCGGGATTACAAGATTAACTGGAAGTGGATTGTCTATCACCGAATGGGATGTAGTAACAGGAGCGTTACCTCCTTTAAATGAAGATCAGTGGTTGGCATTATTTGCAAAGTATAAAACTACACCACAATTTCAATTATTAAATTTCGATTTTAATGTAGCCAATTTTAAGTTTATCTTTTTTTGGGAATGGTTTCACCGCTTATGGGCAAGAACTATTGGTTTAGTTTTTGCTTTTGGATTTATTTATTTCTTAGTGAAAAAATATTTCCAACCTAAAATGATACAACCATTAATCATACTTTTTTTATTAGGTGCTTTGCAAGGAGCGATAGGTTGGATCATGGTAGCAAGTGGATTGGAAGGAGATGCGGTATATGTGAAACCCACCCGATTAGCATTGCACTTTGTTTTTGCATTAGGGTTGTTGGCCTATACTTATTGGTTTGCATTATCACTAACGGTGCAACCCATTCGACGAAATAGTGGTAATCAAGATGCGAGTCAACAAATAAAATTTATTAGAAACATAGGAGCTTTCATTTTATTGCTATTATTTTTTCAATTAATATATGGCGCTTTAATGGCAGGACATAAGGCAGCCAATGTGGCGAGCACTTGGCCCACCATCAACGGAGAGTGGATACCAACAGCATTGCAAGGTAAGCAGTCCTTTTTAGTGAATGCAGTGAACAATACTATTTGGGTTCATTTTGTTCATCGTGGCTTAGCGTATTTATTATTTATAGCCATTATATTTTGGACACCGGTTTTATTAAAATTACAAGGAAATAATTTTTGGGTAAGAGCAAGAGTGATACCACTTGTATTGGTATTCATACAATTATTGTTAGGTATCTTTACAGTGCTATCAAGTGTACATATAATGCCAGGAGTATGGGGAGGATTTGAGTGGATGGCGCAACTGCATCAATTAGTAGGCATGTTATTATTACTTTCGGTGGTGAATATAATGTACGCTACCAAAAAGTATTAAGCTAAAATAAATGGTTAATAAAATATGTAAGAGAATACATCTAAATAAGAGCAAATAGTAATTTTATCTTATACTAACTATTTTCTTATACAAACTATTAAATGAACAATGATAAATATAATTAAGACTTTAAAATCATTTTATGAATAAAGATATTGCTTCCATTCGCCGCGACTATCAATTAGCAACGCTAGATGAAAGTTCTACCTCCACGCATCCCATGAGCCAATTTGAACATTGGTGGGAAGAGGCTATTGCAAGTAATATTGATGAAGTAAACGCCTTTGTATTATCCACCATAGACGCTCACCGCGCTCCTGCGTCGCGCGTAGTCTTACTCAAAGGCTACACGCCCGAAGGTTTTATTTTCTTTACCAACTATGAAAGTCAAAAGGGTATTGAAATGGAAGCACATCCAATAGTAGCCATGAATTTTTTCTGGAAGGAATTAGAACGTCAAGTGCGTATAACAGGCTCGGTACAAAAAATAGCAAGTTCTGAAAGTGAAGCCTATTTTCATTCACGTCCAGTAAGCAGTCAAATAGGAGCTTGGTCTTCTCCACAAAGTCAAGTGATTCCGGATCGAACATTTTTAGAAAAATTATTCGCATCTAATACTGAAAAATATGCATCTGGAATAGTTCCTTTGCCACCCCATTGGGGAGGTTACATAGTTCATCCCACTCAAATGGAATTTTGGCAAGGACGTAGTTCACGTTTACATGATCGTATTCGATATACTTTAACCAACAACGAATGGATCAAGGAAAGATTAGCCCCTTAAAAAATCATAGGTGTTTCTTACCTACTCTAAAAAATCTTAAATTATAATAGTACTATACAAGATAAGGCCACTCATTCGAGTGGCCTTATCTTGTATAAAAATGAATTAAGACTTAATTATTTTTTTCTGCTGATTGCTTTTTTGGCCGCTTCTACAATATTAGGAGTATCTAAACCATACTTCGCTAATAATTGATTCGGTGTTCCGCTTTCGCCAAAAGTATCTTGCGTACCAATGTATTCAATAGGCACTGGGCAATGTTTAGCTGCAACTTGTGCAACACAATCTCCCATACCACCAATCACATTATGTTCTTCTGCAGTTACTGCACATCCTGTTTTAGAAATACTTTTAACTATGGCTTCCACATCTAATGGTTTAATAGTATGTAAGTTGATGACTTCTACACTAATGCCTTCTGCTTCTAATATTTTTCCAGCTTCAATAGCTTTCCATACTAAATGACCACAAGCAAAAATGGAGATGTCTTTTCCTTCGCTTAATTGTTGTGCTTTACCAATCACAAAATCAGAGCCATCCTCTTTAGTGAAGTTGGGCCATTTGGGACGACCAAAACGTAAGTAAACAGGTCCTTGATAATCTGCAATTGCTTTGGTAGCTGCTTTGGTTTGATTAAAATCACATGGTACCACTACCGTCATGCCTGGCAACATTTTCATCAATCCGATGTCTTCTAATATTTGATGTGTAGCACCATCTTCTCCTAAAGTTAATCCTGCGTGTGACGCACAAATTTTTACATTCTTATCGGAGTAAGCAACACTTTGTCTAATTTGATCATACACACGTCCGGTACTAAAGTTTGCAAAGGTAGTGGTGTAAGGAATTTTTCCTCCAATGGTTAAACCTGCTGCAATACCAATCATGTTGGCTTCTGCAATACCCACTTCAATAAAACGATCAGGAAATTCTTTAATGAAGGGTCCTAATTTAAAAGAACCTGCTAAGTCGGCAGTAAGTACAATGACTTCGCTATTTTGTTTTGCTAACTCATGAATCCCTTCGCCAAATCCTGCGCGGGTTTCTTTTTCGTTCAGCATCACGATATCTTTTACATTCATATGGGTATGATTTTGCTTTAGTAAGCAATGATTATTTTAATTTTCAAACGTCGAATAAAAATACGGTGTCTTAGCTTCAAACTCTGCACTACAAGTATCTACCATTTTATAAACTCTTGTGATGCCTAATGCTTTTCTTTTCTCATACACTGCATCATCATTCGTATTTCCTTTTAATAATTTAGCAATTTGCAAATCACTAAATCCATGTTGTTTTGCTTCCTTAATAAGTTCAGTGGGGATGCTATTGATATCATGGTTCATTAATTCTTTTTCCACTGTACAGATGATTCGTATTTGATATAAGAACCAAGGATCAATGCCAGTAGCTGCTGCAATAGATCTCACTGTAGATCCTTGCATTAAAGCATCTTTAATCCTGAAGATGCGATCCCATTTGGGTATTTTAATATACTCCATCAAATCTTCATTCTTCATCAAACTCTTTCCATAATATCCTAAACCTATTGCTTCGTTTTCTAAACTTTGACAAGCTTTTTGAATCGCTTCTGTAAAACTTCTTCCAATGGCCATGACTTCGCCCACACTTTTCATTTGCAATCCTAAAGTATCATTGGCTCCTTTGAATTTATCAAAATTCCATCTAGGTACTTTTACAATGACATAATCTAATGCTGGTTCAAAATAAGCAGAAGTAGTTTGTGTAATTTGATTTTTTAATTCATCTAAATGATAGCCAATCGCCAACTTGGCTGCAATTTTTGCAATAGGATATCCTGTTGCTTTAGATGCTAATGCGGATGATCTGGATACGCGCGGATTAATTTCAACTGCAATTAATTCTTCTGTTGCAGGGTTTAATGCAAATTGTACGTTACATCCTCCCGAAAAATTTCCTAAACTACGCATCATCAACATCGCTTTGTTACGCATATCCTGAAAGGCAGTATCACTCAATGTCATAGCAGGTGCTACGGTAATAGAATCTCCCGTATGCACTCCCATGGGATCCAAGTTTTCAACGGTACATATAATAACAACGTTATCTGCTTGATCTCTTAATAATTCTAATTCATATTCTTTCCATCCTAACACCGCTTTTTCTACCAACACTTCATGCATAGGAGATGCCTTTAATCCTTTTTCTAAAGCAGCATCTAATTCACTTGGATCATGCACAAATCCGCCACCGGTTCCTCCTAATGTAAAGGAAGGGCGTATCACTAATGGAAATCCTATTCTTTGTGCAATTTCTTTTCCTTCTAAAAAACTATTGGCCACCTGACTAGGTGCTACTGCTATTCCTATCTTCACCATTAATTGTCTAAACTTCTCACGATCTTCGGCAGTATCAATTGCTGCTACATCTACCCCAATCATTCTACAGTTATATTGTTTCCATAATCCAATTTCATCCGCTTCCTTACATAAATTCAAGGCAGTTTGTCCTCCCATAGTTGGAAGCACCGCATCAATTTGATTTTCTTGTAATATTTGTTCTAGACTTTCTACATTTAATGGCAATAAATAAACTTTATCTGCCATCATAGGATCGGTCATAATAGTTGCTGGATTACTATTGATTAAAATCACTTTAATACCTTCTTCTCTAAGTGATCGAGCAGCTTGTGATCCTGAATAGTCAAACTCGCAGGCTTGTCCAATAATAATGGGTCCAGAACCTACAATTAATACCGATTTGATGGATGTGTCTTTGGGCATGAGTACAAAAATATAAATTGCGCAAACCTACAAAAAATTGCTCGAATTTGTCCCCTTTTTAACCCTAAACATTTTTGTCCTTTTTAAGTCTTATATTTACCGCAATACAAGCATTATGGCAGTTATCAAAGAAGGTTCCAAAGCACCCGCCTTTAAAGGGGTAGATCAAAACGGGAAAAACGTGGCTTTAGCCGATTTTAAAGGCCAAAAAGTGGTCTTATATTTTTATCCAAAAGACGATACACCAGGTTGTACTGCACAAGCTTGTAACTTGCGCGATAATTATAAAGCATTGCAAAAGAAAGGGTTACAAATATTAGGCGTGAGCGTGGACTCCGTAAAATCCCACGAAAAGTTTGTTGAAAAATACAGTTTACCATTTTCACTGATTGCCGACGAGGATAAAAAAATCGTTGACAAATACAATTTATGGGGTCAAAAAAAGTTTATGGGCCGTACTTATATGGGCACCACTCGAACTACTTTTTTAATAGATGAAGCAGGAATTGTGAAACACATTATTGAAAAACCCGATACCAAGGACCACACCAAAGAGATTTTTGCAATTAGTGGTTGGTAGGTTTTAAACTCGGGAAATTTACAAAAGCAACATTTTAATTGATTCTTTAACTTAATTTATTAAACCTTTTTAATATTTTCAAGTCCAATTATTTAATAAAAATCCCCTCCTATGTTGCGTAAAGTATTACCTCTTTTAAGCCTTATTATTTTAAGTGCTTGTTCTAAGGATAGTGGAACTAGTACCACCAACACTACGACTAATAACGCAACGGTTCCAGAGGTGTATAAAAAAATATATGGGGCGAGTAGTATTACTTCAGACGGCACTTACATCACGATAAAATCCAATGGGCTTCCTGATCATAAGAGTTCCTATTATGCGACCACGAACGTGTTATACGATAATTTTTCTGGGACTACTTTTGGGGGCTACAACTTTGTAAAAAATCCTAATTCAATTGCTGAAAAAGTATACGTTTTTAAAATACCGGCAGATCCTAAAGTAGCTACAAATCATATGGCCACTCAGTTGGGAGCTATTGGAGTTTCTTTAAATGGGGTTCCTTTTTTCAATCAATATGCAGGACCTAATCAACCTTTAACGGGCGAAGTGGTTTCCTTTGATCGTTATTGGGGACATCCGGCACCCACTGGTCAATATCATTATCATGTGGAACCTTTATATTTAACGACAGTAAAAGTAACCAAGACTTCTTTGCTTGGATTTTTGTTAGATGGGTTTCCTGTTTATGGTCCTGAAGAAAATGGCGCATTAGTGGACAATACTAAATTAGATGCTTATCATGGTCACACTGGAGTAACAGCAGATTATCCAAATGGTATTTATCATTACCACATAACCAGTACCGATCCTTATATTAATGGATCTGGATTTTATGGCACACCCGGTACTGTTTCACAATAAATGAAAATGCGAGTTGTACAATATGCATTAGTCTCCTTCTTCATAGGAAGTATGTTATTTGCATGTTATACAACTAATCCTGTTGATTCATTTGAAAAGTCAATACCCATTGCTAGTGTTGAAACTGCTATTGATATTCCAAATTTATACATCAATCAATTGGATACTTCATTAAAATTTCATCAAGACACATTATTTTTTCAAGCAAAAAAATTTAGCGGTTATGTGTTTCACTTATATTCCAATCGCGATAGTTTATTTGTAGGATCTTATTGGAATGGCTTAGAAGAGGGCGTTCATAAAAAATGGTATCCTAATAAACAATTAGCGGAACATAGAAATTTTCATTTTGGAAAGAAAGTAGGAAAACATGTGGGTTTTTGGGAAGATGGGAAACCTAAATTTGAATATCATTTTTTGGAGGGTGAATTACAAGGAGTCTCAAATGAATGGTATCAAAATGGACAATCCTATAAAGTGATGCATTACAAAAAAGGGTATGAAGAAGGGAGTCAAAAAATGTGGTGGGAAAATGGAGTCATAAGAGCTAATTATGTAGTGAAACAGGGTAGAAGGTATGGTTTGATTGGCTTGAAATTATGCATGACTCCCAAGGATTCTATTAATTTAAAAATTAAATAGCAGTCACTTTATGAAAAATATATTTTTATACTTTGCTTTGCTATTTTTGCTTTTTGCATGTACTAATAATACAACCCAAACAAAGGATCACTTTCAAGATACTGTAGCATCCTTACCTTTTTTCAATCAACCCGATTGGACCCCCGAATGGATGAATGCTACAGATAGTCAATATAAAAAAATACATACTATTCCTGCGTTTTCATTCATGGATCAAAATGCGAATGTAATTACAGAGCAAACTGTTGGTGGGAAAATTTATGTTGCTAATTTCTTTTTTACCAAGTGTCGAAGTATTTGCCCTAAGATGACAAGTAATATGTATTTATTACAAGAAGCTTTTAAAATGGATAGTACGATATTATTTTTATCACATAGTGTGACCCCGCAATCCGATTCGGTTTCAGTGTTGCAGCAATACGCGATTCAAAATAAAGTAAATCCAAAACAATGGCATTTGTTAACGGGAGCACAAAAGGATATTTATGCATTAGCTAAACAACAATATTTTGCAGGAGATACCGTAGGGTATTATCAATCAGGGGATGAGTTTTTACATACCGAAAATTTTATATTAATAGACAAACATCGCCGTATTCGAGGCGTCTATAATGGGACACTTTTAGTTGAAATTGATCGCATTAAAGAAGACATTAATATACTAAAAAAAGAAGAGTAAACTTTTAGCTAATTAATTGAAAATGGCTATTTTTGCCTTCTATAAATAAAGTCATTAATAAAACAATATGCTCCTACTTACAGATAAATATTTTGAAACACTTTTTAGAGTGGGTAGTCGATATTATTTTTTAGCTGGAGTTATTTTCTTACTTTTTTATGTGGTTCTTAAAAATAGAATTATTGATCATAAAATCCAATTACATTTTCCTAAATATTCCGATTATGTGCGTGAGATTTTATATTCTTCCGTTACTATTTTAATTTTTGCACTCGTTCCAATTATTTTTATTTACAATCCTGATATTCGCCCGTATACCACTTTATATCAAAACATAAGTGATTATGGAGTGGCTTATTATATACTTGCTTTCCCGCTTATGTTTATAATACATGACACTTATTTTTACTGGACACATCGTTTAATGCATCATAAAAGACTTTTTAATATCATGCATTTGGTGCATCATAAATCTACTAATCCTTCACCATGGGCTGCTTATGCATTTCATCCTTTGGAATCCATCGTAGAGGTAGGAATTTTCGTGGTTTTTTTATTTACCATCCCTGTACATAAAACACATGTGCCTTTGTTCTTCTTATTTTCTATTATTTATAATATATATGGACATTTAGGCTGGGAATTGTATCCTAAAGGGTTTTCCAAAACAATGATTGGTAAATGGATCAATACTTCCGTGAATCATAATCAACACCATAAATATTTTAAAGGCAATTATGGTTTATATACTTTATTCTGGGACCGTGTTATGGGAACGATTCGTCCCGACTATGATGAAGCTTTTGAGGAAGTAACAAACAGATAATGAATTAGGCTGAAACAAACCTCTTGATTTTGTTTCTATTTATCTTTTTTTCGGCATACCACATTTCATAGTTGCTTTGAAGATTTATCCAGAATTCAGGTGTGTTATTAAATGCAATAGATAGTTTGATCGCCAGTTCAGGGCTAATCCCTGCTCTTTCGTTTACGATTGCCGACAAGTTCACTCTCGCCATACCTATGCCATCTGCTACTTCTGTAATAGTTAGTTCGTATTCCTTAATAAATAATTCTCTCAAAATGGCCCCTGGATGAGAAGGTGCTAATTTCCTTGTTTTTGTTTTCATTTCAATACTTTAATTTTATTAATGATAATCAACTAGGTCAATGTTCAAAATATTTTGCTTTTCAAATTTGAAAATCATTCTTAAGTTTCCTGTAATATTTAATGACCAATATCCTTCGTAATTCCCTTTTAGTTTATGAATATTCTTTCCTAATGCTATGATATCTTTTTCTTCTGTTATTGCATCTAGGGCGCTCATAATCATTTCAAGTTTAATTAAATATCGATTACCTAATAATGCTGTATCTCCTTCCTCATAAAATTTCCGTAAACCTTTATGTGTTATTGTTGTAATCATTTGGCAATGTTACACCGTCATGTGTAATATTACATATTATATTTGAATTCTAGTAATAATACTTTGATAATTAGGTTTATTTATACCTATTTCGCAATAAAGTAAACTCCCCAACTTATAAGGTAAGCTAGGCCGGTCATCATGAAAAACTGTATGGTAGGCCACTTCCAAGAACCTGTTTCACGTTTTACAACTGCCAATGTGCTCATGCATTGCATGGCGAGTACATAAAATAACATTAAGGATAAGGCTGCGGCAAAACTGTATACTTTAGTGCCATCTGGTCTTACTGCTGCTTTTAACTTTGCTCTAAGTGAACTATTATCTGATTCTTCTACACTATATAAGGTAGCCATGGTTCCTACAAACACTTCACGTGCTGCGAAGGAAGTAATTAAGGCGATGCCAATTTTCCAATCATATCCTAAGGGTGCAATCACCGGCTCCAATTTTTTACCCATTATCCCAGCAAAAGAGTTTTCTAATTTTTGCGTTCGGTAAACTCTATCAATTTGCTTTTGTTGATCCTTATTATGATTAATATTATTTATAGTTTGTTGAGTGTGGCTTGCTTCCACTTGCTGCATGCGCTCGCTAGGTCCGTAACTACTCAAAAACCATAGCAATAAACTAATTACTATAATGACCTTACCTGCATCTCTTACAAATATGCCTGCTTTTTGGATCATGGTCATGCCCATATTTTTCCAACGTGGTGCACGGTATACTGGAAGTTCTAAAATAAAATAACTTTTCTCTTGAATCTTTATAAATAATTTTAATACAAAACTTGTCAATAAAGCCATGACAATACCTAATACATATAATCCCATCATCACCAATCCTTGTAAACTTAAAAATCCAAAATAAATTTTATCATCTACGACTAAAGAAATTAATATGGTGTAAACAGGTAAACGTGCACTACAACTCATAAAGGGAGTCACTAAAATAGTAAGTAGCCTTTCTTTTTTATTTTCAATATTTCGCGCACTCATGATAGCTGGTACGGCACAAGCAAACCCACTAATCATAGGCATCACACTTTTACCATTCAAACCCACTTTACGCATCAATTTATCGCTTAAAAAACTAATGCGTGCCATATAGCCAGTATCCTCTAATAAGGTGATGAGGCCAAATAGAATCATGATTTGCGGAACGAAGATGACGATTCCTCCAATGCCTGCTACCAATCCATTTACAATTAAATCCTGCCACCACGCAGTAGGCAATAGGGCATTTAAATAGGTCGTTAAATTAGTGAATATCCATTCAATACCATCCATTGGGAACTTCGCCATCCAAAACACCGATTGAAATAAAATAAAGAGTACCGAAAATAAAATCGCATACCCTCCTAGTCGATGTAAAAATATTGTATCTAATTTTTCAGATCTTTTTTTAGTGGCAGTAGGATCGGGGGTCACTACATTCTTTTTCATAATCTCTTGAATGCGACCATACCTTTGCAAAATTTCTTGTGCTTGCGTTTTGGTATGGTTAAAATCATGATCTATTTCAATTTGTTCAATCGTTTCTTGCATTTCTTTTTCCAAAGGGAATGCTTCATGATGCATTAAATAATGTAATGCTGCATAATCGCTATGCGTTGGGTATAATTTTTTGAAAGAATTGATGGCTTCTGGAGCCAACTGTTGGTTATTGATAAAACTTTCTTGATTTCGAGAACGCTTAGTGCTTATAATACTTGTGAGCGCTCTTTTTAAATCACCTAACCCTTTGTTTTTTCTAGCATCCACGGCTACCACTGGAATACCTAAATCCTCTTGTAATCCTGCGATATCTATTTTAATTCCTTTTTTAGTAGCTAAATCGTTCATGGTTAAAGCCAACACAACAGGTACTTTAAGATCAATGATTTGACTGCAAAAAAGCAGATTCCTTTTTAAATTACTAGCATCGGCTACCAATAAAATCATATCTGTCTGAATGTCTGGGTCCACTCCCATAAGTACTTTATAGGCAACCCATTCATCTTCTCTTTTGGGGTAAAAACTATAGGTCCCAGGCAAGTCAATCAAGGTGCTCGGAAATGACCCCAACATTAAATCACCCGTTTTTTTATCTACAGTGACCCCGGGGAAATTACCCACTTTTTGATGTAAGCCAGTTAAGGCGTTAAAAAGTGAACTTTTACCACAATTGGGATTCCCCACTAAGGCGATATAAATACTTGGCTTCATGCTAGGGGGCAAAGCTAACTTTTATGTATAAGCCTTTGTTACGAAATAGGAAATTGAGGGGGGTGCTAAGGTCCTGACTTATATCATCTTTTGGGTAGCATACCCATATCCTGAATACCCTTGATTTACAAGGTTTTGAATCCTTTGCATGAATTCCTATTTGCTTTACTTATTTTTACATTATAAATAATCATAGTGTATGCGTTTTATTGTAGTCATTTTAGTAGCGTTTAGTCCTATTTTTGGAATGGGTCAAAGAGTCAAAAAAGCCGACAAGGTTTTAATGCAACATATTCAAAATCACATTCAATATTTAGCAAGTGATGAATTAGAAGGTCGTCGTGCAGGAAGTGCTGGTGAATTAAAAGCAGTAAACTACATTGTAGCACAATATCAAGCTTTAGGAATACAACCTATGGGAACCGAAGGGTATATTCAATCTTTCCCTATTGATGAAGGAAAAAAATTAACAGCAACTTCTTTTTTGCATATCAATAAAAAGCCATTGATTGTAGAAAAAGATTTCTTTCCCTTATCCAATAGTGGCATGGCGGACATTACTTCTAAAACTTCTATGGCATTGAATGAATCCAATCAAGTTTGGTTCAAAGATTTAAATGAAGCTTTTGAAGAAAATACAAGTAATCCTCATTTTGATATTAATGAATGGGTTAACAATACCGTTAAAAATGTAAAACAAAAAGGGGCTACTGCTTTATTCTTATTTAATAAAGGCAACGTGGTGGATAATATTCAGTACAATAAATTTGATACCACTAAAGCGTTTGAGCTTCCTGTTATTTATATTACTAAAGAAGGGGTTACAAAAGCATTAGGAAATGAGATTGAAACCTATGAAGTTGAAGCCAGCATTCATTTTGAGCATGGTACGCGTACGGCGCACAATGTGGCTGCATTCATTGATAACAAAGCTGCTAACACGGTCATTTTAGGAGCACACTTGGATCATTTAGGATACAATCAAGATCATAATGCATTAGATATAAATGATCAAGTAAGAAATGGTGCAGATGATAATGCAAGTGGAACGAGTGCTTTAATTGAAATCGCAAAATCACTTGCAAAAAAATCTCCCAAAAACAATAACTATTTAATTCTTCATTTTTCGGGTGAAGAATTAGGATTGTTTGGAAGTAAGTATTGGTTGGAGCATTCAACGTATCAAGGTAATTTTAATTACATGATTAATATGGATATGGTGGGTCGTTATGATACCGCACGTAAATTAACAGTTGGGGGCTATGGCACTTCTAGTAAGTGGGCTGGTATTTTAGCGAATACACCTACTAGCTTATTAACGCATTATGATAGCGCAGGATCGGGCCCAAGTGATCACGCTAGTTTTTATCGTAAGGATATGCCTGTCTTATTTTTATTTACAGGAAGTCATAGTGATTATCATAAAGCGTCTGATGATTGGGACAAAATTAATTACAACGGAGAAGCAGCTGTTATTCATTATATACAAGCGATTATTAAAAATACAGATGCTGCTGGCAAACTTGATTTCTTAAAAACACGTGAACAAGCAATGGGCAAAAGTAGTAAGTTTACAGTGAGCTTAGGAGTGATGCCCGATTATGCTTTTACGGGTACGGGGGTGCGTATAGAAGGTGCTACGCCAGGCAAGCTGGCAGAGCGTTTGGGCCTAAAAGGCGGCGATGTTTTATTGCAAGTAGGCGACTATAAATTAGTGGATGTGATGGGGTATATGGGTGCCTTAGGGAAGTTTAAAAAAGGGGACAAAACCACTTTAATTTATAAACGCGGAAATGAAGAGATAAAAGTGGACATTGAATTTTAATTGATTTATTTTTGTTGACATCATTTTAATTTTATCTAAATACTTTGAGCAGTAAATTAATTTTAGATCAGGACGCTATCAACGAACACGATTTTGAAGGTTCGCGTATTTTAGGTATTACAGCGCCTATTAAAAATTATCAGTTTTGTATTTTATTAAATCAATACATGGGGTTTGAGTTTCGTTTCAATCCCGATCATGAAATTGCTTTGAAGCGAAAAAATAGAACCTATTATTTTTCTATGTATGAGGGAAATGAATCCAATACCTCTATTCAACATTTTGTGTATCACAATCAATTTGACGGAGAGTATTTGCTGCCCGAATTAAAACATATGGATTTTATTTGGTGGATCAGAGGGGAGTGGATTGAAGACGAAAAAGTCAATGACATATTGCAAACTATTCGTGGTATGAAAGGCGTACAATTAGTCGTAGAGCTCACTCCAGAGCATATCAAAAACAAAGGCAACCTGATTTTTGAATAGTTACTTATACCTGCACGGTGATATTTTTTTCTCCCTTTGTAGTACAATGTCCTATGGGCTCTATAGTTTCAATGCCTGCGTTTTTTAAAATAGTTTGTACTTCAGCTAATGAAGCTGGAGCAACTGCAATTAATAATCCTCCATTCGTTTGCGGATCTGGAAGTAATTGAAATGCTTCCATCACATTCACGCCAGGTTCAAATGCCACTCCTTTACTATATGCATTCCAATTACGTGAAGTAGCATCTGGCACTGCTTTTTGTGCAATGTAGGTGCGCGCTTGTTCAATAATGGGAATCGTATGGTATTGGATTTCGGCACTCAATCCACTTCCTTCCATCATTTCTGTTAAGTGTCCTAATAATCCAAATCCTGTTATATCAGTCATCGCATGTACACCTTGCACACTCCCTAATTGTTCTCCAACTTTATTTAAGGTGGTTGATTGTTTTACTAATAAGGCTAAATCCTCGGGCGTTAATAATTGTCTTTTTTGTGCGGTTGCTAACACACCCACTCCAATTGGTTTAGTAATTAATAAAATATCATTTACCTGCGCTGTATTATTTTGCTTTAAATTTTTGATAGCAATTAAGCCATTCACCACTAATCCAAAAATAGGATCTTGACTATCTATGCTATGTCCACCTGCCATCACAATACCCGCATCCTGACACACTTTGCGCGCACCTTCCATGACTTCACTTGCTACCGATGCAGGAATAGTATTGATAGGCCAACCTAAAACTGCTAAAGCAAAAATAGGTTTCCCGCCCATTGCATACACATCACTTATGGCATTAGCTGCTGCAATTTGTCCAAAGTAAAATGGATCATCCACAATGGGCATAAAAAAATCGGTTGTACTTATTAATGCATTATTTTCATCTATTTGGTACACTGCTGCATCATCTTTACTATCATTACCTACTAATAATTGCGGAATATTATTTCCTACACTATGTGTTGCTAAAATTTCTGAAAGAACTGCAGGTGCTATTTTACAACCACATCCTCCACCTTTTGAATACTGCGTTAATTTATATTCCATGAATTTTTTTTCTTTTAAATGTTCTTTTAAATATTTTTATGAATTTGAATTTTTTAGGGGACAGGGATTGCTATAATTTGTTTTTCGAATGCTTGAAGGGTAGCTTCTTCCCCTTTTTCTAGCCAAAAGTGAATGGACTGATCCAATGCCTTTGTCAATGATTTTTGCATGGATGAAATTTCCCATTGCTTCCCTGTAATTTGTTTTAAAGAAACGGGGTTGGGAGCATCGCTTGAAAATTTTGTTTGATTCATGTTAAATCCAATTCCAATGACGGTCCAGATCCAGGATTCTCCTCTAAGTATGTTTTCTATCAGAATTCCTCCTGCCTTTCTGTCACGCCAGTAGATATCATTGGGCTTTTTTATTCTAGTTTCATCCCCTGCAAATGATGCAAAAAAGGCCTGTGCACCCAAAGCAACGGCTGCTGACAACCCAATTTGGTCCATTGGACCCCAATTTTGTTCCATTTTTAAGGTTTTTAGCTCTAAAACATAGCTACAAAGTAGGTTTTCGCCCTTACTACTCTCCCAAACTCGACCATGTTGCCCCTTTCCATGGGTTTGAAAATCAGTACGATAGCAACTGCCAGATACCGCTATTTGCTCTTGAATTTGCTTCATGGCATAAATATTGGTACTATCTACACTAGACAGTTCGATGAGCGGCGCTCC
Source organism: Chitinophagaceae bacterium (assembly GCA_037141925.1). GTDB lineage: Bacteria > Bacteroidota > Bacteroidia > Chitinophagales > Chitinophagaceae > Sediminibacterium. Next base: position 53,670 of record JBAXBS010000010.1, read on the forward strand.
TAACAGGATAATTGGTGTGGCAGGTAACAAAGAATTGTTATTTTTGTAAAGTTAGCATAGATTCATATTCATTAAAATTATCTTTAGACTAATAAGGCATTCACCCATAAATTAAACGCATCCTTGGAACCTCTTTCCGCTATTACCAATCGTAAAAAAACTACGACCACTCAAACGACACGCAATTCTAAAATTTTCAAGACTATTATTCAGGCTATCCAGGATAAAAAAGGCGAAAATATAATTAGCTTGGACCTTCGCAAAATTCACGAAGCTGCTACCGATTTTTTTATTATTTGTGAAGCCAATAACATTACTCAGTTAAGAGCGATTGCTGATAACGTGGAATATGAAGTAAAAACAAAATGTGCCGAATGGGCATATAAAAGTGAAGGTAAAACGGCTGCACAATGGTTGTTGATTGACTATATTAATATAGTAGTACACGTGATGCATCCTGATTCCAGAAAGTTTTATCAATTAGAAGAAATGTGGAGTGATGCTGATACTAAAATGCATGATTTATAAAAACCGAAAACGAGGTAGAAAAAACAACTATCTAATAAGTTAACTAGTACCCTAAATAACTAGTACAAAAAAAACTAGTAAAAAATAACTAGTTGGAATAAATAAGAAGCTCGAAAAATAAAAGAATATATGATTCCTGAAAATAATTCAAATAAGAAAGGTGCTCCTAAGGGAGACGGTCCTAAATTACCTAAGTTTAATGTCTATTGGATATACGGTTTAATTGCATTATCCCTTTTGTCTGCTCGTTTTTTTCAAATGGCACCAGATATTATTACGACTACCGAACAAGAGTTTAAGCAAGTGATGTTGACGAGAGGCGATGTAGAGCGTATTGATTTAGTTCAAAATAAAGAATTGGTTCGTGTATACATAAAACCAGATAGTATTGAAAAGGATTTTTATGTACAAAAACTAAAACGTAAAATTGAAAAAGCAAAAGTAAAAGGGGTTCCCTTATTTGAATTTAGTGTGACCGATTGGAATAGTTTCAATGAACGTTTACAAAAATTCTACGAACAAAAAAGTATTCAAGAAGTGCCTCAAAATACGGTGAAAGAAGGGGAGTGGTTTGGACCTATTGCCAATACTATTTTTTCATTGGGATTACTTGTGGTGGTTTGGGTGCTACTCATGCGCAAGATGGGCGGCGGCGGAGGAAGTGGCGGTGGCCCAGGGGGTATATTTAATGTTGGAAAATCTAAAGCTACTTTATTTGAAAAAGGCGGCACTAAAGTGAATATTACTTTTGCGGATGTAGCAGGTTTAGAAGAAGCCAAAGAAGAAGTGATGGAAATCGTAGACTTCTTAAAACAACCTAAAAAATATACGGCCTTAGGCGGTAAAATTCCTAAAGGGGCTTTATTAATAGGCCCTCCAGGTACAGGTAAAACTTTATTAGCGAAAGCGATGGCAGGCGAAGCGCAGGTTCCTTTCTTTAGTTTAAGTGGATCTGACTTTGTTGAAATGTTTGTGGGTGTGGGAGCGAGTCGTGTGCGTGATTTGTTTAAGCAGGCGCGCGAAAAAGCACCTTGTATTATTTTTATTGATGAGATAGATGCAATTGGTCGTGCTCGTGGAAAAAATGCCATGATGAGCAATGACGAACGTGAAAATACATTGAACCAATTATTAGTGGAAATGGATGGTTTTGGCGGCGATACAGGTATTATTATTTTAGCTGCAACCAACCGTCCCGATGTGTTGGATTCTGCTTTATTAAGACCGGGTCGTTTTGATCGTCAAATATCAATTGATCGTCCTGACTTAAAAGGACGTGAGGAGATTTTTAAAGTGCACTTAGGTCCTATTAAAGTGTCAGAAAGTTTAGACATTCATAAGTTAGCGGAACAAACTCCAGGATTTGCAGGAGCAGACATTGCGAATGTATGTAATGAAGCCGCTTTAATTGCAGCTCGTAAAGGAAAGACAGGTGTGGACATGAAGGATTTCCAAGACGCCATTGATAGAGTGATTGGTGGATTAGAAAAGAAAAATAAAATCATTTCTAAAGAAGAAAAAGAAGTGATTGCATATCATGAAGCGGGTCATGCTATTTGTGGATGGTTTCTAGAACATGCGTATCCATTATTAAAAGTAACGATTGTGCCAAGAGGTACAGCTGCATTAGGATATGCGCAATACACTCCAAAAGAACAATACTTATATACTACCGAACAGTTAACCGATCAAATGTGTATGACATTGGGTGGTCGTGCTGCTGAAGAAATTTTCTTTGGTCGCATTTCAACTGGTGCTTCTAATGATTTACAACAGATCACTCGTATGGCGTATTCAATGGTGACTACATATGGTATGAATGATAAAATAGGGAACGTAAGTTTTTATGATCCTTCACAAGAAAACACTTTTCAAAAACCATTTAGTGAAGAGACTGGAAAAATTATTGACGAAGAAGTACGCAAAATGATTGATGCAGCTTATCAACGTACTTTAGTTTTATTACGTGATAAAAAAGAACAAGTTGAAAAATTAGCAAAAGAATTATTGGATAAAGAAGTGTTGCATAAGAGTGATGTAGAAGAGTTGATTGGCAAGCGTCCTTATGAAGAAGTGAAGGAAGTGAATTTAGATGCTCCAGTTGAAGTTACAGCTCCTGCTGCAGTTGTAGCAGAAACTGCTGCCGCTGAAACAACTCCAGAAGTCGCAACCACTCCAGAAAATAATTCAGATACTCCACTTTAATACTTTAATAGCATGGACTCGCAAGGTGCAAGAATTAAAATATTACACAAAATAAAAAATGCTTTAAGGGAGCCTGTTGCTGTGCCTTTCCCTGAGCAAGTGGCGGATACTCCTCTATTCATGCCTTCTGGGGAAGAACTTACCATCGAGTTTGCTGAAAAATTCACAGAACTATTAGGCAAATTTGTATACTGTGCAGATGAAGCAGAATTAGTTAAAAAATTATCTGGCCTCATTCAACAACAAAAATGGGATAAGATTTATTCTCGTGAGGCAGGCTGGTTGGATGATATGAAGGAATATCATTTTGATCCCGTGACCACCGATGATTTAGCAGGTTGCGATGCCTCTATTACCTTATGTGATCATTTGGTAGCAAGAACTGGAACTATTGTATTGAGCAGTCAACAATTAAGCGGAAGAACTTCTAGTGTGTATGCACCTATTCATATTTGTATTGCTTACACGCATCAATTAGTGTTTGATATTTCTGATAGTTTAGCGCAGTTTAAAAAAGAAGCGGATGCAATGCCGAGCATGATCAGCTATGCCACTGGACCTAGTCGTACAGCGGATATTGAAAAGACTTTAGTGGTGGGGGTGCATGGCCCCAAAGAAGTGTATTGTTTTTTAGTAGATAAATTAATGGACTAATAGCTTCATCGTAAGTGAATCTCCACCTTTAATATAGCATCATGGATTTAGCACCAGGCAAAAAAATATATTTTCTCTCTGACTTTCATTTGGG
>JBAXBS010000011.1:0-48018 GCA_037141925.1 Chitinophagaceae bacterium
TGGCTACAAAGCCTTCCCGATCAATCGGGAAGGCTTTTTTGTTTCAAGACAATGTCGAAAGCCTGCCTGAGCGTATTTATACTTAAAATTCAAGCCTTAAAATTTATTAATATAGACGCTGTAAATAATATTAATAAAATAGTTGCCCCTTTGGGCAACTTAAACTAGCTTTGAAATTGAACACAAATAAGAAATTTAGAAAAGCTTTCTTTTACAAAAATTATTTTGAAAAATTTTTATACTACAAAATAATAGAGTAAAGGAAAAGATACTTTGGACAATTCGATTAATTGAAGATGTTGAAATTGTGCCATCAGTTTATCTAAAATATATTTCAGGCTCAGAAGGTTTATATGAGATAAGAATAAAAACTGGATCTGATATTTTTAGAATTTTTTGTTTTTTTGAAAATGAAACTTTAATAGTCATTGTCAATGCATTTCAAAAGAAAACGCAAAAGACTCCAAAAAATGAAATTTTCAAGGCAATTCAAATAAAATTAGATTATGAAAACGAAAAATAATACAATTTCCCTGGATCAATTTATTGAAAAGCAATATGGCACCGTTGGAACTAAAAAAAGAGCTTCATTCGAAAAGGGATATGAAAACTTTAAGCTTGGCGCCATGCTTCAAGAAGCTAGAATGAGGAAAGGACTGACTCAAGAAGCGCTTGCCATAAAATTAGGCACTACAAAGTCCTATATTTCAAAAATCGAAAACGATATTAAAGAAATACGTCTATCTAATTTACGAAGACTCGTTGAAATTGGTCTTGATGCTAAACTTGAATTAAATATTCATTTTTGAATTAAATCTGTAAACTACAGAAATGATTATCTTTTTGATTGTAAAATCGCATCCCATAATTGAGCGCGCATTTGTAAAGATTTAACGGAAGCCAAGGTAGCTTCATCCCATTTTTGGTTATCCTCTCCACATAATTCGGAAACCATTTCTAATGCTAAATGACTATGATGTCCCCCATCTACTTCAATATGTCTTTCAATATAATATTTAAAAATAGAAACCTTATTGGGATGCTCTTTGTATATCTCATTTAAAATTTGAGTAAACATATCTGGTATCAAATCCTCTCTGCCAAAAGTGAAAACAGCAGCTTTCACATGCAAGGGTGCATGTTGTGCAATATCAAAAGTGAATTGTAAAAATTGCTTTACTTGAATAGGCAAATTGGATAATTCAATGGCGTCGTTTATAGATTTCCCGCTTTGAATACATAGCAACAGCTCATCCATCAATTGAGTAGAAGCACCCATTTGTTGCATTGCCTTGATATATAACTCAAAATGACTAATTCTTTGACCTTCTTCATCTACATCAGACTCCTCTCCTAAAACAATTTCGTTAATTAAAAATCGGGTGTTTGCCGAACCCACAGGCATCCAGGGTAATGCTACAGAAGTTAAACCTATTTGTAAGGATTTCAACAAACTCATAAAATCCCAAACAGCAAATACATGAAATTGAGCGAAATTTTGCAATCCCTTTAAATCATTGATCTGCGCATAAACAGGATGTGCTAAAAGTTGCACTCTAGCCTCTTGAATTTGTTCCTTTAATTGGTCTACATGTTTCTTCATAGTATTACTTTAATAAACAAATTAAATTTGCTTGTTATATCTTTTGCAAAGATGATAGCAATTCTAAAAAGAAAAAAATATTATTAAATTATGTCAACAATTATTCCATATTTCATAAAAGTAATACGATCAGTCTACTAGAACTGGTGATGTATGATGAACAAAAGAGATGTAATTACATAGAAGTATTAAACAATACAGAATCTCAGAAAAATTTAATGAATAAACTACAATAAAAAAGAATTAGTTTATCTGATTCACCATTTCGGCGGAGCCTATGTATAAACTGGATTTTTGATGAAAATCAAAAGGCTCTATTTCCATGATTCTATCTTTCCCATTGGTGGCCTTCCCTCCCGCTTGTTCTACAATGAAAGCAAGAGCATTACACTCAAATAATAATCTTAATTTTCCTTCGGGGCTTTGAATAGTTTCAGGATACAAATAAATGCCGCCTTTTAATAAATTTCGATGAAAATCAGCCACTAATGAACCTATATATCTTGAACTATATTTTCGTTTTCTACAATCATCAATAAAATGAATGACCGATTTATTAACGATAAAATTATTGAGTCCGTCATTCATGGAATAGATGTTTCCTGTAGTAGGGATTTCAATGTCTTTATGTGATAATACATATTCCCCCAAAGTGGATTCATAGGTAAAGCCACAAACTCCATCTCCTAAAGTAAGCACTAACATGGTAGAGGTTCCATAAAGTACATACCCCGCTGCAACTTGATGAATGCCTTTTTGTAAAAAATCATTCTTTGTTAATGGAGTACCAATGGGTGTGATTCTTTTATAAATTGAAAATATAGACCCTACCGAAACATTGACATCTATATTACTAGAGCCATCTAATGGATCAATAGCTACTACGTAACTTCCTTTATTATTAAAATCAATAAAATCTTCTGTTTCTTCTGATATAACCCCACAAGCTTCTTTGCCTTTGGACAAAGCTCTAGTAAATCGAATATTAGCAAGTACATCTAATTTTTGTTGTTCTTCTCCAGTACTATTTTGATTACCATAATTTCCAATAATATCTACCAACCCCGCTTTATTCATTTCTCTATTAACCACTTTAGATGCTAATGCAATATCTCTCAATAATTGAGAAAGTTCCCCAATGGTGTTGGGATGTAAATTATCAATATTTTTAATAAATCTATCCAGCGTAATACCAATTGGTAAAGCGATTTTGGAATGCTCCATTTGTAAATGAATTAAAAATTAGAAATGATATGAAAATGATCTGTCAATTTTTCGAAGTCAAACGAGGGAGTTTTGACTTATCTCACTCTAAGTTCAATCATATTATTAAATAAACCACTTAAATTTTGATGTTTATTTACGAAATCGTTATCACAGGAGCCTAAAATTCATGTTTCCTAATTGTTTACAAATGGATCACTCCATTTTTTGTCTACATACACATTAGTACCTGCTAATGTTTTCATGAAGGACACTACGGCATTAATTTCAGCTGCTGTCAAATTCAATTTTTGTACATTTCTGCCATTGGGTTTCAATCGATTATCCAAGTTTGCATTATCATTTATAAATCCTCCATAATGAGACACAGCTGTAGCAATATCTCTAATGCCCCCTGAATGCATTAGCCTTCCATTCATTGTCCCTGCTGTATTAACTAAATCCCTTAAAGAGGGCGCCCTAGTGACCGTTAAGTCGGTAGCATTACTATTAGCCACTGCTATCACACCATTATTTCGAGAATTAGGGTCAATATCAAATTCGGGAGAACGATGACAGGCATCACAACCCAATCCTCCAGTAACTCTATTACTATTCGCATCAAACACGGGTGGTGTCATAAAAAGTGTTTTACCTAAATTTTCGGTCGCCGTTAAATTATTAAAATTAGCGTTATCATTATTAACCAGTGCTCTTCCTGCATCATATTTAGAATCAAATGACTGTATGCTTCTCACAAATTGTGCTAAACATTCTTGTAAACGCGCTTGCGTCACATTAATGTCACCATAAGTAAATTTGAAGAGTTCATTATAATAATCAATGCCTTGTAATTTGCTTAGCAAGGTATTAATATTTCCTCTACCCAATTGACCGCTAAAACCCATTTCATCATGGTTGGTAATGGGCTGCGTAGTTTGCAACTCTAAACTTGCTGCACGTTCGTCCCAAAAGAATTTTAACTCATTTGAAAATCTTGCATTCACTAATCGCATGGTATGGCGAGTAGTAAGTCCACCCAAAACACCATTGCTCACTAAGGCGGTATCGGAAAATGCAAATTCTTGTTTGTGACAACTTGAACATGATATTGTATTGGTGACACTTAAATTTTTATCATAAAATAAAACTCTTCCTAAAGTTGCTTTCGCATTGGTAATAGGATTGTTCCCTGTATTATCCTTAGTAATATAAGTGGGCTTAGATTGATTCGCATAATTAGCTAAATTATTGACATCAATTTCAGATCCAAAAGTGGATTTTATGGCAGGATACGTTGTGGCAATAGGAGTTGTAATGGGAACTACAGCTATTGGAGGGGTTGTACTAGTTGTAGTACTTTGCTCCAGTTTTGAACAACTTGTAATAACACTTGATACCATTACCATACTTACTAAACAACAATTTACTCTTTTCATAAAGTGGGGATTTTCTTTATGATACAAGTATAAACTTTTAGTTTACTAAGAAATTGTTAAAGGTGTAAAATAGAATAACCTAATTCTTTATTTTAACTCTAATGCAACAATTGGTTTCGCAGGAATGGTCACCACTAAACCACTTACTTCTTTTTGAGCTTGATTAAAATTTTTAATTTTTATGTTTATTATTTTAGCAATATTCCTACCTTTCACCACAAATATTTCATTGTCATGTGCTATGTGATTGGCGTCAAGGTCCCTAAGAAACAGACTCTTAAAATAGGAAATCAAAATATAGATATTGAACCAATTGATATTCCTATGCAATCTGGCTTTAGCTATTCCAATTGGCCTGTCCTATTTTATCCAGATGCATCTACTCCTTCCCTAAAAGCAGGTTTAATGCATTGGGAGCTTATCCCTCATTGGGTGGGCAATGAAAAGGAATTAAATGAATCTAGGAAAAAATATACTACCCTTAATATTAAAGGAGAAACTATTTTAACCAACAAAGTTGCAGAACCTTATATTTTAAGTAAAAGATGCTTAGTATTAGCTTCTCATTTTTTTGAATGGCAACAAATTGAAAAAGAAAAAATACCTCATTGTATTTCCTTGCAACATCATGATTTATTTTATATAGCAGGCGTTTGGAATACATGGACAAACCGACAAACGGGAGAAATCACCCCAAGCTTTGGCATCATTACTACAGAAGCGAATGAAATGATGAGTAAGATACATAATGTTAAAAAAAGAATGCCTACTATTTTAGAACCCCATTTAGCCGCACAATGGATCAACCCAAATTTATCTGAAAAAGAAATCAATTCATTGGCGATACATCAATTAAAAACAGATAAAATGAAATCGCATACAGTTGCAAAAAATTTTCAACAATCCATTGATCCTATTGCTTCATTTAACTACCAATTATTTAGTCCACAAACTTTGTTCTAACCTTTTAAGATTATCTAATTTTTATTTCCAACCAAAATAATCGACTGCGTTATTGCTACTAATATTCTGAATCACTTTGCCTACCCATGCTAGATCATTAGGTAACTCGCCTTCTTCTATTTCTTTACCAAACATATTACAAACAATACGTCTAAAATATTCGTGTCTAGGATAAGATAAAAAACTTCTTGAATCGGTTAACATACCTACGAACCTACTAACCAAACCCATATTACTTAAGGCATTCAATTGGCGTTCAATTCCTTCCTTTTGATCTAAAAACCACCAAGCACTTCCAAACTGCACTTTGCCAGCTACACTTCCATCATTAAAATTACCAATCATGGTGGCCATTAATTCGTTGTCAGCAGGATTTAAATTATATAAAATGGTTTTAGCTAATTTATCTTCTGAATCTAATTTATTTAAAAACTTAGCTAAAGCTCTTGCTTGTGAAAAATCACCAATACTATCCCATCCTGTATCCGCACCTAACATTTTCATCATTCTGCTATTATTATTACGCAAAGCTCCTAAATGAAATTGCTGTACCCATCCCTTTTCCCAATCCCATTCGGCGAAGTGCAACAACATGCAACTTTTGAATTTTCGTTGCTCCATGTCATTCAATGATTTTCCGCCATATATTTTATTAAAAATGGCTTCTACCTCATTACCTGTAAAATCTTCAGAATATATTTCTTCTAAACCATGATCACTTACACTGCAACCCATAGTTGCAAAAAAATCATGCCTATTTTGTAGCGCAAAAAGAAAATCTTCAAAACTTGAAATAGATAAATTTGAAATCGCCTCTAGTTTTTTAATGTAGGCTATAAAGGCATCAGCGCTTGAAACCTCCATAGCTTTATCCGGCCTAAAAGCTGGAATAACTTTCACTTCAAAACCACTATCCGCAATTTTTTGATGATACTCAAGTGTATCAATTGGATCGTCGGTAGTACAAATTACTTTTACATTCATCTTTCGTATCAAGTTTTTGGTACTATACTCAGGGGTGATTAATTGTGCAGTCGCTTGCTCGTAAATTGAATGAGCAGATATTGGGTTTAATATTTCACGAATGCCAAAATAACGTTGCAACTCTAAATGCGTCCAATGATACAAAGGATTGCGCATAGTGTAAGGTACCGTATCAGCCCAACGATCGAATTTTTCAGTATCTGACTTTTGACCCGTACAAAAATCTTCTGAGACACCATTCGTCCTCATGGCACGCCATTTATAATGATCGCCATACAACCATGCCTGTGTTAAATTATTGAAATTAATATCATCTGCAATTTGCTGTGGCGAAAGATGACAATGATAATCTATCAATGGCATCTCTTTAGCATATTCATGATATAAAATTTGAGCTGTTTTTGTTTTTAATAAAAAATTCTCATCCATGAAAGACTTCATACCCTTTAACTTTTTTTAAATTATAAACTGACCCCACGTTTCCATGGAATAAAATCATCTTGATTTAATAATACTGCTTTAGGAGTGATTAACCCACTTGCAGCTTGAATACAATACTCTAATATTTCTGCACCCATTTGTTCAATTGTTTTTTCTCCATCTATAATGGGTCCGGTATCTATATCAATAATATCACTCATTCTTTTTGTCAATGCCGTATTACTGGATACTTTAATGGTAGGACAAACAGGGTTGCCTGTAGGTGTTCCTAAACCGGTGGTGAATAAAATTAAAGTAGCCCCTGATGCGGCTTTTCCAGTAGTAGCTTCCACATCGTTTCCTGGAGTACAAACCAAACTTAATCCTGGCTTAGTTGCTAATTCGGTATAATCTAACACATCCACTACTGGAGAATTTCCTCCTTTTTTAGCCGCCCCTGCGGATTTTATTGCATCAGTAATTAATCCATCTTTAATATTACCGGGAGAGGGATTCATATGAAACCCAGATCCAACACTTAATGCCTTATTATTATAGGACTGCATTAAATGAATAAATTTTTTAGCTGCTTCTGGCTCAATGGTTCTATTAATCAGTTCTTGTTCCACTCCACATAACTCGGGAAATTCAGCCAATAAAACCTTACCCCCTAAAGCCACTAATAAATCGGCACAAAATCCCACTGCAGGATTTGCTGAAATTCCGCTAAATCCATCACTTCCTCCACACTTTACTCCAATAGTTAATTTATCTAAACTTGCTGGTTGACGTGTTTGCTTATTCGCCTCTATTAATCCTAAAAAGGTTTGACGAATAGCTTTTGCAATTAAATCTGATTCGCTTACAGATTCTTGTTGCTCAAAAACAAATAAAGGTTTTTCAAAATTAGGATTACGTAATTTGATGTCATTTTGTAAATCATTGGATTGTAAATTTTGACATCCTAAGCTTAATACTGTTATTCCAGCTACATTAGGGTGATTAGCATATGCTGCCAATAATTTACTTAAGACGGCTGCATCATGACGTGTTCCCCCACACCCACCTTGATGATTTAAAAATTTGATTCCATCAATATTTGGAAATACTCTGTTGTTTTTATGTGTATTTGCAGATAAATCAATGGAAGCAGTTTCTTCCATCATTTTTCCTTCTTTATAAGCAGTCACCAAAGAATGAGTATAAGCTTTGTATTTAGGCGTATCTGCATATCCTAATTCATTATGCAACGCCTCTTTGATCACATCTAAATTCCTGTTTTCACAAAAAACTGTAGGAATAAATAACCAATAATTTGCGGTTCCTACTGATCCATCCGTTCTATGATATCCTAAAAAACTTCGTTTCTTAAATGCACTAATATCTGGAGCCTTCCATTCGTAATTATAAGGTTTGAAAGTAAATGGTTCAGCAGCATGATGTAGATTTTGCGTAGTCATTAATGTTCCTATACTTACTGCTTTTGTAACTTTACCCACTAATACTCCATACATGATGACTTCACCACCTTCGGACATCTCTTTCATGTAAAATTTATGCTTAGGAGCAATGTCTTCCTGCATTACATAAGTTCTATTTTCAAAAACAACGGATTGCCCTTTTTGTAAGGGCTGCAATGCTACTAATACATTATCTAACGGGTTCACCTTTAAAACTAATTGCTTCATGATTTCATTCTTTTTTATTTAAATATTCATTCACAACCCACTGGATTCCATTCAGCTTGATCAAAGATATTAAACTAATAACTGAGTTTTTAAAAGAATTGTCAAATGAAAAATGCTCCATATCTGCTTTTTGATTTAATTGTTCTTGATATACAAAAAAAGCAGCTATACATATACTCATAGCCATTGGCACTTCCTTTTTTAATTGATGAAATTTTTCAATTAAATAAAGATTTCTCATTTTAATTTTTTCCAAATAATTGAACGCAATACTTTTCCATTGATGTTCAATAGTTGGATTAGAAAAACGATCTATTACTACATTTTGAAATTGTCTTATATCCGCATTAGAAATTTCATCACTTGCCACACAAGGCGCAATTTCATTATCTAATAATTGTAAAATAAACTTTCTAAAATTTTTATGAGCCATGGCTTCTTTTACGGTTTCGAAACCCATTAAAATTGCTAAAGCGCAACAAAAAGTATGTGTTCCATTTAATAATCTCAATTTTAATTCTCTAAATTTCGCAATAGAAGGCGCTACTACCACACTAGGATCAGCTTTTGAAAAGCTTAATTCATTAACAGTACTTTGTTTGTGAGTTTCAATAGCCCATAATGCAAATGGCTCACTCGTGATCAACAAATGATCTTGATAGCCTAAATGATCTTCTAATTGCTTTTGTTCTTTCTCTGGTAAATTACCAGTAACAATGCGATCTACTAGTGTATTGCAAAAATCGTTTGAGGTATTTAGCCAGTGGATAAAATCGTTTGGAAGTTGTTGTAAAACAGCTAAATCTAAAACGATTTTTTTTAACACAGTACCGTTATCTGGTATTAATTCGGTAGGTAATATAATTAATCCATATTCATCCGCTTTAGCTTCAAAATGATTCCAACGATGCCACAAAACAGATAATAATTTACCGGGGAAAGAGAAAGGTGTATTTATGAGTTGTGTATCGTTTGCATCAAATACCAAACCTGCTTCCGTGGTATTTGATATAACTATTTTTAAATCAGACGACTTTGACAATTCCAATACTTCTTGCCATTGAGATGCTGCTACTAACACTCTACTAATAGATGTGTTCTCATGTAATTTATTTACTTCATTGCCATCAACCAATCCTTTAACTAAATGATGGTAAAAATTATCTTGTTGTTCAAAATCGCCAATGCCCCCTGTTGCGGTAGATTTGATAACTACAATTCTGCCATTAAAAACGCCTTCTTGATTAGCCTTATTTATAAAATAATCCGGGAGTCCCCTTAATAAAACTCCTGTTCCAAATTGCATGACTTTTTCTGGCAACGGATTTAAAATTCCATTTTTTGCCTCATACCTTTCTTTATTATATAATACACTCCTTTCCATCTTTTCAATTTCTTTTATTCTGCAAGCGGATTCCAATTATTTTTGAACACCCAGTTTACATTTATTTCATTTACAGCTGGATTTCCTCTTGCAGTTTCTAAATTATTTTTATAAAACCCGATAGTAGATTTTTCTTTATCACAATTATAATAATAGACTCTTCTACCCCATTGAATTGTATTGGTAGTGGGTACTAGATAAATATCTTCATCGGACATGTTTGCAGGAAAATGACAATTGATTAAATAGAATTGTGCATCTCTGTGATAACGGCCTAGTTTAAATCCGTCGTACCCTTTGAAACTACAATTCAGTAAAACCAATTTAGAATCCTCATTCAATGATCCATCATGCCATATAGCAGCAGGACCTGTGTGCGTGATAAAAGTGCAATTTTCGGCATAAGCCCATCCTCTTGGACAATAAAAATCTACCCCTCCTTCCAAAATACAATCTTTAAAATAAAACATTCCATTCGTCGTATTCCAAGGACTCATTGTATCACCCCCCCATGCAACAAATCGGCATTTTTCAAATTTAAGTTTAGTCGCATTGAAACTTCTAAAAGCCATTTGATGTCCAGTTGCTTTTATAATTTTAACTCCCAAACTATCACTTTTGCAAGCTATAACTTGATCTTTTGTATTTAAAAACCCATAATCATTGCGTATGGTAAGTTTGGAGAAATTTATGTCACTGCAGGAATCCACATTAAAAGTTGCAACGCCCCAATCATCCGTGTGATCACATCTCCATATATCTCTTGCAATAGATTGCGTGATGATAGTTTTGTCAATTCCCTCTCCAATAAAAGAAATACGACTCTTTTTTAAATAAATTTTTTCGTCATAAGTACCTGCTGCAATTTTTATAATTACATTTTCATTGTCACTAACTTTAATACTATTAATAGCTGCTTGTATTTGTTTAAATTGAGCTTTCCCATTTTGAGCAACAGTTATAAACAACACTTTTCCCTTGCCAATAGTGTTACTATTCAAATTGGCAAAAACAGAGCTATGTAACAACAACCCCAACCATAAAATATTTTTAGCCCATTTACTCATTACTTCACTTTACTTAATAGCCATTGGGCTAAATTTTTTGCAGCTTCAAAATTCTCGAAAACATTAGGAAGTTTTCTTCCATCAACATATTCATTATACAGCCATGGATCACCAACAGCTATTATAGTTCCTTTACCATAAGATGACATAGCAATGAGATTGTTCGAACCATTAGTGGCTATGGTTTGCGCAGGTGAGACAACCTCTAAGGCACTTACTTCTTTCAAATACATTTTTAAACCAGCATGGCCTAAGATGGAAGCAGTAGGAATGACATTGCCTGTTTCAAAAGCATTGCCTTTCACCATATTCACGGATTTATTGGTAAATCGAATACCAAACTTAGTTGAGAGTAAATTGAAATGAGTTAAATCGCAATTCGCACTATCATTTGCCATTAAAACCAATACGCCTCCCTCTTTTACCCAATTTGCTATGACATCAGCTTGATCCTTTGTCATGTAATTAGGTGCTGGATTATCTTTCACATGGTCTGGATCTACAATAATATATACTGAGTGATTTTCTAAATTAATTTTTGATGGTGCTGTCTCTAAAGATTTTAAAGAGGCCCCATATTGCTTGAATTGATTTCCCCAAAAACTGAATCCACCATTTGATAATTCATTCCAGTCGTAATGCCAATGATAATCATTTCCTAAAGCATCTTTTTTAATCTCATTATTATAAAAAGCGTCTAATACAACTGTTTTGCCTTTCCCCACTTTTGGAATACTTGCCCACTCTGCCTCCACACTAGATTGTATAAAAGCGCCCATCCCTTTTGGATCGTTCGCCACCACTGGTTCACTAAAATAATATTGCAAGCTGCCATCTCTATATGGATTTCCACCTAAACCTGAAACGCTCACGGTTCCTTGTAAGCTTAATTTTCCTTCCTCTTCATTAATAAATTTCTTTATAATACCATCATACCCTTTTTGTGCAGCAATTAAATATTTTTCATCAATGAAACCTAATCTTACACTTTTGAATAAAACAGTTACGAACATACTAGAAGCGGATGCTTCAAAATAATTTTTTTCGGCATTTGGTACATCCAAAATATCCAACCACAGCCCTGTTTTAGCATCTTGTACTTTAACAACCGCCTCTGAATATCTTTTTAATATTTCAATAAGTTGTTTTCTGTCTGGGTGATTAGTTGGAAAATATTCCAATGCATCTACTAAAGCCACTCCATACCAACCCATTGCTCTACCCCACACATATGGAGAAACACCGGTTTGGGGATTTGACCAAGGCTGCTGTTTACTTTGATCCCAAGCATGATATAATAATCCAGAGGATGAATTTCTAGTATGTTTTTCGGCAACTGCAAATTGATGAGCAATGATTGAAAAAGCTGCCGTATCATGCATTACTGAAGCATATTGAGCATAGAATGCTGAGCCCATATATAATCCATCTAACCACATTTGATGAGGATATATTTTTTTATGCCAATATCCACCCTCTTCATTTTTAGGTTGATGATCCAATTGATTTTTTAGAAGCTGAATGGCTTTTTTATACTTTTCCTTTCCTGTGACTTGATACAAGGTTAAAAGCAATTTGCCATTATTCAAATGATCTAAATTATAATCACTTCCTTTATAATCTAAAATGTTTCCATCTTCCTGAACATAATAATCCATGCTATGCTGGATGTAATTAAAATAATTAGCATCTCCAGTGAGTTTCCAAGCACCTTCAATGCCTTTTAAAATAACTCCTTGATCATACGCCCAACGTGCTTTGCCCCCTGGCTTTACCGAAAACGAGTCTGGCCATATTTGCATTGCTAAGGCCGACATTTTTTCAAACCACTTAGAAGGGGTTGGATGATTTTTTTTTAAACCAATAGTATCTATTAGGATATTAGAAGATCTTACAGATGTTAAAATAGGCTTGATGGGATTCGTTAAAATAGTAGAAGACTGAATTGAAATACTATCTGCATCTTCCAATTGAATTCCTTCTCTTGCGGTCATATTTAAATGACTTAACTGAACATTTTTGATTTTCATTTCGGGTAAGCCTCTTACAAAAACTGCTTTACTTGCTCCGTCACAAACTATATTATCAAAATAAAAATTTTGAAATTGAGGAGTAGCTTCGGTCACAGGAAATTTTTCAATAACTGGGACTACAGTGGGCTCTCCATTTATTTTAATGGGATCGGTTGCAGCATAATACATATCAAACAAGATCGCTTCCCCAGCAATGTCTTTCATATTTATATGATTGACATAAATATTTTCAACCATACCCCCTCTTCCTCTTAATGTTTTAAAGCGAAGTCCTATATCTGAACCAATAAAACTGCAATCACTCACATAAATATTTTTCACGCCTCCGCTCATTTCACTTCCTACCACAAATCCACCATGCGCTCTATATACTGTTACATTTTTTACAATCACATTTTGAGTAGGCATTCCTCTTTTTCGACCTTCTTCATCACGGCCACTTTTAATAGTTATTCCATCATCCCCTGTGTCAAAAACGCAATTTTCCAATAATACATTACTTGTACTTTCTAAATCAATGGCGTCAGTATTGGTTCCCCACCAAGGATTTTTTACTTTTAAACCATTCACTGTCACATGACTACTGGTAACAATATGCGTTGTCCATGCAGGTGAATTTTCGAGTGTCACCCCTTCGATTAAAACTTTTTTACAATTACTTATTCGCACCATATTGGGACGTAAAAAATCCTTGATGCCTTCGAAGTCAGATAATGTTTTTCCTCCTACTAATTTTCCAATGTCTTTATTTTTTGCAGCTTCTACTGCCGCCTTAGAGGGATACCATGTTTTTTTATCAGCAGTCAAAGCACCGCCAAAATTTTGTAAATGATTTTTCCATTCCGACTCCGTTAATTTTTCTTTTTTAAGAGGTCTCCAATAAATTCCATTCCCATTCATAATACCCTCGCCAGTGATCGCAATATTTTCCTCACTTTCGGCTGTGATAGGTGATTGACATCTTGCAGCATCAGAACCTTCGAAGGAAGAGATGACTAAAGGGTATTGAGCAAAATCGGGTGTAAAAACAACCAACGCTCCTTTTGCTAAATATAAATTAACATTTGTCTTTAAAACAATGGGGCCAGTCATCCATTCTCCTGCGGGAATCATCACTACTCCACCCCCTTTTGCACTCATAAATTTAATAGCATTATTGATGGCTATGGTATTCACATTCAACCCATTAGCAATGGCACCAAATCGAATAACATTTACCGTGTCTTTTTTAAAAGAAGTGGTAAGAATTTTAAAATTGGGTTGTTTTTGTGCATGAATACTCAATGACAAAAAAGCAAAAAAACTAGCAAAAATCAATCGTTTCATAGAACAATAAATTTAATAATTATAGCAACCTAATATTCAATCAGATAGGCTAAAGAAATATGAATTTACGCAAACGATACCGGGAATTAAGCATAAAAAATATTACTTTTAGACACATTTAGCTCAGGCTATTATGAAGTACGAAGCCATTACCATAAAAGACATTGCCAAAGCCCTAGGCTTATCCACTTCTACTGTTAGTAGAGCGCTTAGGGATAGCTATGAAATTAGCTCCGAAACCAAGGATAGGGTCCTAGCCTATGCCAAGAAAATGAATTATCGTCCCAACCCCATAGCCCTCAGTTTAAAAGAAAAAAGAAGCAGTTCTATCGGAGTATTAGTAAGTGAAATTGCAAATAGCTTTTTTTCCCAAGCCATTAATGGTATAGAATCCGTTGCCCAGGAAAAGGGATATAATGTAATCATTGCTCAAAGCAAAGAGGATTTTAACAGAGAGGTATCTGCTTTGCATTATCTAGCATCTCGAAGTGTGGATGGGATTTTGATCTCGGTTTCGGCAGGCACTTCCAACTTTTCTACTATCAATGATTTATATTTAAGAGGAATGCCTTTGGTAAGTTTTGATCGTGTGGTGGACCATTTAAATATGCATAAAGTAAAAGTAGATAATTATAAAGGGGGATACGATGCGACGCAACATTTAATCAAAAACGGATACAAGAAAATTGCATGTATTGCAAGTTCTGCCTATTTATCCATTTCGGAGGAACGTGTAGCTGGTTACAAAGATGCACTCATTGAGAAAAAAATTGGCGTAGACGAAAATTTAATTGACTATTGTTTACATAGCGGCTTGATTTATGAAGAAGTGGAAGCCATTATGGATAAATTCATGAAGCAAAAAAATAAACCAGATGCTATTTTAGCTTGTTCTGATAAAATCACCACCAATATCATGCGTTATTGTCAGGATAAAAAAATAAAAATTCCTGAAAAAATTGCATTACTAGGATTTAGCAATTTGGATTTAACAGATCTATTGACTCCATCATTATCAGTTGTAAAACAACCTGCAGCAGAAATGGGCCGAATTGCCGCCGAGCTATTAATTAAAATGATTGAAAGCAAAAGGCCTACTACTTCTTTTGAGGAAGTCATATTACCTACGGAATTGTTTCAACGTGCTTCGTCTGCTAAGAAAGCTAAGCCTTAACGGCTTGTCTAGCTAACAACTTCCAATCTTTACCTTGTTTTTCAAAAATCAGCAAAATTTTTAATTTTACTGCTCCTGGCTTTCCGCCATCATTAGTAGTGCCGTCAAATAGATGTCTCACAATTGCAGTTTTCCCAATTATATCAATTGTCTGTTCTGATATATTGATGGTCACAAAATCGGATTTACCACTTGCAATTTTTTCAACAAACTCTGCTTTTCCCTCCACATGTCCGCCGGAGTGTCCGTAGCTTAAATGTTCTGAAACAATTGATTCCAATGAAGCTCGTTCCCCCGATAACATGGCTGCAGTTAATTTTTGAACTGCTAATTGTAGCGCCTTTTCATTTTTAGACTGAGCATACGAGAATGAAAAAGGAATAAAAAAACAAAATGCGATAAGAATTTTTTTCATAAAATTATTTTTGAATACTCACTGAATTTATTTCCAAATAGCCTGCGTCATTGGTTACCTTATTGGAATTACAATAAAAACCCATTTTAGCCCCTACCCAAACGCCGGGAATAGCTTTAAACACATAAGGTAAATTTATATAATCTAAACCATTTAAACTATAACTAAAATTTGCCACTGCTCCTGGATTCATTTGCATCTTAATGAAAATTTGAATTGGCGCGTCTTTTAATATGATTTGCTTTTTTTCTGAATTATTTTTATCTGCGTTTATACACTCCACATAGTTCAAAGTCATCTTATTCGTTTCATGCAATAATTCAATGCCAGCATATGACTTACCAAATATAATAAAACCTGCTCGCTCGCCTATTTGAAAGCTATTCAATTTTATTTGAGAAATTACAGTAAATACCTCAGCAGGTATTTTTCTTAAATACAAAGCAGGATAATTCCACAAATTTTTACTACTGTCTAATAATGGAATTGCATAGAACCTGAAATTATTTTGAATAGAAAAACGCCAATTTACCCCTTCATTCGCATTCCATTGATAGTTTAAATCTTCTCCAGGGCGAACTTCTTGCAAGTTTGTTTTATTCGAAGTTTGACTCGTTTGTTTTAACATGGTGGGCATATGATAAGTTGCAACAGGCTCTCCTACTCCATCCCCATCTTTATCTTCTCCAATGACTGGCCAATCATTTTTCCATTGCATTGGTTGCAAATGAACAATTCTACCATAGGCTCCTTTATCTTGAAAATGAAGGAACCAATCTTCACCAGTATTCGTTTGTACCCATGCGCCTTGATGTGGGCCATTCACATTGGAATTTCCTTGCTCCATTACTTTTTTTCTTTCATAGGGTCCATATATTTCCTTTGAACGTAATACCGTTTGCCATCCTGTAGAGACACCCCCAGCAGGAGCAAAAATATAATACCATCCATTTCGTTGATAAATTTTAGGGCCTTCTATAGTAGGATCTATGTCATGTCCATCATAAATAAGCTTGCCTTCATGAATCGATTTAGTGCCATCTTCATTTAATTCTTTAATTGCTAATACACTTTTTATACCAGCCCTGCTACCTGCAAAGGCATACACTAAATACACTTTTCCATTTTTATCCCATAATGGACAAGGGTCAATGAGTCCTTTACCAGGAATCACTAAAGTAGGCTTTGACCATTGTCCTGTAATTTGTTTAGTGCTAATTTGATAAATCCCAAAATCAGGATCAGGATAATAAATAAAATATTTTCCATTATGAAATCGTATACTTGGGGCCCATACCCCTGCACCATGTTGCACTTTTTTATAATAATCAATTGGATAATTATTTTTTAAAGCATGTCCAATTAATTGCCAATGAACTAAATCACTAGATTTTAATATGGGCAAACCTGGAGTTTGATTAAAACTAGACGCTACCATATAAAACTCATTGCCAACTCTTATCGCATCCGGATCACTATAATCTTCATGTAAAATTGGGTTCGTATAAATCTGTGCAGATGATTTACAAAAAATGATTACTATTAAAACAAAAAAAATAAACCCACTTTTTATTTTATACTTGGCTGCCATGCTCCCAAAATTTTTGAATTTACAAAGTTATTAGCTTGTTCGTCTGTAAGTTGTTTGGACCAAGAAACTCTTTTAGAAGGCTGAGCACCTGGGCCCATATTATGATATTCACTAAATCTTGCAGTTAATTCATTGGCAGGATTTTTCCAATTGTTCCAACCTTCTTCCATAATATGTGATCCTAGCCAACAATTAATATAAGTAACACTTGCTGTTGGACTCCATGGTCTGCCTAGAGTAACTTTATGGAGAGAAGTATCCCCACTCAACTGACAATTTTTAAATACAAAACCAAAAGGAATAATGGAATTAGTGGATGCTGCTGTTACATGTGAATTTTTTTTACTATAGATTTGGCAATTTTCAAATAATGCAGTTGCAGCGCCAAAAATAAAATCGGTAGTGCCTTCAATGTAACAATCCTTAAAATATTGTTTCACTCCATTACCACTTAAAAAAAGAACATCTTGAAACCCCATCATTCGGCAATTAAAAAAAGATGCGCGATTGCCTTCTACTCTTAATGCCACAGCTTGCCCCGCATTAAATCCTGCTTGATTACTAAATGTGATATGTTGTGCTTGAAAATCCCCGCCATACACAAATACGGATGCGCAAGTCCAGGTATTTAGCGTATCTCCGTTTGGCATTGAAACCCCTGAGTGATTATCAAACTGCAATATTGTATTATTTTCATCTTCACCAACCAATGTTATTTGTGATTTACTAGCATCGATAGTTACAACTTCCTTGTAAATCCCCCTTTTTATAAATATTTTATAGGGCCTTTTATTACCCGAAGGTATTTGATTCAATACATCTTGAACACTATTATAACTGCTACTTCCATCTTTGCTCACTACAAAATCAAAGGAATTTAAATTTGTTTGAGCATGGAGCAAATAGCTATTCAATAATAAAATAAATAAAAACAGCCAGCAGCTATATTTCTTTATCTCATTTATCATTTTTTTCATCATCATGCGGCTCTCCATTTATTTATTTTATCGATTTAATTCAGCTATCAATATCAAATTATTTTATTTTTGAAACAACAATATGATTGTTTAAATCTGTATTTAATTCTTTCAAATTTTTTAATACTAATTGTGCAATTAATCTTGCACCCAATTCAGTAAAATGAGTATTGTCATTTCTGCCTTCTGGGTAATTGGGGTGCTCGCCTGATTTTAATTGCATAAATAATAAAGTAGAATTGTCTTTTCCAAATTGTTGATACAGCGCGCGGCTATATGTGTCTAAATCAATAAAAAGAACGTTTTGCTCTTTAGCTACCTCTTTCACATACGCCGAATACTCGCGATGAGTTTCTTGTGCAACACCTAATGTATCAAATTTTCTTCTAGAAACAGGAGTAAGTAATATGGGCGTTGCTTTTTTTAAACGAGCTTCTGTAATAAATTTCACTAAATTAGCTTTGTATTCAGCAGGGGGCGCATACCTTTCTTTTTTTTCAACGGCTTCATCATTATGGCCAAATTGAATCAAAACAAAGTCTCCTTCCTTTGCACCATCCACCACTTGTTGCCATAAATTTTCGCTTATAAATGTTTTCGTACTTCTACCATTTTTAGCTAAATTTTTTACTTGTATTGATGAATCCCAAAAAAATACAAAAGGCATTCCCCATCCTGTTTCAGGGTAAGTCTTAGTTTCCTTGATCGCCATGGTACTATCCCCGCATAACCATATTATTTTTTTATCATCTGTGATGGCTGATACAAATGTGATGAACAAAATTGCTAAAAATAAAAATCGCTTCATATAATTCGGATTAAAAAGTAAAAAGAAGTAATAAATTCATGCTTTCATTAATTGGATTTACCATCAACTACTATACTGTTGATATATATTTCTAAGTTACAATACTCTTTTAATAAAGTAAAATGCCTTGCATCCATCGCATTCTTAGGGTCTAAGCCTTGAGCTAACTCCCAAGCATCTGGAATGCCATCATGATCACTATCAACTAAGACAGTTCCCGTTTTTAAAGTGGGCCATGCCGTTAAAGTTTGTTCAAAAGGAGTGCCATGGGGAAATCCTCCTTGGACATCAATGATTCTACCTCTTCTTTTTATAACATCTTCTATAATACGTTGGTCTAATGTATCTCTTTTGAAAGAAGCTCCTACTTTATCTATGGTTTTTAAAAAGGTTTCTGCCGCATTTTCTGTGGGTATATCAACCACCTCAAAAGGTATTGACACAATTGTGTTCATTCTATCTTGACTCGTCCCTTCTATATGTACTCCTAATAAATTATTTTGAGTGACTTGCTTTGCACCTTCCACAATGTTACCATGTACATAAAATTGACCAAAATATCTTTGATCATTTTTGGTAGGATTCACAATACGCTCTTGCACTTTGATACTCGTAGATGGTCCAGGTCGATAATAATTATTCGTCATATTATATTTACCTCCCTCACCTCCATATACGCTATTATGCTCCCAATTGTATATCACATTATTAGAAAAATCAACCAACTCGTCATCTGCTCCTAAACGTGCTCCATTAAAACGAGGATTTCTACTCACACAATGTGCAAATAAATTGTGGTGTGCTGTTGTATGTTTCCCACCCCAAATGCCTCCATATCCATGATGCTCAAAATCCTTGTCCCCCGTCTCATAATGATAAGAATAGTTTAAGGGCTCTGCAATTAAATTCCATTGTAAAGTAGTGCTGTCTCCAGCATAGATTGAAAATACTTCGTCATTACTCCAACTCATACTGCAATGATCAATCATGATATTTTTTCTTCGATTGCCCCCAAATGCATCATCTCCTCCATTGCCATTGACCATCTCACCTCTTTGAAATTTATCCCCTAATCTAAATCTTAGGTAACGAATAATGATATTATCACCTCCTAAACCCACAGTTTGATCTGCCAAACAAATGCCCTCTCCGGGAGCTGTTTGTCCTGCTATGGTAACATCCCCTAATATTGTTAGCTTAGTTTGTAAGTGAATGGTTCCTGCTACTTGAAAAACAATGATGCGCTTTTCTTTTTTTGTAACCGCTTCTCTAAAACTACCTGGTCCACTATCATTCAAATTAGTAACTACACAAGTTACACCACCTCGACCTCCTGTAGTATATTTCCCAAATCCTTCGGCCCCAGGAAAGGCAATCACTTGTGCCAATAAATTCATATGCATAAACATATGAGCAAAAAACAATAATAGAACTACTTTTTTTAACATAGAATAAATATACAAAACAAATAAGGCTGCGAAAGCAGCCTTATTTGTTTTTATTAATAACCAGGATTCTGTTTCAGATTAAAATTCGCATCAATGGCCGGTTGCGGAATAGGTAATAGCTCCGACTTACCCGTAGTAAAACCTGTAGCAAATCGAGACAATGCAGTCGAATTAATAGCCGTACTAATCCAAACTACTTTGGTAGTTCCAGTAGGGGTGGCAGTTGGAGCTGCTTTGTAAAATGAATTACTCCATAATGTAACATCCTCGGCAGTAGAAGGTGTTTTGAAATACATTGATTGAGGTAAGTTTGCGTAATTACCCACTCTATTAGACATATTTAATAACTCAGTTTTTGTGGTAGCTAATTTACTTGCTAATAAATTCCATCTAATTAAATCATACTTACGAATACCTTCGCCGCCCAACTCTAATGAACGTTCTTTTACAATAGCGTCAAAAAAAGCAGCCTTAGATAACCCCGCCGGTAAATCCACTGTAGCATCTGGTGTAGTGATTGATTTGCCATAGCCTCTTCTTCTTACTTGATTGATGGCATTGTATGCTGCTGCTGTTGGCCCACTTATTTCGTTTTCTGCTTCAGCAAACATTAATAACACATCTGAATATCTTATAATTTGCCATTTTAAACTTAAGTATTGAACTGCATCTGTAGGTAAAATAGAAGGATTGGTAATCCAATCTCTTCTATATTTTCCATCATTGATAGCAGTGATTGTTTGTCCTGTTTTAGTCACACCATCTGCGTTGACATTATAAATAGCACAAGTCACATCTCTTCGAGTATCGGTAGAATCGAATGCATAAAAATATGTAGGTAATACATTAATGCTTTTATTACCCAAGTTGTTTACTGTAGGTCCGTTATAATATCCTAATTTGGTATCCGCCACACCTGATCTTCCTATAGCACTTGCTTGAAACATTAATTCACCATCTGGATCTGCTACTGTTCTAGCACATACTTGATCCTTCCATAATGCTTTAAAACTTGGATTTAATTTATGTTGACCCGAATTCATAATTTCATTACACTCATCCTTTGCAATTTGATAATAAGTTGCCGCATTGGAACCTTGAACCATGGTTCCAGTTTTACGCAATGAATAACCTGCGCGATATAAAGCAATTCTTGCACGTAACGCTTTTACTGTTCCTTTTGTAATTCTTTCATCTTGTTGATCTCCAATAGCAGTTAATTCATTTCTCCATGGCACTAATGCAGATGCTTCTTTTAAATCCACTAATAATTTTTCATAAAGTGAATCACGATCGGTTTTAGCAGGGAAAGGATTGGCTCCTGCTTGATTAGAAGCTGAAGTAAAATGCGCTGGTAAATCACCCCAGTTACGGATACCTTCTAAATAAAATTGAGCACGCAAGGTTAATGCTTCTCCATATAAACGTTGCAATTTCTTTTTCTCCTGATCAGAACCAGCAGTATACATGGTCATTTTAGGAATATTATCAATACAAATATTAGCAAATTCAATACCAGTAAATATTTGATTGAATGGATTGGTGATTTGCGCATTTCCTGAAGTGGCAGAATAACGTGCTATATCTCTACGATCGTTATCTGCAGCACCTGTAGGCCCTTGCATTTCATCGTTATCTACTGGATAATATAAACTTAAACGAATACCATATCCAGCATCACCCACCAAACGGCTATACACAGAAGCTAAGGCTTTTGTAACGCTAGGCACATCACTAAAAACTAAATCGGTACTTACTTCGGTAGTAGGTCTTTGGTCTAAGAATTTTGTACATCCAGTCAACAGCAATATTACTGTCACTAGGTATATTACATTTTTAGAAATTAATTTGTTCATCATATTAATGTTTTTAAAACTTGTTCAATTAAAAAGTGGCATTTACACCAAAAATAAAAGTTCTGCTTTTTGGAT
The DNA here is from genome assembly GCA_037141925.1 of Chitinophagaceae bacterium. Lineage (GTDB taxonomy): Bacteria > Bacteroidota > Bacteroidia > Chitinophagales > Chitinophagaceae > Sediminibacterium. Next base: position 22,455 of record JBAXBS010000011.1, read on the forward strand.
ACGCTGAATAATCTAAGCCCGGCGTTAAAGCGCTTCCCGCTACACTCACCTCTGGATCGTATCCAGTGTATTTGGTGAAAATAGCTAAGTTGTTGCCTGTGAAATAAAATCTTAATTTGCTTATTTTTAATCTAGCTAATTTTTTTGAATCAATTGAATGACCAATTGTGACATTATTAATTCTCACGAAGGACCCATCTTCAATTGCCCAAGAGTGAGGATAGAAAGCACCTGAACTTTTAATAGGCATCCAAATTTTTGCATTAGAATTAATAAACGCTAACACGTCTGGAGCCATTCCCACAGCCTGATTGGCACTATTAATCCATTGAGTAGTCATACCTAAATCACTCACTACTTTCCAGCGATTTTGCATTACAGATAATAAGTTCGCATTGTTGGTATATCCATTTGTAAATTCAATTTTATTTGCATTGTACACCTGGTTGCCATAAGAGAAATTAACGAATACACTGAAATCCCAGTTTTTGTAGGAGAATTGTTGATTCAATCCACCCGTGTAAGTAGGATTCGCATTTCCAATAATTTGTCTGTCATTATTTAAATCCACCACCCCATCTCCATTTAAATCCTTGAATTTAATGGAACCTGGTTGCACAGTACCAATGATACCCACGTTAGTAGGAACACCTGCTTTTAAGGTATACACACTAGTGGCAGGGTTATAATCAAAATCACTTACTTTATAAAAACCATCAGTCACTAAACCATACATAGATCCCAAAGGTTGGCCAATTTTGATGATATAATCGGTAGGTTGGCCAGATACACCCCAACTAGCACTTGGATAGAAGCTAGTTTGGTTGATACCTAATGCAACTACTTTATTGACATTATGAGAAATATTAAAATTGGCATTCCAATTGAAATCTTTTCCTTTTACAATAGCAGCATTTAATTGTAGCTCAATACCCTTGTTATTCGTTTTACCTATATTTTGCAATTGAGAACTATAACCAAAAGTGGGCGCAATAGGCACGTTTAATAATAAATTTTTAGAAGCGTTGTCATAAACATCAACTGATAAATCGAAACGCTTAGCAAAACTAATGTCAATACCTATGTTTTTATTTTGAGTAGACTCCCATTGTAAATTAGGGTTTACTAAACCAGCTGAAGAATACCCGGTAACCATTTGATTATTGATACCATAAAAATAGGTTCCATCATTTTTGAAAGTACTGAGGTATAAATAATCATTAATTCTGTTGTTCCCTACTTCACCATAACCAAAACGTAGTTTTAAGTCGCTAATAAAATTAACCGACTCCATGAACTTTTCATTTTTCACTCTCCATGCAAAAGATCCTGCTGGAAAATAACCCCATTGCTTACCTGGGGCAAATTTTGAGGCTCCGTCGGCACGAACATTCGCGGAAAATAAATATTTATCCTTATAAGCATAGTTTATTCTACCAAAGAAAGACAAACTCGTATATCTTGTTTCAGCACGCTTAGGATATCCTGCAAAAGGGACTCCAGGCGAAACTGCTGTAAATGAATTAGCAGGTGTTGAGCCTGAAGGCAATAGTTTATTTAAATTAAAAGTGTTTGTAGTGCTTAAGTCATAAGTCTCTTCTCCAATCAAGAAATCAAAATCGTGTGCATCCTTGAAATTTTTCAAAGAATAAGTTAACACGTTAGAGTTCGTTAATGTTTTACGATTTGAAGTATCTAATCCCGTGATGGGTTTACGTGATCCTTGTAAAACAGAATATGGTGTAATGGAATCATTGAATTTTAAATCTACATAATCATACATATCGTATCCAAATGTAGATTTCAAAGTTAAATTTTTAGCTACTTGATAAGCAGCATACACGGTTACATTTGAATTAGTGGTTGTTTTCTTTCTGTACTCTGCATTAGCTAAGGCAATAGGATTAACCAAGTTTAATCCATTTCCTACGTTTGGATCTGCTAAAGGATCTAACGCTTCAATATCTTGACTTGCAGATAAGAAAGGACGATACTTCACAGCGTTTCTTAATCGATTATAAGAAGAACCTTTATCGTCAGAAACCCCTGCACCTAAAACTTCTTGAACTGAATATCTGCCAGAAAGCCCCAATTTCAATTTCTTTGTTGCTTGATAATCTGTCTTTGCAATGAACATATTTCTTTTATACTTCGAATTCAACACAATTGCTTGGTCATCATTCATAGTATATCCAAAATTGTAAGTAAACTTATTAGTTCCTCCCATCAAAGAAAGGTTTTGTGTACGGGTCACCCCTGATTTTCCAAAAACTTCATTTTGCCAATTTGTAGGAACTGCATTTCTATAATTTCCTAAAGTATCCCAAGTAGATCCAAAATTTTTCAAGAAAGCTAAACTATCCACCGAAGAACCTCTTGATCTTTCAGATTGATAAAACACATAATCATAAGGACTTAATACATCTAATCTTTTACTTAATTCCTTCACCCCATAAAATCCATTATAGCTCACTTGCATTTTACCTTTACGTCCGCCTTTAGTCGTAATTAAAATAACGCCATTACCACCACGTGCACCATAAATTGCGGTTGCTGCAGCATCTTTCAGCACATCGATTGATTGAATATCTTGAGGAGCAATAGAAGACAATCCATTTTCCACTTGCACTCCATCAACTATGTATAAAGGAGAGTTATCACTCGTAATGGACATACCGCCACGAACACGAATACGTATAGCTGCATCAGGAGAACCTTCTGCAGTGGTAGCAGTCACACCCGCTAAACGGCCATTCAATGCTTCTGCTGCAGAATTCACAGGAATGTCTTTTAAATCCTTTGCATTTACTGAAGCAACTGATGCCAACAAATCCTTTCGTTTAATACTTTGGTAACCAATGACTACGACTTCATCCAAATTAGCATTGTTTTTTTCTAATTTAACTTGGATTGGATCGGAAGAATTTACTGATTTTGTAACACTCTTATACCCAATGTAACTAAAGTTGACAACTGAACCATTAGCCAGAATGCTAATGACAAACTTACCTTCTTTGTTGGTTTGAGTTCCTTTTGAATTTCCTTTAATACTTACACTAACGCCTTCTAATGGTGCGCCAGTTTCATCTGTAACTTGACCAGTTACATTTTTGTTTTGGGCCCAAATTCCTAATGTTAGGAAGGATACCAAAACCGTCAATACGATTTTTTTCATATAAGCAATATGTGTTTTAGCAATCAGCCCCAAAAGGGGCTTAAAAAATACTCACAAGTCTATTCATATTACCCTATAATATAAGTAGTTAAACGCTATTTATTTACGCAAACGATACCGGAAACGATAGTCAGTGCCGAACTGCTTCATGGCCCAGAAAATAAGTTCATTCTGGAAGGAAACTCCTTTATTTCAAATCAAATGTTTCATGTAATTCTGGTGCCTGGACTTGTAAAAATCCTTTTTTACGAAGACGTTCACAAAAATGATCCTGCACATCGGCTTCCCCGTGCACTACAAAAACCTGTTCTACTAAAGGGGGAGTTTGACAACTTAAAAATTGCATCAAGTCCTCATAGTCACCATGGGCACTCATACTTTTAATGGACCCCACTTTTGCTTTCACTTCATATTCTTCACTATAAATTTTAACTACTTTGGATCCATTCATTAAACGCCCTCCTAATGAATGGGGCTCGCAATAACCTACCATTAAAATAGTACACTTAGGATTGCTGATATTATTTTTTATATGATGCTTAACTCTTCCTGCGTCGGCCATACCTGAAGCTGAAATAATAACTTTAGGATGAAGGTCTTCGTTTAAGGCTTTACTCTCTTCGAAAGATTTGATATATCGCAATCCTTCGAAATCAAATGGATCATCATCTACTTCTAAAATTTTTTGAATTTTTTTATTAAAATACTTAGGGAATTTTTTGAGCACATCAGTCGCTTCAATACTTAATGGACTATCTACATACACGGGAATATGCGGTAGTCTTTTTTCTAATGACAATTGATTTAATTCAAATAAAATTTCCTGTGTTCTGCCCACACTAAATGCAGGGATAATTAAATTTCCTTTTTGCTCGACACATGTTTGTTCTATATATTTTAATAAATCATCGGGAGTCGTATGAATCAAATCATGCAATTTGTCACCATAAGTGCTTTCAATAATAATATAATCCGCGGGCGGAAAAACAGAAGGAGAACGCAATATCATATCGCGATATCTTCCAATATCACCGCTAAAAGTGAGCGTTTTTGTTTTTCCCTCTTCTTTCATTATTAAACTTATGGCAGCACTTCCTATAATATGTCCCGCATCGGTAAATAATAATTCCACCGAAGGTGAAATTTTGGTAGGTGTATTGTATTCTACTACTGTTAACATGGGAATTGCCAAATTAACATCATCTAAGTCGTATAATGGATCAATAGGAGGCAAGCCCTGCTTGGCTCTACGCTTATTGCCATACTTAGCATCATCACGTTGAATCATAGCAGAATCGGCTAATAAAATTTCGGTTAAAGCCTTCGTAGCAGGAGTACAATAAATTTTTCCATCAAACCCTTCTTTCACTAATTTAGGAATAAGTCCCGTATGATCAATATGCGCATGTGATAAAATAACATAATTTACTTTAGTAACATCAAATCCAAAACTAGCGTTTAAAGAATCGGTGTCTCTGCCCATTCCTTGAAATAAACCACAGTCCAGTAAGAAGTTTTCTCCATTGTTTAATTGTACTAAATGCTTCGATCCTGTAACAGTTCGCGCTGCTCCGTGAAAGCTTATTTTCATGACTATAATTTATACTACTAAAGTTAAACTATAAAGCAATAGCAGCCACTATATAATCTGCGACTAAAATTAAGATGCAACTCACTACTACCGACTGTGTGCCTGCTTTACCAATTTCTAAAGCGCCTCCTTTGACATAAAAACCAAAATAGGAAGGAACGGTACTAATAATGAATGAAAATATAAAAGATTTATAAAAAGCAATGACTATATAATGAACATCTAAACCTTTTCTAATACCTGTTATAAAAATTTCAGCAGGTATAGCACCCGACCAACTCCCTACTAAATACCCGCCATAAATACCCACCACAGCAGATATACCCACCAATAAAGGAACCACCGTAAATGCACCTAAAATTTTAGGTAGAATTAAATAGTTTTTAGTGTTGATTCCCATAATCTCTAAAGCATCAATTTGCTCCGAAACTCTCATATTTCCTAACTCACTCGCTATTTTACTACCTACTACTCCCGCTAAAACGATACATAAAAAAGTAGGAGCAAATTCTAACAACATACCATCTCTTACGATAATACCAATAGTGGTTAATGGCACCAAAGGACTCACTAACTGTGCAGCAGTTTGAACTGTCATTACTGCACCTAAAAAAAATGAAATAATGACTACGATGGGCAAGGAACCAATCCCAATATCAACACACTGTTTTATATACTCCTTCCAAAACATTTTTTTATTTTCGGCAGCAGTAAACATACCCTTTAACATCAACAGGTATCTCCCAAAATGGGTTAAAAATTTCATGCCTATTTTTTACGTTTTTTTAATCGATTCCACCAACTAGTACGTTGTACTTCAATATCGGTATCTACTCTCGATTTTAATTGTGCATCTACAACCGCTACGGTAGCCATATTAATGATGTTGCGCACACTAGACCCCAATTGCAATACATTTACTGGTTTTTTCAATCCTAATAAAATGGGACCAATAACATCTACTCCACCAATTTCTTTTAATAAATGATATGCAACGTTTCCTGAAGTCAAATTAGGGAAAATTAATACATTCACATCACAGTCCACTAAATCACTAAACGGATAATTTTCTTTTAAGATTTCTTTATTGAATGCCAACATGCCTTGCATTTCACCATCCACAATTAAGGATGGATTTTTTTGTTTTACCAAACGAGTGGCTTCTGCAACTAACTTTGCTTCCGGGGTATCGCTTGATCCAAAATTGCTATAACTCAACATGGCAATACGTGGTTCCAAATTAAAATTACGTACCTCCTTCGCCACCAACAAAGCAATATCTGCCAATTCTTCTGCTGTTGGATTAATGTTCACTGTGGTATCTGCTAAAAACAAAGGACCTTTTTTGGTCAGCATCATGTACATGCCAGCAATCTTCTTCACACCCTCATCTGTTCCTATGATTTGTAAAGCAGGCTTGATTCCTTCATTATAATTTCTCATTAACCCAGACAACATTGCATCTGCTTCGCCTGTCTCCACCATCATCGCACCAAAATAATTTTGAGTACGCATTAATTTTAAGCTCTCATATTTATTAATTCCTTTACGTTGACGTTTTTGGAATAATAGGGAGCCAAAAAATTCTCTTTTCTCTTCCATCTCATCACTACGAACATCAATGATTGGTAAGTCTGCTATATCAATGCCATTGCTATCTGCAATTTTACGAATACGTGCTTCGCTACCTAATAAAATAGGATAAGCAATACCATCATCATATAAAATACTGGCTGCTTTTAAAATTTTAATATTTTCAGCGTCAGAGAAAACCAAACGCTTTGGATCACGTCTTGCTTTGTTACTAATTAATCGCAACAACTGATTATCTAACCCTAGTCGTTTATTAAGTGATAAGATATATTCATCCCAATTGTTAATCTTAATTTGTGCTACACCCGACTCTATCGCTGCCTTAGCCACCGCAGGAGCTACGGTTGCCAATAATCTTGGATCTAATGGTTTAGGGATAATATATTCCGGACCAAAACATAAACTTTGTTGGTTATACGCCATGTTCACCATATCTGGTACCGCTGTTTTAGCCAAAGATGCCAATGCTTTCACAGCCGCTAATTTCATCGCTTCATTAATAGATTTAGCACGCACATCTAATGCCCCTCTAAAAATATAAGGGAAGCCTAAAACATTATTTACTTGATTAGGATAATCAGTGCGCCCTGTTGCCATAATAATATCATTACGAACTGCCGTTGCAGCATCATAAGTGATTTCTGGATCCGGATTAGCCATAGCAAAAACAATTGGATTTTTAGGCATAGACTGTACCATTTCGGGGGTCACTACATTTCCCACACTTAATCCTAAAAATACATCTGCTGTTTTAAAAGCTTGTGCCAAAGTCATGCTTGCCAATTTAATAGCAAAAGATTTACGATCACTTCCTAAATCGGTTCTGCCTTCATGCAACACACCATCTTTATCAAACAAAATAAAATTTTCATGTTTTGCTCCTAAGGCTACATATAATTTCACACAAGCCATAGCAGCAGCACCTGCACCATTTACTACAAATTTGACTTTATCAATTTTCTTTTTTTGTAATTCTAATGCATTGATTAATGCGGCACTACTAATAATAGCGGTCCCATGCTGATCGTCATGCATTACAGGGATATTCATCTTCTCCCTTAATTGTTGCTCAATATAAAAACACTCTGGTGCTTTGATATCTTCTAAATTAATGCCCCCAAAGGTGGGCTCTAATGACTTTACAATTTCAATAAATTTATCAGGATCTGATTCGTTGATTTCAATATCAAACACGTCAATATCTGCAAAAATTTTAAACAAAACCGCCTTCCCTTCCATCACAGGCTTACTTGCTTCAGGTCCAATATTTCCTAACCCTAAAACAGCTGATCCATTGGTGATGACACCCACTAAATTTCCTTTAGCGGTGTACTTATATATATCACTGGGGTTGTTTTTAATTTCGGTACATGGAATTGCCACCCCGGGACTGTAGGCTAAGGATAAATCCTTTTGCGTTTTCGCTTCTTTGGTAGGAACCACTTCAATTTTACCAGGTCTGCCACTTGCATGGTATTCTAAAGCTTGTTCTTTTCTTAGATTTTCTTTATTTGACATGGAATAATTTTAAAACAACTGTTAGTTTATAGCTATCACAAAGCTACTAAATTATAATAAAACGCTTTTTTGAGTCATTTAGGCGAATAATTGAGTGCCTAACCAGGCCATCATACCAACTCCATGCTCAATAGCAGCTTCATCTATATTAAAATGAGGTGTATGTACATTATGGATAATCCCTTGAGCTTTATTTCTGACCCCAACTCTAAAGAAACAACCTGGAATGACTTGAGAATAATAGCCAAAATCCTCTGCTCCCATTCTTTTTTCGGTTTCTTCTACATTATCGGACCCCATAAATTGATCTGCTAATTTCCAAGCAGCTTCGGTAATTACCGGCTCATTATCTACAGTAGGATATCCTACATCTACTTTGAAATCTATTTCGGCACCTGTTGCAAGTGCTAATCCTTTTGCTTGTTGCATCATTAATTGATGCGCTTCAAAACGCCATGTTTCATCCATGGCTCTAAAAGTTCCCATTAATTTTACTTCACTTGGAATTACATTAGTTGTATTTCCGCCTTGTATAGAGCATATAGATAATACAGAGGGTTGTTGTGGATTTCGATTACGCGATATAATAGTTTGCAAGCTTGTAATTAATTGCGCAGCAACTAAAACGGTGTCGACCGTTTGATGCGGAGTAGCCGCATGTCCACCTGGGCCCTTGATAGAAACATATAATTCATCGGCACTAGCCATCACACGTCCTTTTCTAAAACTTAATCTTCCTTTATCTAAACCAGGATGAACGTGTAACCCTACAATTCCCTGTGGTATTGGGTTTTGCAAAGCTCCATCACGTATCATATAACTCGCTCCTCCTGGATTTTTTTCTTCTCCTGGTTGAAATAATAACTTTATAGTACCCTCAAATTCATTTCTTAATTCCCATAAAATTTTTGCAGCGCCTAATAATATAGTGGTATGTACATCATGACCACATGCATGCATAACACCCGGATTTTTTGAGATATAGTCCACCTTATTTTCTTCAACAATAGGAAGTGCATCCATATCGGCACGTAAAGCAACCACTCTATTGCTTGGATTTTTTCCTTCAATGATTCCTAAAACACCTGTTGTTGCAATGACTGTAAATGGAATTCCAATTTTAGTCAAAGTAGCTTGCACATATTTACTCGTTTCAAATTCCTGATAACTTAATTCAGGATGTGCATGCAAATGCCTACGCACCGAAACATTTTCGGCTTGATAAGTTTTGGCTAATGATTTTATTTTGTCAAGTAACATAATTACAAGTTACAAATTAATTAATAGTTAGTTGCAGTATTATTATTTGCCCCAGTGACAATGGCCACACCGGCACTACAACCTATTCGAGTAGCACCTGCATCAATCATTTGCTGTGCAGTAGCATAATCACGAATACCCCCTGAAGCTTTAATATGAACACTTTCGGGTAAATGTTTTCTGAATAATTGAACCGTTTCCACGCTCGCCCCTTTTTCGGCATATCCGGTAGAAGTTTTTAAATAATCAATCCCTGCTACACCATAAATATCACAACAAGAAATAATTTCAGCATCGGTTAACACCCCCGATTCGATGATAATTTTAACCACTTTATTTTTAGAACGTATGATAGGAAGAATATGATTGATTTCATCCGCTATGGCGGTCCAGTCGCCATTTTTGATGGCAGAGATATTGGCCACTACATCTAATTCATCGGCGCCATCTACAATCGCTAAAATGATTTCTGCAATCTTTGCTTCTGTTGCACTATACCCAAATGGAAAACCAATGACGGTAGCTACTTTCACCGAACTACCCGCAACTCTTTCTTTCGCTAATTTTACAAAATTAGGTGGCACACAAACTGCGGCAAATTGATATTGTACCGCTTCGGCACATAATTTTTCAATGTCCGATACTAAGCAAGTGGGCTTTAAAACGGTATGGTCAATATAGGAATTGATTTTATTAGCCATATTACACTGCATCTTTTCCGTGACAAGCTTTGTATTTTTTCCCACTACCACAAGGACATGTATCATTACGGCCTATTTTGGGACCCACTTGAATCGGAGTTTGTTTTTGTGCTTCGCTTGGATCATGATACCCATTTTCTCCAGCAATTTCTTCATTTCTATTTGCACTCAACTTACTTAAATCTGTTTTTTGTTGACGCCCCTCCTTCACTCCATTTGATTCTGTAGGGATATGTGCATGGCATAAGAACTGAACCAACTTATGATTGATTTCTAAATCCATTTTACGGAACATTTCAAAGGCTTCCATTTTATAAATCACCAGAGGATCTTTTTGCTCATATGTAGCCGTTTGCACTGATTGTTTTAAATCATCCATGGCACGCAAATGTTCTTTCCATGCATCATCTACCAAACTTAATGCAATTGATTTCTCGGATTGAGAAACTAAAGTAGTTCCTGAAGAATTAATATTTTTATCTAAATTAACTAAAACATTAAAAGCCACTTTCCCATCACTCACTGGGACAATTACATTTTCAATATGATTGCCTTGTTGTAGTCGAATATTTTTAAATACAGGAATACTTTGTTGACTCATTTCTTTTTTCCTGTACTCATAATTTGCAATGGTTTCTTGATACGCTAATTCAGATAATTGATTTTCGTTATTAGATGCGAACTGCTCCAATGTAATTTTTGTATCTAAGCCAAATCGAACAATCAAGTCTAATTTAAATCCTTCGTAATCATTAGCTGCTTTATGGTTTAACACTAAAGTTTCTACCACTTGATAAAAGGCATTATCTAAATCCAACGCTAATCTTTCTCCAAACAAAGCATGACTTCTTTTTTTATAAATCACTGAACGTTGCTTGTTCATCACATCATCATATTCCAATAATCGCTTACGAATACCAAAGTTATTTTCTTCCACTTTCTTTTGTGCACGTTCGATCGATTTTGTAATCATGCTATGTTGAATCACTTCTCCCTCCTTATAACCTGCAAAGTCCATCACTTTTGCAATACGTTCGCTTCCAAACATGCGCATTAAATCATCTTCCAAAGACACAAAGAATAAGGAAGATCCTGGATCGCCTTGACGACCCGCACGACCACGTAACTGTCTGTCTACACGACGTGATTCATGTCGCTCTGTACCTAGTATCGCTAAACCGCCTGCTGCTTTTACTTCTGGACTTAGTTTAATATCGGTACCACGACCTGCCATATTGGTGGCAATCGTAACGGCTCCTGTTAAACCCGCTTCCGCAACTACTTGAGCTTCACGCGCATGTTGCTTAGCATTTAATACATTATGCGGAATATTTTTTTGACGTAACATTCTGCTTAATAATTCACTCACTTCCACAGAAGTAGTACCCACTAAAACAGGACGCCCTTTTTCGCGCAATTCAACGATTGCATCAATGACTGCTCCAAATTTTTCACGCTTTGTTTTAAATACCAAATCCTGTTCATCATTTCGAATTGCAGGAATATTAGTAGGAATAGATACTACGTCTAATTTATATATACTCCAAAACTCAGAGGCTTCTGTTTCAGCAGTACCAGTCATCCCCGCCAACTTGTGGTACATTCTAAAAAAGTTCTGTAAAGTAATCGTCGCGTAAGTTTGACTTGCCGCTTCAATTTTTACATTTTCCTTAGCTTCAATCGCTTGGTGTAAACCATCCGAATAACGACGACCTTCCATGATACGACCCGTTTGCTCATCTACAATTTTTACTTGCCCTTCTATCACAACATACTCCACATCATTGTCAAATAAAGTATAGGCTTTCAATAATTGATTCACAGTATGAATACGATCCGACTTAATACTATAATCGTTAATGATCGTTTCCTTTTGTTGCATTTTAACATCTGCTGCTAAACCTGCATTTTGATCAATTGAATTTAATGCAACACTAATGTCAGGTAATAAGAAAAAGTTAGGATCCTCTCCTGCTTTAGTAATTAATTGCAATCCTTTTTCGGTGAGTTCCACTGAATTATTTTTTTCATCAATATGGAAATATAATTCTTCATCTACAATAGGCATTTCACGTTGCTGATCGGCTAAATAATAATTTTCAGCTTTTTGTAATTTCACTCTAATACCTGGCTCACTTAAAAATTTAATTAATGCATTGTTTTTAGGCAAGCCTCTAAACGCACGGTATAAAGCCAATCCACCATCTTTTGGATCATCATTTCCTTCGCTAATTTTTTTCTTTGCTTCAATTAAAAATTGATTGCTTACTTTTTTTTGCGCCTCTACTAATTTTTCAATGCGCGGTTTTAACTCAAAAAATTGTTGCTCTCCTGTTGGATGACTAATGGGACCCGAAATAATTAAAGGGGTTCTCGCATCATCAATCAAAACCGAATCCACCTCATCCACCATTGCGTAGTGATGCTTGCGTTGCACCATTTCCTCTGGGGAATGCACCATATTATCTCTTAAATAATCAAAACCGAATTCATTATTAGTACCATAAGTAATATCGGCACGATAGGCGTTACGGCGATCTTCCGAATTAGGCTGATGCTTATCGATACAATCAACGGTGATGCCTAGCCATTCAAAAATAGTTCCGTTCCATTCACTATCACGTTTTGCTAAGTAATCATTCACTGTTACTATATGAACCCCTTCTCCCGTTAATGCATTTAAGTATGCTGGTAAAGTAGACACCAAAGTTTTACCTTCCCCTGTTGACATCTCGGCAATTTTACCTTGATGCAAAACAATTCCTCCAATTAACTGCACATCATAGTGCACCATATTCCATGTGACAGGCGTTCCGGCTGCTTTCCAAGTTGTTTGAAAAATAGATTGATCTCCTTGTATAGTGACATACTCTTTTTTCACCGAAAATTGACGATCTAATTCGGTAGCAGTTGCTTTTAATTCTGTGTTTTCTGTAAAACGACGAGCCGTTTCTTTGACTACCGCAAAAGCTTCAGGCAATATTTCCCATAATGCTTCTTCTAATGCTTGGTCACGCTCCTTTTTTAAAGCATCAATATTTTGATAAATAGTATCACGGCTTAAAAAGTCACTCATTTCCAAAGCTTCCGCAGCGGCCTGTTGTTCTTCGATTTTTTGATCTATTGAAGTAACATGAGTTTTGATACGCCCTTTTAGTTCGGGAGTCTTTGCTCTTAAAGCATCGTTGGATAGGCTTTTGTAAGATTCAAAATGGCCATTAATGACTGCCACTAAATGGGCAATCTTTTTGACATCCTTCTCACTTTTGGAGCCACCGAATATTTTACTAATAAATTGCAACATAGTCCTTTGGTATATTATATATTATCCCTTATAGTCAATCATTATGCCAATGTCATTTTGGCCACTATTAAGGGGGTGCCAAAGGTAAGCAATTGAGGGCAGTTTGGCTAGATTAGGCCCCTCCCAATATAAAAATTAACTTGATACCCCCTAAAATTGAAAATTGGGCGAAAAAATGATACCTTTGCTCGCCTTAAGCCCCCCTCTATTTAGAGACGGGTTTGGGGAGGAAAAAATAGAAATTTTGCAGTTATGGCAGGTCAATTAAAAGAAGTTAGAAACAGGATTAAAAGTACTCAAAGTACGCAGCAAATTACCAAGGCAATGAAGATGGTGAGTGCGGCTAAATTACGTCGTGCACAAGACGCCATCACTCAGATGCGTCCTTATGCTCGTAAGTTGCAAGAAATGCTGAGCAATATTGTGGGAAGTTTAGAAGGAGATATGAATATCTCTTTAGCTGAAACTCGACCAGTGAATAATGTGTTATTTATTGTCATCACATCCGATCGTGGATTGTGCGGAGGTTATAATGCGAACATTGTAAAATTGACCAAAGCAACTATTGCCGAAAAATACGCAAATAAAAAAATTACGATCTGGAATATTGGTAAAAAAGGATATGAGAGTTTATCTAAATCTGGATACAACACGAATGCTGATTTTAAAGATATCTTTTTGAATTTAACATTTGAAAATGTTCAAGCTGCCGCCCAAGCTGCCATGAAAGCATTTTCAAATAAAGAATTTGACGCGATAGAAATTGTGTACAGCGAATTTAAAAATGCGGCTACACAAGTGTTTTCATCTGAACCTTTCTTGCCTATTCCTAAAGTAGTAAAAAAAGAAAGTCAGAAAAAAACAGATTTCATTTTTGAACCAGCCAAAGAAGTTTTAGTGGCAGAATTAATGCCAAAAATTTTAAACACACAATTATACAAAGCAGTATTGGACGCCAATGCAAGTGAGCATGGCGCAAGAATGACTGCAATGGATAAAGCAAGTGAAAACGCGAACGAATTATTAAAAACTTTGAAAATATCTTATAACCGTGCTCGTCAAGCAGCCATTACTACCGAATTAACCGAGATAGTAAGTGGTGCTGCAGCGTTAAACGGATAAGACACCTCCCTATTATGGAAATTAGCCAAATTATACCTCATATTGAAGCATTGGTTTTTGCAAGTGAAAAAGCATTAAACGCAAATGACATTACCGAACTTATTAATAATGCATTTGGATTTTTAGAAGAGCGCATTACATTAGATCAAGTAGAAAGTGCTTTAAATGGTATTCAAGAAAAGTATAGTACCGAATTTTATCCCTTTGAATTAAAACAAAGTGGAGGTGGATGGCAATTTTTAACAAAGCCTGATTTTCACAAAACGATTGCACAATTAAATGGAGATAAATTTTTAAAACGATTGTCCAATGCAGCTTTAGAATCATTGGCTATTATTGCCTACAAGCAACCCATCACAAAAGGAGAAGTGGAAGCCATCAGAGGGGTGAATAGCGATTATTCTATTCAAAAATTATTAGAGAAGGAATTAATCATCATTAGTGGGCGTAACGAAAATATGCCGGGTAAACCTTTGGTTTACGCCACTTCTAAAAACTTTATGGATTATTTTGGCATCAATTCAACCGATGACTTGCCTAAAATTCGTGAAGTATTAGCAGAGCAAATTGTGGAAGCCACGGTGGTAAAACCAGAAGATTTTACTGATACTAGCGTGTTTGATCAAACACATGAATTAGAGGATGCCATTGATGCAGAAGAAAACGAAGACACCCCTAATACCGAATCTGAGACCGACGGATACGAAGCTCAGGATTCTTCAGACCAAGATTAGCCTAATTAAAGGTTCTCATTGTATCTTCGTAGCATGAAGTCAAGCTTAACCTATACACAGTTAAAGGATGCCGCTATTCAATATGGCAGTCCATTGTATGTTTATCATGCCGAAAAAATAGTAGAGCAATATCAAAATCTATTAACTCATTTCAATCCCGCTACTACACAATTTTTTTACGCGTGTAAGGCACTCACTAATATTCAAATTTTAAAAGTCATTCATACAGCAGGATGTAATATCGACTGCTCTTCTATTAATGAAGTGAAATTAGCTTTGCATGTAGGATTTAATCCTTGTACTGTTTTATATACGAGCAACAGCGTGTCCATTGAAGAAATACAAGAAGCCGTTTCATTAGGAGTGAATATTAATATAGATAGTTTATCTAATTTAGAAAAATTTGGTGCACAATATGGAGATACTTATCCCATTGGTGTACGCGTGAGACCTAATATTATGGCAGGTGGAAATTTAAAAATTTCGACGGGTCATGATAAAAGTAAGTTTGGCATACCCTATACGCAGCTAGAAGAATTAACAGCGATACAAAAAAAATACGCACTTAATATTAGCACATTACATATTCATACTGGAAGTGAAATTAAAGATGTGCAAGTTTTTTTACAATCAGCGACTGTTTTTGAAAGTATGCTAGAGCACTTCCCTACGGTAAGAGTATTGGATTTTGGAGGTGGATTTAAAGTGCCGTATCAACCGGGAGAAAAAGGAACTGATATTGCGTTATTAGGTGCGGAAGTAAATCAATTCATGCAAAAAATTTCGGAAAAATTAGGTCGCAAATTAACTGCTTGGTTTGAACCAGGAAAGTATATGGTGAGTGAAGCAGGCTATTTTATTGCACAAGTAAATGTACTAAAACAATCGGGGGATATTGTGTTTGCAGGAATCAATACAGGATTGAATCATTTAATTCGTCCCATGTTTTATGACGCTTACCATCATATTGATAATTTGAGCCATCCCGACAAACCTGCACAATCTTATGCCGTAGTGGGTAATATTTGTGAAACCGACACTTTTGCATGGGATCGACCTATTCCTAGTATTGAGGAAGGCGATTATTTAGTGTTTTACAATGCAGGCGCTTATGGCTATGAAATGGCAAGCAATTACAATGCCCGATTCAAGCCCGCTCAAGTGTTATTTGAAAACAATCAACCAAAACTGATTAGCAGAAGAGATACTTTCGAAGACTTATTATCACTTCAACTACCTTTATAGTAAAACTACTGGAGCGCTCATAATGATAGAAGTAAAAAACATAATCAAAGCCTTTGGAGAAAAAGTGATCATAGACGATGTGAGCGCTACATTCAAACCTGGAATATGCAATTTAATTATTGGAGCAAGTGGAAGTGGGAAGACCGTGCTTACTAAATGTATGGTCGATTTAATACAAGCAGATAAAGGTCAAGTGATTTTTGACGGAGAATCTATCTCGCATATGTCTAAAGAAGATCGCAAGGAATTACGCAATAATATAGGGATGTTATTTCAAGGGAATGCATTATTTGATTCTCAAACAGTAGAAGAAAACGTAAGATTCCCTTTAGATATGTTTACGACTTTATCTTTAAAAGAGAAGCAAGAAAAAGTAAACAAAACTTTAGCGAGAGTGAATTTGCATGACGTAAATGAAAAATACCCAGCTGAAATAAGTGGCGGGATGAAAAAGAGAGTGGCATTGGCGCGCGCCATTATTATGGAACCTAAGTACTTGTTTTGCGATGAACCTAATTCGGGATTAGATCCACAAACCTCCATGGTCATTGATAAACTAATACACGAATTAACTGTTGAATTTAATATTACTACATTGGTAGTGACCCACGATATGAATAGTGTTATGGAAATTGGGCAGCACATTATTTATTTGCACCAGGGTAAAAAAGAATGGGAAGGAACCAATCAAGAAATCATTTATAGTCAAAATCAATTATTAAATAACTTCATTTTTGCATCAGAGTTTTTACAAGATGCTAAAAAAATGAGAATGACTACAAATCCCTAATTCAAAAAGATAAAATTAATAAAGTATGAAAAAAATAATTGTAACTGTATTCACCCTCCTATTTTTTATGGGTGTCAGTGCACAAGATCATGATATTTCGGTGGACCCTACTGCTCCTTACTTAAAGGACAAACGACTTCCTGCTTTCGTGTTAAATACAATAGATGGTCGTGAAATAACGAACAAACAGTTGCCTAGCAATTACAAATACATCGCTCTGATATTCTTCAGTCCTGATTGTTCTCATTGTGAAACAGAAGCTGCCAATATTAATAAATATGCTGATAAGTTAAATGGAGTGTTATTTGTATGGAACAGCTATCGCGATATGATATCTATTAAGGGCTTTGCCGAAAAGTTTAAGTTTGTCAATAAGCCTAATATGATTGTAGGCAGGGACCCTAGTTATATGATCCCCTCCTTCTTCCATCCTAAAATGACTCCTTTTGTGGCTCTTTATAAAAACGGGAGTTTGGTAAAAGTATATGATAAAGGGGCAGATATTTTCGACTTTATCAAAATAATAGAAGGCAAATAGCTAACTTTGCCCCGTAAAAATTTTACTCACTTATTTTAAATTCATTGATATGAAAATTACAGTTGTTGGCGCAGGAGCAGTTGGTGCAACATGTGCAGATAATATTGCCCGTAAAGAATTAGCCACAGAATTAGTTTTATTAGATATTAAAGAAGGTTTTGCAGAAGGTAAAGCACAGGATATGATGCAAACTGCAGCCTTATTAGGATTTGATACACGTATTTCAGGATCTACCAATGATTATTCTAAAACTGCCAACTCCGATGTAGTAGTTATCACTTCAGGTTTACCACGTAAACCAGGAATGACTCGTGAAGAATTAATTGGAACCAATGCAGGCATTGTAAAAGGTGTATGTGAAAACATTTTGAAATTTTCACCTAACGCTATCATCATTGTGATAAGTAACCCAATGGATACAATGACTTACTTAGCATTACAATCTACAGGTTTACCTAAAAATAGAATTATTGGAATGGGTGGAACTTTAGATAGTGCTCGTTTCAAATATCAATTAAGCACACATTTAAATTGCAGCCCAGCAGACTTAAATGCTTTAGTAGTGGGTGGACACGGTGATACCACTATGATCCCTTTAATAAAACACGCTACCTGGAACAGTATTCCTGTCACTGATTTTTTAAACGCAGAACAACAAGAAAAAGTAATTGCAGATACGATGGTGGGTGGTGCGACATTGACTAAATTACTAGGCACTTCTGCTTGGTATGCACCAGGTGCAGCAGGAGCCGCATTAGTAGAAAGCATTGTGCGAGATGAGAAAAAATTATTTACTTGTTGCGTAAGCTTAAATGGCGAATACGGACAATCAGATATATGCTTAGGCGTACCTGTTGTGATAGGTAAAAATGGATGGGAGAAAATTGTTGACATGAAGTTATCAGCTGATGAACAAGCTGCTTTCAACAAAAGTGCAGACGCAGTTAGAAACATGAACGATGTTTTAAAAACTTTATAGCACCTTAAAATAAGCACCGAATTATTTTATATAGAAGCCTCGCATTAGCGGGGCTTCTTGGTTTTAGGAAACAAAAAAAAATAAAATAAGAGTAAGGGGATTAATAAAGAATTGGGGAATTAATAAAGAATTGGGGAATTAAAAAAGGGAGTGGAATTAAAAAAGAGAGTGAAATTAAAAAAGGGAGTGAAATTAAAAAAGGGAGTGAAAATTCTTGACTATCGTTTTCTTAAGAAATATAATATTCATTTACTTTTTGTGCAATCCCTTTTAAATTTTGCTGACGCATGCAAGCAAAATGTCCTTGTGGACAATTTTGTGTTCCATAATTAGAACAAGGCTGACAGAGTAAATGGGGTACTATAGCATTCGTATACATGTCTTGCAATGCCATATCTTGCGGGTAGTAAGGCTCCACTTCCAAAGCAGGGGAAGTAGCTCCCCAAATGGCGATTGTCTTTTTATGATAAGCACATGCGACGTATAAAAATCCAGTGTCATGGGACAAAACGGTTTTTGACTGTTGCACTAATAATGCAGATTCATGTAAATTAAATTTACCGCAAGCGTTATATATTTTTATAGGATTTACAGATGCCACTTGTTCACCTATTGCAGCATCTTCTTTCCCTCCAATTAATACAATGGGATATTGAATGAGATGACATAACTGTTGTAATTGTTCTAGGGGTAATTTTTTAGTAGCATAAGAAGCGCCTATCACAAATGCAACATAACCTGCCTGATGGGCAGTGGGTATATCCTTTGCTGACAAAGTCACCGTATTGGGCACAAAATGATCCAACCCTTTGCCATCATTCACTACCCCCAAGGGCTTTAATGTGTCCAAACATCTGTCTGCAATATGTCTATGGGGCATCCAATTTAAATGCCATTTAGTGAGCAGGAATTTTTGAATACTTAATTTTTTATAAGTCAATGCAGGAACTCCTAACGCTTTTTTGATTTTGAAAGTTCGGAAGTTGCTATGTAAATCAATGATATAATCAAACTGTATTCCTTTGAATTGTTCCATGAGTGCTGATAAATTATTATCAAAATAATGAAACTGATCTATATAAGGATTGGCTTCTGTCACACTTTTCATGGAAGCCTTTGTCAAAAAGTGAATTTTCGCGTTCGGTATTTGCAATTTCGCGCAACGTATGGCAGGGGTCGTAAAAACGATATCGCCAATAGATGAAAAACGGATAAATAATAAACGCATAATAATATGAACTAAGGCAATGGATTATCGTGTTCTAGATAATCTAAATCCTTGTGATAAGTTTCCTCTGTATAATAAAAAGCAATTAAAGTAACCAGCATGATAATACCTCCCGTTAGCATTCCACTCTGTACAATATTCCAGCCCAATTGCTTTTGTAAAATATCTAAGAATAAAAAATTAATTAAAGGTAAAGCCCCACGCACCATATTAGGAATCGTGGTAGCCGCTGTAGCCCTTAGGTTGGTTCCAAATTGCTCTGCAGCCATTTGATTGAAAATAGCCCAATAACCCGTACTAAATCCCATAAAAGCACAAATCATATACATGCGACTATCGCTGTTATTATAGGGGCTAAAAAAGGCAACCATCCCAATAATACTGATGGAGTAAAATAATAACAACGCCTTTTTACGACTTTTAAAATATTGACTAACGTACCCGATTAATAAATCGCCCGTCGCTATCCCAATATAAGCAAGCATAATAGACCTTCCCGAATCAATTAAGTTCACTCCATATAAAGTACTTGCAAATTTATTACTATAATTCACCATCACGCCAATCACAAACCAAGTGGGTAAGCCCACTAATATCGCTTTGATGTATTTTTTAAATCGTGCTGCATTATTAAAAAACATTAAAAAATTACCCTTTTGGATGTTGGCTAATTTTGCTGATTCAAACATAAAGGATTCAGCTACTCTCACCCTCAGAATTAATAAAAAGAAACCAAGGACTCCGCCAATTTGATAACATAATCTCCAATCATTCGTTACTTTAAAAGTAAAATAAGCGACCACGGCTCCAAACAATCCAATACCCGCCACCATCGAAGTGCCTATCCCTCTTTTATTTTTAGGTAACATTTCAGACACCAATGTAATACCTGCTCCTAATTCACCTGCCAATCCAATTCCGCCCATAAAACGGCAATATGCATATTGATCAACGTTTTGAACAAAGGAAGTTAAAATATTAGCTAAGGAGTATAATAAAATAGAACCAAACAACACTTTTAATCGTCCTTTTTTATCTCCTAACACACCCCACAAAATTCCGCCTATTAATAAACCAGACATTTGCCAGTTAATAATATGGGCACTATCTACAATTATTGTTTCCATAGTTGAGCCAATACTTAATACACTGGGTTGACGCACAATGGTGAATAAAAGTAGATCATACACGTCAACAAAATAACCAAGAGCGGCTACAAAGACAGGCAATGATAATAATCCTATTTGTTTTTGGGTAGTCATATTTGATGATTATTTTTAAGGAATTTTATTTGCTAGAACGATGCGTAATCACTTTGAAAATAACAGGAGCTGTTGTCACAAATACAATACCAAGAACGATAACTTCTAAATGCTTTTTTAAATCAAATTGAAAATGATTTAAAATCCAAGACTGTAAAAAATGTCCCGCACATAGCATCGTCGCTACCCAGGTGATACTACCCACAACATTAAAATAATAAAATTTCTTTTTATCCATTTGTACAATACCTGCAACAATGGGCGCAAATGTGCGTACAATAGGAATAAAACGAGCAATGACAATAGCACGTCCTCCTTGTTTTTCATAAAACTCTTGGGCTTGTATTAAATACTTTTGCTTAAACAACATATTGTCCTTCCAATCATACATAGCTGGGCCTACATTTTTACCAATCTTATACCCTACATAATTTCCAATGATACCGGCTACCGAAATAAAGGAAAACAAAATTAACAAGTTGAGCCATTCATTTTCGGTCACATAAATTTGAGAAGCCAAAGGCATACTATAAATACCGGCAACAAATAACAAACTGTCACCAGGTAAAAAGAATCCAAAAAATAATCCGGTTTCGGCAAACACCACAAACAATAATAACCACAAACCTCCATGTTCAATATAAAATTGAGGTTGCAATAATTGACTCCAATGAAACACATCAAGTAATGTCATTCTATTTTTTTTATTCTTTATCGGGATTTTCTAAAGCGCCCTCCCATTTACTTACCACTGTTGTTGCTAAACTATTGCCCAATACATTGGTAGCCGATCGGAACATGTCACAAAAATGATCAATAGGTAAAATTAAAGCAATCCCTTCGGGCGGAATATGAAACATGGCACAAGTTGCAGTCACCACCACTAATGATGCACGTGGCACCCCTGCAATACCTTTACTAGTTAACATTAAAACCAATAACATCGTAAGTTGTGTGCCCATATCTAAATGTATCCCATAAGCTTGTGCAATAGCCATACTCGCAAATGTCATGTACATCATACTTCCATCTAAATTAAAAGAATATCCAAGAGGCAAAATAAAAGAAACTATTTTATCCTTACATCCAAAACGCTCTAACTCTTCAGTTAATTTAGGGAACACCGCTTCGCTACTTGTAGTACTAAATGCTATGACCAATGGATTAGTGATAATTTTAAGTAAGGAAGGCATTCTCTTCTTTAAAATGATAAAACCTACCGTAATTAAAACCACCCACAACACGCCAATACCAATTAAAAAATACAGTAAATATTTTCCGTAAAAAATAAATATGGATAAGCCTTTAGTAGCAATTACCGAAGCAATGGCTCCAAAAACCCCAATGGGCGCAAAATTCATTACATAGCCCACCATTTTAAGTATAATATGTGCACCATTTTCAAAAGCCAACATCAAGCCTTCTGTTTTTTTACCCATGGCAGCTGCAGCCACTCCAAAAAACACACTAAAAATTACTATTTGTAAAATTTCATTGTTAGCCAATGCTTCAAACATGCTTTTTGGAAAAACATGATCAATAAATCCTAGTAAACTAAAAGCTTGGGTTTTACCAATCAAATCACTGGCGCCAGTGACATCTACATTACTCAAAGCAATTCCTTCACCCGGCTTTAAAATATTCACCAATACCATTCCAATTAATAAGCTTACTAAGGATGCTGTCACAAACCAAAGCATGGCTTTTCCCCCAACACGCCCTACCGTTTTAAGATCACCCAATTTTGAAATACCTACTACCAAAGTAGTAAATACCAATGGTGCGATCACCATTTGAATTAATCGCAAAAAGATGGTCGTTAATAACTTAATATTTTTTGAGAATACTTCAATACCTGCTTGGTCGTAATGCTCATGAATAAAATACCCTAATATAGCACCTGCAATCATCGCGATCACAATGTATACTGTAAGTTTGTTTGATTTTTTCATATCATTTTTTAGTGATATGCAATATAACACTTAACTATTAAAAAAATACGACCCGTAGTAGGTGGATTTTCAAAAAAAAGGACGGTTTTTTTGCGAAAAAAGTGCTATTTTCCAATCTAAATTGTAACCCAAAAACAATGTGCTCAAAAACAACACCTTGTTTTTGAATCGAAAAACGAAACCAAATAACTATGAGTTTATTTAGAAAAAAAGACCTGTCTGCAATGTTAGCACAAGCTGACGATGGCGGAAAAGGTTTAAAACGCACTTTAGGTGCTGGAAATTTAGTTGCTTTAGGCGTAGGCGCTATTATTGGAGCAGGACTATTTGTAAGAACTGCCGCCGCCGCTGGACAAGCTGCTGGACCTGCAGTGACTTTATCATTTATAGTAGCCGCTATTGGTTGCGCCTTTGCAGGTTTATGCTATGCAGAGTTTGCTGCTATGATTCCTATTTCAGGAAGTGCATATGCTTATTCTTATGTAACAATGGGAGAAACGGTAGCATGGATTATTGGTTGGGCCTTGATCATGGAATATGCATTAGGTGCAGCAACCGTTTCTA
This sequence comes from Chitinophagaceae bacterium, assembly GCA_037141925.1. Lineage (GTDB taxonomy): Bacteria > Bacteroidota > Bacteroidia > Chitinophagales > Chitinophagaceae > Sediminibacterium. The sequence continues at coordinate 46,011 of JBAXBS010000011.1, forward strand.
TTGCTTGGAGTGAATATTTAAATAAGCTGCTGGGGGGAGGCATTCCTTATGAATGGAGCCACTCGCCACTAGAAAGTATTACAGATACGGCAGGCGTTTTGCATCACGGTATTTTGAATGCACCTGCTTTAGTGATCTTACTTTTATTGACATTATTACTAATTAAAGGAACACAAGAATCAGCAACAGTGAATGCGGTTATCGTATTTATTAAAGTAGCGATTGTTATATTGTTTATCATTTTAGGTTGGCACTTTATTCGCCCCGAAAATCATACTCCATATATGATTCCAGCAAACCAACCTCCTTTAATTGATGCATCAGGTAAAGTCATCGCAGATTACTCTGGTGTGTTCAAACATGGTTGGGGTGGTGTGTTAGGAGGTGCTGCTATTGTATTCTTTGCCTTCATTGGTTTTGATGCAGTATCTACAGCGGCTCAAGAAGCTAAAAATCCAAAACGTGATATGCCTATTGGTATATTAGGTTCTTTAGTAGTCTGCACTATTCTATATATTTTATTTGGCCACGTATTAACAGGAGTTGCTAACTGGAAAGATTTCGTGGATCCTTTAAAAGGACGTGAAGCTTCTGTTGCCTATGCTATTTCAACTTATATGACAGGATATGGCTGGTTAGCCACTGCAGTAACGGTTGCTATCTTAGCAGGTTTCTCCTCTGTAATATTAGTGATGTTAATGGGACAATCTCGTGTGTTCTATTCTATGGCGAATGACGGTTTATTACCCAAAGTGTTCTCTGAGTTACATCCTAAATTTAGAACTCCTTATAAATCCAATTGGATCTTGTTTGTATTCGTAGGTGCCTTTGCGGCATTTGTTCCTGGAAGTGTAGCAGGTGACTTAACTTCATTTGGTACCTTATTTGCCTTCGTATTAGTGAGTGCCGGTATTTGGATATTACGTGTAAAATCACCTAATATGGAACGTCCATTTAAAACACCATTAGTGCCTTTAGTACCTATTTTAGGTGCTGTGATTTGCCTTGCAATGATCTTAGCGCTAGATGCTCAAACTTTAAAAGTAGCATTTGGTTGGATGGCATTAGGCTTAGTAGTTTACTTCCTTTACGGTCGTAAACATAGCAAATTGAACTAAACCTCTAAGAGGATTTGATATTTTAAGAGTCCCGTCATGATGTATCGTGACGGGACTCTTTTTTTTACTATTTTTGCTAACCTTAAATAACAATACTATGGGAAGGATATTTGAAGTAAGAAAAGCCACGATGTTCAAAAGATTTGATCGTATGGCAAAGCAATTTACCCGTATTGGTAAAGAAATTGTAATTGCAGTAAAGGCTTCCGGCCCCAATCCTGACGACAACCCCGCTTTAAGAAGATGTTATCAAAATGCCCGTAGTGTGGGTATGCCCAAGGACCGTGTGGAAGCCGCTATTAAAAGAGCGATGGGTAAGGACACAAGTAACTATGAAGAAATTTTATACGAAGGATACGCGCCTCATGGCGTGGCTTTATTAGTTGAAACTGCGACTGATAATCATGTTAGAACAGTAGCCAATGTAAAAAGTCATTTTAACAAAGGGGGTGGTGCATTAGGAAATAGTGGAAGTGTAAGTTTTCAATTTAAGAAAATGGGTGTGTTTAGATTAAACCCTGAAGGATTGAGCATGGAGGATTTAGAATTAGAATTAATTGATCATGGCTTAGATGAATTAGGAGATAGCAATGATGATAATGGAAACCCTATTTTAGTATTAAGATGCGCTTTCACCGATTTTGGAAATTTACAAAAAGCATTAGAAGAAAAAAATATTACTCCTATCAGTGCCGAATTAGAATGGATCCCTACAACGACCGTTCCTATTAGCGATGAACAAGCAGAAGATATTAGTAAATTAATTGAAAGATTAGAAGAAGACGAAGACGTGAACAAGGTGTTTCATAACATGGGGTAGAATTTCAGATACTTTTTTATAAATATAAAAGTATCTGAAATTCCCTCTTATGATTTATTCAAAAAATTAA
>JBAXBS010000012.1:0-43155 GCA_037141925.1 Chitinophagaceae bacterium
GCTCGTCGGGCTCATAACCCGAAGGTCGGAGGTTCGATCCCTTCCCTCGCAACATAGTAATCCCGCTCCCGATTTCCATATCGAGGGCGGATTTTTTTTATAGTAACTTTGTATGATTAAGGGCGGAAAAACAAGAAAAGAAAGGCATGAAAGTAGGGTTTGTAAATATATTTGGGAAGCCAAACGCAGGTAAAAGCACTTTACTGAACGCCATCATGGGCGAGAAGATGGCTATTGTGTCCTCCAAAGTGCAAACCACGCGTCATAGAATTAAGGCCTTTTTAAATAAGGTAGATGAGTATCAAGTCATTTTTTCAGATACACCAGGGATCATTGATCCTAAATACAAACTGCATGAGAAGATGATGGGTGCGGTTAAATCGGCTTTAGAAGATGCAGATTTGGGACTTTTGATGGTGGATGTTCGGGATGATTTTGATGAAATTGACGCGATGTTTAGTGCTTTGAAGCTAAAAGTGCCATGTATTGTGGTCATGAATAAATCGGATTTGGCTGCTGGTGGCAGGGTGAAAGAAGCAAATGCGTATTTTAGTGCAAAGCCTTATTGTACCAAAATAATTTCAATTAGTGCATTGAATAACAGTGATATAGATAGGTTAATGAAAGTTATACTTGAACTTATTCCTGAAGGCGGTCACCCATTTTTTGACCAAGAGGATTTGAGTGATATGCCTACTAAGTTTTTTGTAAGTGAGATGATCCGAGAAAAGATATATCAGTTGTTTGGGGAGGAAATTCCTTATCATACTGCTGTGCAGGTGAATTCATTTAAGGAGCAGCCGCTTCTTACAAAAATTCAAGCGGATATTGTGGTGAACCGTGAAACACAAAAAGCAATTATCATTGGTCAAGGGGGAAAGATGATCAAGGAGATTGGCAGTTTGGCAAGGAAGGATATTGAAGAGTTCATTGGTTCCAAAGTGTATCTTGAACTGTTTGTAAAGGTGAAGCCAAAGTGGCGTGACAATGATATGAAATTAAAAGAATTTGGGTATTAATAGAAATTGAAAAAAATTACAAATAATGTAATGATTATCAATTATTTATATAATGTTATTTGAATATTAAATTAATGTTTTATGAGTTATACAGTGGCAATTGTTGGAAGGCCAAACGTAGGGAAAAGCACTTTGTTTAATCGTTTCTTAGAGGAGCGTAAAGCAATTGTAGATGATATTAGCGGTGTTACAAGAGATCGTCAATATGGGGTGACAGAATGGAATGGTAGAACCTTTAATGTAATTGATACAGGCGGTTTTGTGCCAGATTCTAAAGACATGTTTGAAACTGAGATCAGAAAGCAGGTTAAAATCGCTATCGAAGAAGCCAATGCCATCATTTTTATGGTCGATGCTGCAGTAGGTTTGACCGATTTGGATTCGGCTATGGCAGATATGCTGAGACGCAGTATTAAGCCGGTTTATGTTTGTGTCAATAAAGTAGACAATTCTACCCGTGCCTTAGAAGGAACCGAATTTTACGGAATGGGGTTTGAACATAATTATTTTGTGAGTTCTATTTCGGGTAGTGGTAGTGGTGAATTATTAGATGCCGTGACATCAGGTATGATAGATGAGCCAATGAAAGTAGTAGATGCTGATTTGCCAGAAGGTGCTGAACCTGAGGAGGCAATTGCCATCCCTAAAATTGCGATTATGGGTCAACCTAATGTGGGCAAATCCTCTTTACTAAACGCTATGGTGGGACAAGACAGAACCATCGTAAGTAATATAGCTGGAACCACTCGTGATACCATTCATACGCATTACAATATGTTCCAAAAGGAATTTGTATTAATAGATACAGCGGGTATTCGTAGAAAGAATAAGGAAAAGGACGATTTGGAGTTTTATTCAGTTATTCGCGCTATTAAAGCCATGGATGAAGCAGATGTTTGTTTGATGGTGATAGATGCTGAAAAAGGAGTAACGGCCCAGGATTTAAGTATTTTTAGCCTTGCTGCTAAGAAGGGAAAGGGGATTGTTGTTTTAGTCAATAAATGGGATTTGATTCCAAAGGAAACGAATACAGCTCGTGATTTTGAAAAGAAAATCAAGGACAAACTGGCACCTTTCACTGACGTACCTGTATTGTTCATTTCTGCCCTTGAAAAGACGCGTATTTTTAAAGCGATCGAATTAGCCTTAGAAGTATATGAGAATAAGCACCGCAAGGTGGCCACCTCTAAGTTAAATGAAGTCATGCTGAAAGTGGTCCAAAATTATCAGGCACCAGTGGTGAGGGGACATATAATAAAAATTAAGTTTGTATCTCAATTGCCTACAAGAGTGCCTTCTTTTGCCTTTTTTACCAATTTCCCGGATGATATTAAGACTCCGTACCGAAATTATTTAGAAAATCAGGTGAGAGCCAACTTCAAGTTCACAGGCGTACCAATTAGGATATATTTTAGAAAAAAATAATATTAAAGAAAATTTGGAATTTTTGGTTTTCGGGGATATCTTCGCCAACGTATTTTTTACCAAACTTAAAACATTTTTAAAATGAAAAAAGTATTCGCAATCTTAGCTATCGCTGCTTTAACTGCATGTGGTGGTGCTTCTACTGAAGCTAAAACTGATACAGCTGCTACAACAGTTGATACTGCTGCTAAAGCTACAGTTGATACTGCTGCTAAAGCTACAGTTGATACAGCTGCTAAAAAGTAATTTAGATTTTCTAAATAACTTCTTGCAAGAAGGTCCTTCCCGATTCAATCGGGAAGGATTTTTTATTTTAGGGGGTACCTCCATAATTTTGACACTAGCTTAATAAGTTAGACCCTATCTAAATAAAGTTTGGCATCAATATTGCATATGTAAGGTTGATATATTACCTTTCTTGACTCACAAAAGGATATGTCATTTTGACTTTATTAAAAAATGAAAACGAGTGAATAAGCAAATTTTATTTAGTGCTGAAGACGAGAACGAATTTATACCTCTATTTCCTTTCAATGAACAGGATCCAGAAGGGGATAAGGATTTGGTCATAGATGATATCATCCCCATTTTACCTTTACGTAACACCGTTTTATTTCCTGGCGTAGTCATTCCTATTACTGTAGGACGAGATAAAAGCATTCAAGCAGTAAAGGCTGCGTATGCGAAGGATAAATTAATTGGTGTCGTATCTCAAAAGGATGGCAATATTGAAGACCCGCAACCCATAGATTTATGTAAAGTAGGGACCATTGCAAAAATCATTAAGATGATAAAAATGCAAGACGGGGGCACCACTATTATTATACAAGGAAAAAAGCGATTTGAATTATTAGAAATGAAGGAAGAAGATCCTTTTTTCAAAGCGAGTGTTGCTGTATTATCTGAAGAAAAAGTAGATGGAGAAGATAAAAATTTTCAGGCTTATTTATCTAATATTAGGGACTTAGCTACTCAAATCATACAATTATCACCCAACTTTCCATCTGAGGCAAGTATGATTTTGAAAAATATAGAAAGTCCTATCTTTTTAATCAATTTTGTAAGTAGCAATTTAAATGCAGACTTATCTGCTAAACAAGAATTACTAGAACAGAATAGTATTTCTTTGCGTGCTGAAAAATTAATTCAATTTCTACAGCAAGAATTGCAATTTGTGGAGTTGAAAAATAAAGTAGCCAATAAAACACGAACGGAAATTGATAAACAACAAAGAGATTATTTTTTACAGCAACAATTAAAAAGTATCAAGGATGAATTAGGCGGCGATGTGAATGATCGAGAGTTGGTGGAGATGAAGAAAAAAGCGGAAAACAAAAAGTGGCCTGAATCTGCAAAAAAATTATTTCAAAACGGGTTGGAGAAGTTAGAACGTATGCATTCTAGTACACCTGATTATTCAGTGGTGTATAATCACTTGGATTTATTATTGGATTTGCCTTGGGATGAATATACCGATGATAACTATGATTTGAAAAATGCCAAAAAGGTGTTGGATGCAGATCATTATGGTATGGGTAAAATAAAAAACAGAATCATTGAATACTTAGCGGTATTGAAAATAAAAGGGGATATGAAAAGTCCTATTCTTTGTTTTTTGGGCCCTCCAGGTATTGGTAAAACTTCATTAGGAAAATCTATTGCGCATGCAATTGGTCGCAAATATATTAGAGTGAGTTTAGGTGGGTTGCATGATGAAAGTGAAATTAGAGGTCATCGTAAAACCTATATTGGTGCGATGCCTGGACGTATCATACAAAGTTTACGTAAGGTGAAAACTTCTAATCCAGTCATGATTTTAGATGAGATTGATAAGATTGGTAAAGATCATAGAGGAGACCCTTCTTCCGCATTATTGGAAGTATTAGATCCCGAACAAAACAATAGTTTTTACGATAATTATTTAGAGACTGAATATGACTTGAGTAAAACATTATTTATTGCAACAGCTAATGATATAAGTCAAATTCAACCCGCTTTAAGAGATCGTTTAGAAATTATTGATTTAAGTGGTTATGCAGTAGAAGAAAAAGTGGAGATTGCTAAAAGACATTTATTGCCAAAGCAAAAATCAGCACATGGCTTGGATAAAATTAATTTTAAAGTACCTGATACCGTGCTTGAAAAAATGATTGAAGATTATACACGTGAAAGCGGAGTGCGTGAATTGGACCGTCAATTAGCTTCCATTATGCGTTATCAAGCAAAAGAATTGGCTTATAAACATAAGGTAAAACCTACTGTTTCTAAATTGGATCTTTTAAAAATATTGGGGCAAGCAAAGTATAGTAATGAATTATATAAGACGGTCAATATGCCAGGGGTAGCCGTTGGTTTAGCTTGGACTTATGTTGGAGGGGATATATTATTTATTGAAACATTATTATCCGAAGGTAAAGGCGAGTTAAAGTTGACGGGAAACCTAGGAAATGTAATGAAGGAAAGTGTCTCTACGGCACTTACTTATTTACAAGCCAATGCAAAAAAAATAGGAGTGGATCCAGCCTTGTTTAATACCAAGTCGGTGCATGTTCATGTACCTGAAGGGGCAGTTCCCAAGGATGGTCCAAGTGCAGGGATTACGATGTTAACAGCGCTTACATCTGCTTTTACAGGGCGAAAAGTGAAGCCTTATTTAGCCATGACTGGAGAAATAACATTACGTGGTCAAGTATTACCGGTAGGAGGGATCAAAGAAAAAATATTAGCAGCAAAGAGATCCGGGATGAAGGAAATTATTCTTTGTACTCAAAATGAAAAAGATGTGAATGAAATTGAGCCTAGTTTTATTAAAGGAGTCCAGTTTCATTATGTAAAAAATATGCAACAAGTGCTTGACTTAGCATTAGTTTAAGTTGATTTTCAACTGTTCAACCCCTAGCTTTGTAATATGTGCTTCATTCAAGACATATCTAAAAAGTTAGGGGTTTTATTTTTGTTCTTAAGTATAGGATCAAAGCCTTTATTAGCGCAAACCACGCAGCATGTTTCAGGCCAATCAGCGAATGCAGTATATAATTTTTTAACATTGCCCTATTCCGCCAAAGCAACTGCTTTAGGGGGAATTAATATTAGTTCCTTGTCTTCTGATTTGGGTTTGGCGATGTTCAATCCCGCGTTATTATCTAGTGACATGGATCATCAATTACATGTAGGCATTAAGCCTTATTTATCAGATATCAAACAATATGATGTGAACGGCGCACATTGGATAGCCGCGAAAAAAATGGTATTGGGATGGGGCTTGCATTATATGGATTATGGATCTACAAGTATGACCGATGTATCAGGAAATTATTTAGGAGACTTTAGACCCAATGATTATAGTATTCAATTTTCTGTAGCTGGGCAATATACACGTGATTTATATATTGGATCCACCCTTAAATTGATTCAATCTAATTATGGTTTATATAAATCCTCTGGCATTGCTGTGGATATTGGGTTAAGGTATCGATCAAATAATGATTTATCTCAGGTAAGTATTTTAGTAAATAATTTAGGCACGCAATTTAAAACTTATGTAAACAAAGAGGAATTGCCTTTTAATTTGATCCTTGGTTGGTCCAAAAAATTAGAACATGCCCCATTTCAGTTTTCTATCACTGCCGAAAAGTTATCATTATGGAAGTTAGCCTATAATGATACTAGTTTTAATCAACAGCAAGGATATAGTTCTCCATCCTCTTTACAATATTTGATCAATCATTTTATAGTAGCTGGTGATATTTTTTTAGGCACTCAAGCGAGTGTTCAAATAGGGTATAATTTTATGCGCCGATTTGATTTAAATATTCAAGGGCAACAAAATTGGATGAATGGCTTTAGTGCAGGGTTAGATCTTCGTTTTAATAAAATGCAATTACAATATGGGAATGCATTTTTTCAAAAAAATAGCTATCACCATTTTTCAGTTTTTTATCTATTACATAAAAGGTAATTCTTTTAATAGATGAGGTTCTTTATAATGGACAATACTATTTTAGATTAATTCAAATTAAACGCCTCCTTTTTTTCCTGGAAAAATAGCTTTTGGTTTTTGCGCTTCTTTATTAGGTTTCACTTCTGTTTTTGGAGGGTTAGTGCCTTTTGTATTATTAGGAATAGGTTTGCTTGCAGCTGGAGCAGCTGATTTTTCACTTGCAGGAATTTGATAATCAGATTCTGCTTTTATATCATCTACATTTTTATTATCCGGAATATCATTGATTAAGCTAGTACTATCTTGATTCACAAAATTTACATTTAAATCGCCCACTAAATTAGAGGGTCTTTCGAAGCTTGCATTAGGATCCAAATTACAAGCTGGGTCATTAGTTACTTTATTCATAAAATAAGCCCAAATAGGTAGGGAAGCATGTGCCCCTTGACCAAAATAATTATCGGAGAATCTAATGTATCGGTCATCGCAACCTACCCAAGCACCTGCTAATAATTGTGGCGTATAACCCATAAACCATAAATCACTATTATCATTAGTGGTACCCGTTTTACCTGCAATGGATTGTGCTTTCACATCAAAGGAATACATACTTCTTCCTGTACCTTTTGAAATCACGCCTTGCATCATGCTCACCACTGAATATGCAGTTATATCATTAATTACTTTTCTACGTTGTGGAGAAAAGCTTTCTAAAACGTTTCCGTTTTTATCTTCAATACGATTAATGAAAAAAGGTTGTGCATTATAACCTGCTCCAGGGAACATGGTATAAGCTTGTACCATTTCAAATAAAGAAATTTCAACAGCACCTAAAGCAATAGAAGGGTAGGCTGTCAAATCGGCTTGCACATTGCATTTTTTTAAATAATCTACAAACTGCTTTGCTGCTTCATTTCCTTTGCCATCAATTTGTTTCATAATATAAGCAGAGGCACAGTTACGTGATTCGGCCAAAGCTTGTGCCATTGGCATAGACATCCCAGTACAAGTTTTAGAGGTATTGGGCACCATACCATATCCTTCAAAATTTTGTTGTTGATCCTGTACAATCGTCGCAGGGGTAAGTCCTGCTTTTTCTATGGCCAGTGAATATAATAATGGTTTGATAGTAGAACCTACTTGTCTTCTGGTATTAATATTTACGTGGTCGTATTTAAAGGTTTTAAAATCAACTCCACCCACCCAAGCTTTTACTTCTCCAGTAAATGGATCTACTGCCATGAAACCAGTTTGTAGCATTTGCTTATGATACTTTAAGGAATCCATAGGAGTCATGATGGTATCTATAAATCTGTTTTTATTCCAAGCAAATACGCGCATGTTTAAAGGCTCATCAAAAGTTTTGCGAATTTCTGCATCTTCCATATCTTCTTTTTTCGCATTTCTCCAACGATCAGTTTGTTTCACTGCTAATTCAAGTTGATTGTTGAAGTCTTTCCAAATGGTCCCCGATTTAATATTATTTTGTTTATTAAACTCTCTTTGCAAATAGGCCATATGTCGAGCAACAGCTTCTTCGGCATACAATTGCATGCGAGGATTGATGGTGGTGTAAATTTTTAAACCATCCTTGTATAAGTTATAAGGATCTCCATTATTCTTTTTATGTTCCTTACACCATTTTTTCATGTATTCCCCTAAAGTCATTCTAAAATAAGGTCCTAGTCCATTGTTCTCATCTAGCTTGCGATAATTAGTCACAATAGGCTTTTGCCTCACTTGATTTGCTTGATCTTCACTAATATATTTTTGGCCTGCCATACGGCTGATCACTAAATTTCTTCTTTCTAAAGCGAGTTTAGGATTGCGATTAGGATTGTATTTGGTAGGAGCGTTAATCATTCCAATTAATAAAGCAGCTTCTTCAACGGATAAACGATCCGGTTCCTTTTGAAAGAAAGTGCGGGAAGCATTACTCACGCCAAATAAATTATCACTAAACGGAACTGTATTTAAATAAAGTGTTAATATTTCTTGCTTTGTAAAATTGCGTTCCAATTTTATGGCAATAATACTTTCCTTCACTTTTTGGATGAATCTTAATAGTTTATTCTTGGTACTCCAGTTGTTCGTAAACAAATTTTTTGCCGTTTGCATACTAATAGTAGAAGCGCCTCCTTGACTTCCTAAAAAAGCAACTGCTCTAAGAAGTCCTTCGCCATCTATTCCATAGTGATCATAAAATCTCTTATCCTCAGTAGCTACTAAGGCTTGTATTAAATAGGGGCTAATATCTCTGTATTTGACGCTAATGCGGTCTTCCAAGTAAAATTTACCCATGGGGGTGCCATCTTGTGCATATACCTGACTGGCTAAAGAGGCTGTGGGGTTTTCAATATCATCTAAGTCGGGCATATCGCCAATCCAACCCCAATTAAGCATTAGTAAAAACAAAAGGATCACGCCTGCCGTGATAAAGTAATACTTCCAAAAAATGCGTATCCAATTTTTAGGTTTTTCAGATGGTTGATTCACTTTTGGCCCTTTCATTATTTATAAATATTTTTTTCCATGAATGCTTTATATTTTATCAAATCAGCATTGTTATTTATTTGAACAATATTTGATTTGCCTAAAATAAACAATTCATATTGTTGGGTAGGGATAAATGAAATAATTTCCTTCGCCAAACGCCCCTTCACTTTATTCAGATAATTTGTACTCTCCGTTAAATTATCAAATGGCCCTATCCAAACAACAAATATCTTGTCCTCAAATTGTAAGTAAGTTACATCTAATTTTTGTTTTACAAATTCGTCCTGATTCAATTCTTGGAAAGATTTTTGAACCTCTTTTACAAGTATCTCTTTGATATCATGAGTGATTAGGGCTATATAATGAGGCTCAAGTTCGGTTTTTGTAAATCGAAGACCTTCTTCTGTTGTTGTTAGGACTTGTTTCTCGGTCATTTTTGGAGTGGGTGTAGGGGCATTGTATTTCAAACTAGGAGGGGCCGCTGCTATATAAACTTCATTTTTAACAGAATCTCCATTGAGTTTTTGTAAATAGGATTCCGTTTCTTTTCTCTTCTTAATTTGTACGATGATATTTTTGGCATAATCTCTAATGCGTTCATCTTGGTGCAAATAAATAATAGAATCAAGTAGAATGAGAGCGGCACTATCTTTTCTTTGTTGAGCTAACATTTTCACTTTTAAAAACTGGTAGGGGGCAAACCATTTTGTTTTGCGAAGTTGGAGGTCTAAATTAGTTTCTTTATTTTTTAACGCAGTCCAATTGCCAATAGTACTTAAGAAGTAGGCTTCTTTATATTCTTCTTCCACCGATTTGTCTGCTGATTTTTTACTTTCAACCTTATTTTTTTTGGATACATAAATTCCTTTAGGAAAAAGTTGTTGAACTATTTGAATGAGGCTATCTGCTTTTTCTTGATGGCCTTCGTGAATGTATTCGCTAGCCATATCCAGATAAGCACGTTCAGTAATGCTATCAACCGACGAGGTTTTAATGATTTTTAAATATAAAGGGATTGCTTTTTCGAAGTCGTTGAGTTCCAATAGAAAAATTTGAGCTTGTGCTAATGCTTTTTGATTCCACTCTTCTAGAACTCGATTTTTATCATTTTCATCTACAATTAGTTTTACTGAAGAAGTTAATTCGGCTTCGCTAATTTTTTTACTCAAACTATCCTCTTTGCTTTCTGGTTTATAGCTTGCAATATTTAGGGTACTTGCACTTTGCTGAATTATTCCAGTACTTGTTTTTCTTCGCCATTGATCTACGTTAGGTCGGCCACCCCATTTTTGGGAAAAAGTTTGTTTCCCCATTTCAACCATATTAGGGTTTTCAAAATAAAAATTACTGCTTGTATTTTGACCGGGGTTTAAAATATTTTGATTGTTAGACCTATTTTGTGCACCAAATGGGTTAGCGTTAAATGGGTTATTGCCCCATCCTGTATTACCTTGATTATTTAAGTTATTGTTGTAATTAGTATTTAAAGAGGGTGCGAATGATTTATCTTTTTTGAGCGTATCGTCTAAAAATAATTTCTTTAATTTTTCGGTAATCAACTTTTGATTTTTACTCCATTGTATAAAATAAGCTTTTTGATCTTCTTTTGCTAATGAATAAATATATAATAAGCTATCCTGTTCTTGAAGGAATTGTTGATTGCTCGCGATTGAAGGCATCCATTTTTTTCGGGCAGTGATCGTCTCAAATTGCGGATTTGTTTTAAGAAGGAAAGTAAGGCTATCATAAGCCATTTTACAGATTGCAAATTCATTTTCTTGATAACTAATGTTTGCTAATAATTCAAATGCTTTTTGTTTTTGACGTAATCCGTTTGCATTTTTTTTAATAGAGATAATTAACCAATCTTTTGCTTTTTTGAAATCTTCGTTTTTAATAGCAATTTTTGCCATTTCAAAATAAATGATATCTGTGTAAGGTTTGTAACGTTCTTTCTTGGACATATGTTCCAAGGATTCGGTGAGGGTAAGCCAAGGAGTGTTTGTTTGCTTAGAATCAATTAAAATCATATTGATCTTGGCATAGATAGTAATGAGTGGCTGGATGGCTTCTGCATTTGCTTTTTTATACCAATAGTAGGCTTGTTTGTAATTATTGGCTTTGTCCCAAAGTTGTGCAATAAGATAATACCATCTTGTTTTAGCGAATTTATCGGGGGCATTTGCAATCCCTTTTGCCAAGTAGGCAGCAGCACTATCATACAATTCGCTATTATAATATCCATAGGCTAGTAGTTCATTTAAAAAAGGATATAGTCTAGTAGGGAAAACAGCATCTGTTTTTAATAATTGTAGCAAGCTAATTCCTTCATTAAGTGAGTTGATTTCTAAATAATTTCTAGCCTGCCATAATAAACTTTCGTTTCTAATATTTCGATTTTCTAAAAAGCTTTCGGTTTCCTTGGTAGCAATACTAAATTTCCCTTTCGTATTTCTGAGATTACTACCAATAGGCACATCCATTCCATTTTCTTTTTGATCAAAGGAGTAGTTAATGAATTGTAATAAACTTCCTGCTGTGTCAAAGTTTTTGTGAAATAAATAAGCTTTAGCTAAAGTGAGATAAGAATCGTCTACCCAATTATTCCTTAAATCATGTAAAACAATATTAGCATTACATCGGTATATGATGGAGTCGATACTTTTTTTAGCAGTAGTGGATAAATCATAATCATAAAACGGAAGTAGTTCGGTGTAATCCTCTTCGTTATTTAATCGTGCTGTTTGAATGATTTCATTTAATTCAAGATTTGCATGGAATATAAAATTATACTGCGCAACGGTATTTTGATATGCTCTTCTGCCTAAGGTGTATTTTTTATTTAATAAAAGTTCATAGGGAAGTGGCCTTTCTTCTTCTGCAGGGATAAATGTTTTTTTAATGCTATCTAAAGATGACTTTGCTTTATCTATTTTACTAAATAAAAGGCCATTAATTTTTTTTTGATTACTATCTAAAATAGCGTTGATTTTTTTTACAATTTTAGTATTGTTGATATCTAGTAATGGCTTGTTGGTATCAAGTATTTGTTTTCCACTCGTTTGAGCTTGTAATGATATGCTGTTTAGGAGGCAAAATAAGCTTCCTAATAGGAGTGTAAATCCTTGTTTTTTGAATGGGTACTTCAGCAAAATCATATTTGTACGAATGTGTGCTAAAAATACAATTAATTCTGTTTATTTAGTACCTTTAACAAGCAACTTTTAATATGGCTATTTTAGATAATAACAACACTTTTAAGCGAAGAAGTAATACCTATCGTTTGGTCATTATGAATGATGATACTTACGATGAAGTAGTAGCTTTCAGATTGTCTAGGAATTCGGTCTATGTGGGGGTGAGTATTTTGTTTATTTTATTGGTAGGTCTTACCATTGCTTTAATCGCTTTTACGCCCCTTAAATATTATATTCCAGGCTATGGTTCCAAGGAAAGCCAAACGGAATTACAATTGCTTAAAATTAGAACGGATTCTTTAGAACAAACCATCCATTTTAAAGAACAATATTTAGAAGGTTTAAAAAAAGTATTGACCGAAGGGAATCCTCAACAATTAGATACTATTCCTTTACAACTTCCCGAAAGTAAAACATCCAATGACTGATTCTAAGATGAAACAAATGAATCCTTGGGCAAAATATAGCAATTTAGGAGCTCAATTATTGGGGGGTCTTTTGATTTTGTTATATGTAGGCAAAAAATTGGATCTCTATTTTAATCTAAGACCTATGTTCATTTGGATATTGCCTTTTCTATTTATATTATTTACTCTTTTTAAAATCATCAAAGATACTAAGCCTGGAAATGATGCCTAATGTTGCATCATATTTTACCTTTTAATCATTCAACTATCTAATTTATGAAGTCTAAACACCTTTTACCCATTATTATATTATTTTCATTGATAATGGGAGGTTTGGCAATTATAAATTTATTGGTAAGCCAAGAAAGCATTACTGTAGGTAAATTAAAAATTCCTTTTTTAATGACAGTCAATGGGATGTTGCTTTTGATGTCAGTGGTTAATTATTTGCGTTTTATTAAATCGGATAGTAATAATCCGAATGCCATGGTGAGATCGGTGATGATAGGCACGCTATTAAAGCTCATGGTATTTGCTGGCTCTGCTTTAGCATATGCCACACAAGTAAAAACTCCGTTAGGTATGATAAATTTAATCATTGCAATGGCGTTTTATATGATTTTTACTTGGTTAGAAATAAAATGGGTTATTCGTAAATAAAAATTTGTTTTCAAAAAAGAAACTTTCAAAATAAACTTTCAAAATAAATAAAATTGTCAAAAGTTGAACATCCGTTACATGCATTAAATGCTTTTATTCCCAAAGGGGCTTTTGATGCGGTTGTTTCATTGATCAATCAATACAAAGTACATTTAACTGTTACGAAAGCTAGGAAATCGGTTTTAGGAGATTATAGACATGCAAGTAGAGGTGCTAATCACAAAATAACAGTGAATGGCAATTTGAATCAATATGAGTTTTTAATTACGTTGTTACACGAGTTAGCACATTTATTATGTTTTGAGCAATTTGGAAATCGGGTAGATGCGCATGGCAGGGAATGGAAAAATATTTACGGGGCATTATTACATTCTTTTATACAATTGGATATTTTCCCCACAGATATCAAAAAAAGTTTACATAAAACCTTATTAAATCCTGCTGCAACTGCCAACGGAGAAACAGATTTATTATTAGTTCTTCGAAAGTATAATCCAATTCAGAAAGAAGGGGTAGTAGTATTGGCGAATGTGCCAGACGGTACTCGATTTATGGAAACCAAAGGAAGGGTGTTCCAGAAATTAAAAACTAGAAGAAAGCGAATTGAATGTGTGGAGATTGCTAGCGGGCATATTTACTTATTTAGTGCCCTCACAGAAGTAAAACCATTATCTCCGGAAGAAAAGTAGTAAAGAAGAAATATTTCAAAAAAAGTGCATGTATAAAAAAGCCCCAAATATGGGGGCTTTAAAGTTTTTAGAGGGTTATAAGTGCACTTTTATTTTTGCAAAAAAAGTGCACTTATAATCAAGCTACAGCTTGTTTCACCAAAGCTGCTGCTTCGCTCAATTGAATCGCAGATTGAACTTTCAATCCACTTTCGTCAATCAATTTTTTAGCTTCCACTGCATTGGTTCCTTGTAAACGAACAATGATAGGGATATTGATATTGCCTAATTTGTTGAATGCTTCAATCACACCAGCAGCAACACGATCGCAACGAACAATACCGCCAAAGATGTTAATTAAAATAGCTTTCACATTAGGGTCTTTCATAATAATTCTAAATCCTGCTTCTACAGTTTGTGCATTGGCACTACCACCTACGTCTAAGAAATTAGCTGGCTCACCACCACTTAATTTAATCATATCCATAGTCGCCATAGCCAATCCAGCACCATTTACCATACAACCTACGTTACCATCTAATTTTACAAAGTTTAAGTTGTATTCTCCTGCTTCTACTTCGGTTGGATCTTCTTCCGTTACATCACGCATCGCTAATAAGTCAGGATGACGCATTAAGGCGTTGTCATCTACATTCATTTTACAATCCACGGCGATAATTCTATCGTCACTTGTTTTAAACAAAGGATTAATTTCAAGCATACTGCAATCTAATCCTACGTATGCATTGTATAAATTGGTTACAAATTTTACGCAATTCTTTAAAGCGTCACCACTTAAACCTAAATTGAAAGCAATTTTACGTGCTTGAAATCCCTGTAAGCCACCACCTGGGTGTACCCACTCTTTAAATATTTTTTCGGGAGTGTTATGAGCCACTTCTTCAATATCCATACCACCTTCGGTACTATACATTACCACATTCATTCCTTTAGAACGATCTAATAATATAGATAAATAAAATTCTTTAGTAGGTTGAGGACCTTCATAATAAACGTCTTGTGCTACTAATATCTTGCTTACTAATTTACCGCTAGGGCCGGTTTGAATTGTCACCAAAGTGCCACCTAATATATTGGTTGCAAATGTTTTGATATCATCAGCTGATTTACCTACTGCAACACCTCTTTGTTCGGTGCCTACAATTTTTCCTTTTCCACGTCCACCTGCGTGGATTTGTGCTTTTACAACAGCAAATTTATTATTCGTTTCGGTAGCAATTTTTTCATAAGCTGCTACTGCTGCTTCAGGTGTTTCTACTGCAACGCCTTCTTGAACAGGGACATTGTATTTTTTAAGCAATTCTTTTGCTTGGTATTCATGCAGATTCATTCTATAAAAATTTTGGCAAAGATACTAGATTATAGGCATAGAATATACCAAAAAATATATTTTGTTGTTTAAACATTGAATTATATATTTGTATTGTTAATATTCAATTATCAAACTATGTGGGAGGGAGGTAAATTCAATTTTTAAATGTATTTTCCTGCTTCCTTTTTAAAATTTAAAAAAAATAATATGAGAAAAATCGTTTTATCGCTTTCTGTGGTGGCTGCTTTAGCCTTAGTTTCATTTAGTCCTAAACCTAAAACTAATTTGGAACAAAATTTTACAGTAAGTGCTGATAAAAGCAAAATTGACTTTGTGGGCTCTAAAACCGGAGATTACCATACAGGTTATTTCCCTATCAAATCGGGAACTATCCGTGTAGACGGCGGCAAATTAGTAGGAGGTAATTTTGTCATTAATGTTGCTGGTATGAAAGTGACTGATGCAGCGGGTGATCGTTTACAAGGTCATTTATCTTCTGCCGACTTTTTTGATATTTCTAAATTTGGTGAAGCAACGTTCAACATTACAAGTGTAAAATATATTACAGATAACAAAGTAAGTATCACTGGTGATTTATCGTTAAAAGGTATTAAAGCTCCTGTTACTTTCCCTGCTACCATTAGAAGTGCGGAAAGAAATGATAAAGAAAAAGGATTTTTTGCAGAAGCATTTTTTCCTTTTGACAGAACTGTTTTCGGAATCAATTACGGAATTGGCGCAGTAGATACTGAAGTTCAATTAGCGATTCATTTGTATGGTAATAAGCAATTTTAATTTTTAGTTAAAATAGAGCTATATAAAAAAGGCGTCCCGATGAATCGGGACGCCTTTTTTAATGTGTTTTTTTAATATTTTATTTAAATATCGTATCGCTCTTTTAAAATATGCAAATGATGCAAAGCATGTCCAAAAATAATAAAGCCAAGGGCGTTCACCGAAATAGGATGACCGCTGGCAGTTCCTTTTGCTTTGATTTGATCTTCGGTGAAAGAGCTAAATAATAAATTGGTAGATTGTCTTACTACCCGCCATTCTTGTATCATTTCTTTCCAATTTCGATTCGTAGCAGGGGCATTTTTAGCATATTCATTTTCATCAAATCCCAATAGGGCAGCAGGCTCTTTTCTTGAAATCGCTAAAGCTCGGTAAGCAAATATTCTTTCAGTATCAATTACATGTTGCAACATTTGGCGAATCGTCCACTTGTCAGGAGCATAAGCGTAATTCATTTTTTCTAAAGGAATGGCACTCCAAGATTCAATAATTCTGTCTTGATATTGTTGAACCAAAATGGAATAATCTTTTCCGCTAGTATAATTAATATAGGTTTGATAAAATGCTCCGTATTCTGTGGCACTGGGTCTTGACATAGTATTAGATTTGAAATTAATTTTTTGTGGGTCAATTAGTTCGCTAGAATTAATTTTTTTTAGACTTCTTTTTCTCAGCACTTTTTGTATTTGTGGGTTGAACGATTTGCGCCAAAGCTAGTGCATTTGCTGCATTCACTATACCGCCAGTTTTAGTGACTTCCAATAATGTTTTTTCTGTTTCTCTATTGGGCACTGTGAATTTCTGTTTAGAATCTTCTGGTTTCCAAGCACTATTCATCAAAATTTGTTTGACTTGAATCGCACTTAATTGAGGATAATAAGATCGAATCATAGCTGCAATATGACTCACAATAGGGGAAGCCATACTGGTACCTTGTAAATAACCATAATTGTTTTTGCCAGGTAGGGTAGAATAAATTTTATTACCAGGAGATAATAAATCCACTGTTTTTGTTCCAAAATTGCTAAAGTCGGTTAATAAAGATCCATTTATTTTTTCGTCACTACTAGCTCCAATCGTAATCACATTTTGTGCGGTATCCATAAATGTAGTGGAGTAGGCGTTAGGGTAGACTGATTTTATATCTAAATTGTAAAATTCATTTCCTGCAGAGTGGACTAATAGAACATCTTTTTGGGCAGCATATCTAATGGCACTATCTACCCATGCTTGTTGGGGAGAATAGGATTTTCCAAAACTCATGTTGATGATTTTAGCGCCATTATCTACAGCGTATCTAATGGCTAATGCTACATCTTTATCGTATTCATCTCCATCAGGCACTGTTCTTACTCCCATAATAGAAATAGCAGGATACAATTTAAATACGTTCCAACTGCTATCTGGGACGCTTGCTACTAATCCAGCTACATGGGTACCATGCTTTGCATTAGGACCCGTAATATCATTGTTGCCATAATATTTATCGGCAAAGTTTTCATACTGATCTTTAATAATATCTTCTCTAATAGGAATAGGAGGGTTCATTTTTGCATTTGCTGCTTTTTCTTTTCCTTCCACATATTCTTCCAAGTCGCTCATGATTTCAGGATACGTGCTTTCTGATTCTATACCTAAAATTTTAATTGTTCTTAAGTAGGCCATTTTGGTTTCTAAAGTCACACGACCAACAGGTTGAAAATTCTCCAATTGTAAAACCGTAAAATTAGAATCTGTTATTTCTTTCAATAAGATGCCCCCCATTTTTCTTAAAGCATTGGTGGCCATTTTTACATATTGCACATTGGCAAGATCATTTTCTGAAACTTGAATTTCATTTTCGGTTTGTTTCCAAATAATATAATTTCTTTTATCTAGCGTATTCAATGTATTCGTGTCGATGGCTTTATTTTCAAATTTATTTTTAAACTGATGATAAATTCTGGATTTTTCATCAGACGCTTTATTAATGTTACGTCCGTCTTTACCGCCAATAAAATTCCATCCATGCACATCATCTATATATCCATTGTGGTCATCATCTATACCATTATTAGGGATTTCTTTTGCATTGGTCCATAATAAATTATGCAATGCGATATGATTGGTGTCAATACCTCCGTCAATAACTGCTACTATAATGGGGCTTGACTTTTGAGGTAGTGTAGCTAATAGCTGGTAAGCTTTATGTAAGCTAATACCATGAATGGTATCTGTGTGATAATCCTTCCAATGCCAGTTTTGAAAATTTTGTGCCAACAATAATTGAGCACTCGCTAAAAACAAAAATGACAGTATTGCTTTTTTAAATCTTTTTATCATAGGGCCTCTTAAATTATAGTATCAAACTTTTTATTCTTTTACAAATCAAATTGAATGCCTTGTGCTAAAGGTAGTTGGGTACTCCAATTAATAGTGTTGGTTTGTCTACGCATATAGGCTTTCCATGCGTCACTGCCACTTTCTCTACCGCCGCCTGTTTCTTTTTCACCTCCAAAAGCACCTCCAATTTCCGCGCCGCTGGTTCCAATATTCACATTTGCTATACCGCAATCACTTCCTTGCTGTGATAAAAATAATTCTGATTCACGCATATTTAATGTCATGATAGCAGAAGATAATCCTTGTGGCACTCCATTTTGAATAGCAATGGCTTCTTCTAAAGTTTTGTATTTTAATAAATATAAAATTGGAGCAAAGGTTTCATGTTGAACAATAGAATAATGGGGTTGTGCTTCTGCAATACAAGGCTTGACATAACAACCACTTTCGTATCCCGCGCCATCTAACACGCCACCCTCCACTAAAAATTTCCCCCCTTCTTTTTTGCAAGCTTCAATGGAATTTAAATACATCGCCACAGCATCTTGATCAATCAATGGCCCCATATGATGTTTAACATCTAAAGGATCTCCAATTTTTATTTGTTGATAGGCTTTGGTCAATTTTGCAACGAAGGCGTCATATACTTTTTCATGAATAATCAGTCTACGCGTGCTGGTACATCTTTGTCCCGCTGTGCCCACTGCTCCAAACACAGATCCTATTAAAGACATATCTAAATCGGCATGTTCTGAAATGATGATGGCATTATTTCCGCCCAATTCTAAAATAGTTTTGCCTAATCTAGCCGCTACTGCTGTATTTAATTCTTTTCCCATTCGAGTAGATCCTGTGGCAGAAATTAAAGGGATACGTGTATCATGACTCATCCATTCACCCACTTCACGACCTCCTTGAATTAAATTGTTCACCCCATCAGGGACATTATTTTTTTCAAATACTGTAGCAACTATATTTTGAATAGCATTGCCACATAAAGGGGTCTTTTCACTAGGCTTCCATACGGTGACATTTCCGCACACCCAAGCCAAGGCAGCATTCCAACTCCATACCGCAACAGGGAAATTAAAAGCAGATATGATTCCTACTAATCCTAACGGATGCCATTGTTCATACATTCTATGAGAAGGTCGTTCACTATGCATAGTGAGGCCATATAATTGACGTGACAGTCCCACTGCAAAATCACAGATGTCAATCATTTCTTGCACTTCCCCTAAACCTTCTTGTAAACTTTTTCCCATTTCATAACTCACTAACTGACCTAAAAAATGTTTTTCATGTCTTAATGCATCTCCTAATTGTCTTACAATTTCTCCGCGTTTAGGTGCAGGCCAATTTCGCCATACTTTAAAAGCTTTCTCCGCAGTTTGAATCACTTCTTGATATGCTGCAGCGTCTGTAGTAACAACTGTGCCAATTAATTTTCCATCTACAGGGGAGTAGGAATTCATTTTAGGGCCCTTGCTTTTTATCCAATGGGCACCCGTTGAACTTCCTTCATTTTCGGATTGAATGTGAAGTGGTTGTAAAAATTCCATTTTAAAATAGTTTAGTGTTTTATTTTTTCAATCAATCCAGTAGTGGAAAACCCTTCAACAATGGGGTTGATAATGACTTTACCCCCATTCGCTATCACTTCCTTTGCGCCAACAATAGTTTCTATAGTATAGTCGCCACCTTTGACTAAGACATCTGGTAATAAGGTAGAGATTAATTCAAGGGGGGTGTCCTCTTCAAATACCACCACTATGTCTACTAATACTAAATTGGATAAAACGATGGCTCTGCTTTCGGTGTTATTAATGGGTCGGGTAGGGCCTTTTAGTCTTTGAACACTTGCGTCGCTATTCAATCCTACTACTAAAAAATCGGCTTCTTGCGCAGTTTGTGCTAATGAAAATAAATGTCCTGGGTGTAAAATATCAAAGCAGCCATTCGTAAAAGCAAATGTTTTGCCCAAAGCTTTCCAGCCTGCTATCACCGTGAGTGCTTGCGCTACTGTCATGATTTTTTTTTCAATGGATGCTATTGCTCTCATTTTATTTTGTTTGCTTATTCACTAAAGGAAGTATGATTAAACTAATACCGCCTAATACTAATACTATAATAAATTGCGAGAACCATTGTAAAGTTCCGTTCGCTAATCCTAATGCATATTCAATCCCATTTAACTCTAACACTTTGGCTAAAAAATAAGCGTAAGCACCAATACCTCCTGGGGTAATAATCATACCAATACTAGCATATGCCAAGCAACTTATGGCAGTAGAAAAAGAGCTTGCTGTTCCTTCGGTACCGTACAATCCAATAAAGGTGGCAAGTAAATAAAGGAACCAAATACAAAAAGAATAAAAGAAAAATAAGTTATGCTTTTTTAATTTGGTGGCGCTCATGACTCCTTCCCAAACACCTAATATTATTTTCTTGAAACTGATAATTAAATGGGCGAATCGTTTTTTAAAAATCCAGAAAAATAAAAGTGCCAATAATGTAATGCCACCTAATATATACATGACCCAAGGTTGCCCTGCATGACTTGGATCCTTAGCTGCATTTAATTGCTGCCAACCTGCTTCAATGACATTAAATTGAAGTGTCAAGGCTAATAAAAAAACAAGCCCTAAGCACATCACATCAAAAGCTCTTTCCGCTACAATGGTGCCTACAATTTTTTCGGCTGGCACATTTTCATATTTTGATAATATCGTACATTTTAAAACCTCCCCTAAACGAGGCACTGCCGAATTTGCTAAATATCCAATTAGTACAGCCAAAAAGGTATTTGTCACGGAAGGTGTATAACCCAAGGGTTCCATAATGAGTCTCCATCTTAGAGCCCTAATAAAATGGGAAAGGCCTAAAATGAAAAATACCGGGATAATGATCCAAAATTTAGAGTGCTTTAAGGTTTGCGTAAATTTATCCCATTCTTGGGGTGGAATTTGATGTAAGCTCCACCAAATCAGCAATATGCCTATAAGAAAGAAGAATCCGATTTTAAGAAATTTACCCATAATGTCGGCTTTTGGAGCGTTGATGTGCAATTTACAACCAATTGTTAAGATATGGTTTCAGGGAGGGGTATTTATTCCTCTTTTTTGCGGTTTCTTAAAGTCCTTGCTTTTACGTACCTTCGCACACTCAAAGTTGGTTCTGAGTTAAACCCAAAAGGAATGTCTGAAAAAAAACGAATCTTATACATCGCCACAGAAATGTCGCCCTATTTAGAGCTGACAGAGTTTGCTGAGGTAATTAATAAGCTCGCGATTAAAAGTAACGACAGTGGTCTGGAAGTGCGTTGTATTATGCCAAGATTTGGCATCATTAACGAACGTAGACATCGTTTACATGAGGTAGTCCGCTTATCTGGTATCAATGTACAAGTGGATAGCGATGATTATCCCTTGCAAATTAAAGTAGCTTCTTTACCTAATGCCCGATTACAAGTCTACTTTTTAGAAAATGAAGATTTCTTCAAGCGTAAGCATATATTTCATGATGAAAATGAAAAATGGTTTGATGATAACGCTATGCGTACTATTTTCTTTTGCCGTGGGGCTTTAGAAACAGTTAAGAAATTTGGATGGCCTCCCGATGTGATTCATTGTAGTGGCTGGATGACAGGCTTAATTCCTGCTTATATTAAAACAGCTTTCAAAAAAGAACCTGTATTCTCTAATTCAAAAGTCATATTCACCATTGGTCAAAACACTTTTGAGGAAAAACTAGGAAAGGACTTTATAGCTAAGGCTATTATTAATGCGAATATTAAAGAAAAGGATTTAGAATCCTTCAAAGATTTAAATAATGCAGCTTTATTCAGAGGGGGTGCCACCTATGCGGATGCCATTACTTTTGGAGCTGACGTAATAGATAAAAAGTTAATATCAGAGTTTTCTGCAGTAAAAGGTAAAAAAGTAGTGCCTTTTAACGGTTGGGATTCCGATTTAACAGAGTATTTAGATTTATACAACGAACTTGCAGGCAAGTAACGACAATTAAATTCATGGCATCAATCAATAACATTAAGAAGCTTTCTTTTTTCCTTTTATTAACCATTGTTTTTTCGGCATGTACCAGAATCAGTACTTCTGAATTAGGTTTAGGCTTATTGCCTTCTCTTGATGCTGTAGCCACCAAGGATACCACTTTTGATGTGGAAACACAAACCATAGATTATCCAGATTCATTGAGAATTTACGGAAATGACGAGCATGTGTTAGGTAGTATCACCAATGATCCTATGTTTGGTACTACTAAAGCCAATATGTATTTTCAATTATTGCCTTCTTTTTTCCCTTTTTATATACCAGGAGACAAAGATAGTTTAAGAGTAGATTCTGCTGTTTTGGTTTTAAGTTATCGTGGATTTTATGGAGACTCTACAAAGCCTATTACAATTAACGTCAATAGAATATCAGGGTCTACACCAATAGATATTTCAAAATATTATGCAAGTAATTTCCCTGAAGTATATAATATCCAAGCAGGGAGTGCTTTAGCAAATCCCTATAAGCTCGATTATACAAAAGTTAGGGATTCTGTTTTTACGCTTTTTGAATCTTCTAACAATCAAATACGTATTAAATTATTACCTTCTGTTGCTATGCAATTCATGAAGGATTTTGATTCTTCCAATGCCTATCATTCTGATTCCACTTTACGTGAATATTTTAGAGGATTTGCTTTGAGTACAAGTGATAATGCGAATTCATTAATTCGTATAAGTATGACAGATACGAATACGAAACTGGCCTTATATTATTCTTCCAGTTCATTAAATGCGACTAAACGTGACACTTCTGTTAGTTTCATGAAATTCAGTTTGTATAGTAATGCAGATGCGAATTTCATTACTCGTAATCGTAAATCAGCTGAAGTATTTAAGCATTTCAATCCAACAACTACTGCCAATGACAGTTTAGTTTATATTCAAACAAGTCCTGGAACGATGGTTAAGGTTAAAATACCAGGCTTAAAGAATTTTAAAAATAGATTAATACATCGAGCAGAATTAATTGCAGAGCAAGTTCCAGATGATGCTACCTATAATACTTTAGAAACGCAAATGTTGCCTCCTCAATATTTATTCTTAGGCGTGTACGACACAGCAACGAAAAAAGTTAGAAATGTGCCTAATGATTATGTAGGTACTTCAAGTACCGAATATATGAATCGTTTTGGCGGCAAGCTGGTATATAAATCATTGAATGGTTATCCTAAAGTAGCTAGCTATAATTTTAATATTAGTAGATATGTTCAGGGAGTGATATCAAGATCTGATTCACTTTTTGATTTCAGAATCATGGCTCCAGTAAATGACTCTATTACTTTCGTGCCCCCATACCCCAATAATAAACAAGCTGGGATTGACTACTTAACCACTTCATTAGGTAACCAAGCAGCTATTGGAAGGGTTAGAATTGGAGGAGGTAAGCATTCTCGTTTCCGAATGAGATTGCACGTTTATTATTCTGAATTATAGTTTCTAAAACTAGTATAAATAGTAATTATTTATATATTTGCACTTTACAACATCTAAATAAAAGAATATGCCTTATTTATTTACTTCTGAGAGTGTTTCTGAGGGACATCCAGACAAAGTAGCGGATCAGATTTCTGACGCCTTAATTGACAATTTTTTAGCATTTGATCCACAATCAAAAGTGGCATGTGAGACTTTAGTGACCACAGGTCAAGTAATCTTGGCAGGTGAGGTAAAATCTAAAGCATACTTAGATGTTCAAACGATTGCACGTAATGTGATCAAGAAAATTGGTTACACAAAAAGTGAATACATGTTTGAAGCCGATAGCTGTGGTGTATTAAGTGCTATTCACGAACAATCAGCAGATATTAATCAAGGGGTAGATAGAAAGAAAAAAGAAGAGCAAGGTGCGGGTGACCAAGGGATGATGTTTGGTTATGCTACCAACGAAACGGAAGATTACATGCCACTCGCTTTGGACTTAGCGCACAAAATTTTAATTGAATTAGCTGCCTTAAGAAGAGAGAATAAGGCGATTAAATATTTACGTCCTGATGCAAAATCTCAGGTGACTTTAGAGTACAACGACAAAAACGAGCCAGTTCGAATTGACGCGATTGTGGTGAGTACACAACACGATGATTTTGATGCTGAAGGAAAAATGTTAGCGAAAATCAAAAAAGATATCGTTGAAATTTTAATCCCAAGAGTAAAGGCAAAATATAAGAAGTACGCAAAGTTATTTAACAACGATATTACTTATCATATTAATCCTACTGGAAAGTTTGTAATTGGTGGGCCTCACGGAGACACGGGTTTAACAGGCCGTAAGATTATCGTGGACACTTATGGTGGGAAAGGTGCACACGGGGGTGGTGCTTTCTCTGGTAAGGATCCAAGTAAGGTAGACCGTTCTGCAGCTTATGCAACGCGTCATATTGCTAAGAACTTAGTAGCTGCTGGTGTAGCTAGCGAAGTATTAGTACAAGTATCTTACGCGATTGGTGTGGCTAAACCAACTTCAATTAACGTAAACACATATGGTACTGCTAAAGTGAAAATGAATGATGGTCAAATAGGCAAATTAGTGGAATCAATTTTTGATTTACGTCCTTACTTTATTGAACAAAGATTAAAGTTGAGAACGCCCATGTATAGTGAGACTGCTGCTTATGGTCATATGGGTCGTAAGAATGAAGTAGTTACCAAAACATTCACAACTCCAGATGGTAAATCAAAAACTTTAAAAGTTGAATTGTTTACTTGGGAGAAATTAGATTATGTTGCGAAAGTGAAAAAAGCTTTCGGTTTAAAATAGATTAAGAATCATTATAAAAAATCCCTTCCGAATTTTCGTGAAGGGATTTTTTATACCTATAAAAACTTTCTTAAAAACGAGTACCTTTGAATCATATGGAGCCACGCAATCAATCTAATAACAGATCTGGATTTAAAAGAAATTACAGTTCAGAGAGAAGATCCAATACGGAACGAAAATTTATAATTGGGAGACAACCTTTGATAGAAGCGTTTGCATCTGATGTGAATATTGAAAAAATATTAATTCAAAAAAATGCACAAGGGGAGGGATTGAGTGAAATTAAACAAGCGGCAAAAGAACAAAATATACCCATACAATTAGTTCCTATTGAAAAAATAAATGGACTGAGTAAGGCGAATCATCAAGGTGTTTTGGCTTTTATTTCGAAAGTAAAATACATGGACTTGCAAGAAGTCATTGACTTTGTCGTATCCAAAGGAGAAACACCTTTATTTATGATGTTAGACGGGGTGACTGATGTGCGTAATATTGGGGCCATTGGCAGAAGTATACATTGCTGTGGGGCACAAGCCTTAATTATTCCGGATAAAGGAGTAGGTGCTTTAAATGAAGAAGCCTTTAAAAGTAGTGCAGGCGCATTGGAGCATATTCAAATTGTGCGTGTTGCAAGTTTATTAAAAGCGGTGGATGCTTTGCATTTAAATGGAATACAAGTATTTACAAGTGAAATGCGCGCCGATAAAAATGTACATGAATTAGATTTTACGATACCCTCTTGTATTATCATGGGAGATGAAGGACGTGGAGTACAACCTTATTTAGCTAAATCTGCAGACTATTTTTTTAAGATTCCTATGGCGACCAATTTTGATTCTTTCAATGTGTCGGTGGCTGCGGGTATTATTTTATATGAAGCGATGAAGCAGAGATTATTCCCCTCTACATTGTAAATTAAATGAGTTCACTCAAATTAAAATTAAGTTTAGCTGCCAAGCCATCTCAGCAAAAGATAGGCTATCAGGATTCCATGTTATTAATAGGGTCCTGTTTTTCTGAAAATATAGGGGCAAAATTAAAGTCACATCAATTTCGCTTATTAGAAAATCCACATGGTATATTATTCAATCCTATAAGTGTCATTCAATCTATTCAAGATTATATCACAGCAAAAATTTATACTCCACAAGATTTATTTTTATATCAAGATGTTTGGCATAGTTGGAATCATCATAGTCGTTTTTCAGGAATTACACCTCAGGAATCTTTGCAAAAAATAAATGAGTCTATTCAGCACGCGCATCTATTTTTAAAAAACGCACAACATATAGTCATTACATTGGGTTCTGCTTGGCTGTATCATATCAATCAAGAAGCGCCGCTAGGAAAAGGTCAGGTGGTGGCGAATAATCATAAAGCTCCGGCACTATGGTTTCAAAAAGAACTCATGCAGCCTGAAGCCCTTAAAAAAGAATTACAGCATTTAATTCATCAGTTACAAGCATTTAATCCTTCTATAAATATCATTTTTACGATCAGTCCAGTTCGTCATTTAAGGGAAGGGCTTGTTGAAAATAATAAAAGTAAAGCGGTCTTAATTTACGCTGTACATGAAGTAGTGGCATCCGAAAAGCAAGTTGCTTATTTTCCTGCGTATGAATTTGTGATAGATGATTTAAGAGATTATCGATTTTATGCTGAAGATTTAGTACATCCCAATCATGCAGCATCACAATATGTATGGGAAAAGTGGGTAGAGACCTATATGAATGAAGAAACTCAATTAGTCATGAAACAAGTGGCGGAGCTAGAGATCGCTAAACAGCATAAGCCCTTTTTTGTAGGTTCCGAAAATCATCAACAGTTTTTGCTACAAAATATAGATAAAACGAAGACTCTTTTAGAGATGCATCCCTACTTACCATTAGCATCTCATTTAGACTATTTTAAGTCACAGTTGATTACGAAATAAAAGTGTAATTTAGGCGTCTAAATAATTAGTATGCGATTACTGCCATTTTTAGCATCTGCCCTAGTCACTACAGGACTTGTTGTGACTTTAAATACTCAACTTAAATTAGGTGCTACCAAATCCCCCAAGTTGGGATATTTTCTGTCTCCTCAACATGGTTTTTGGAAAAATGCCGAAAATATTCATACCAATTTTGATGCTACCATTCTTGCGAATGATTTAAAAGGCGATGTAGATGTCACTATTGATGATCGCTTAGTACCACATATTTATGCTGACAATGATTTGGATGCCTATTATGTACAAGGATATTTACATGCAAAATTTAGATTGTGGCAAATGGATTTTCAAACCAGAGTGGCATCGGGTCGGTTAAGTGAAATTGCTGGAGCAGATAAATTATCCATTGATCGTTTTTTTAGAAGATTAGGAATGGTCTATGGGGCAGAACAAACAGAGTCTTATATTAATGAGAATAATCCTGTAATGAAAGCTACTGTAGACTCTTACACTGCTGGAGTCAATGCTTATATCAATCAATTAAAGCCAGAGGATTTACCTTTTGAATATAAGTTGATGAATTATGCGCCTGAATTGTGGACGCCTAAAAAAACGTATTTATTTTTAATGTTCATGTCTTATGATTTGACAGGACGTTCGGCTACAACAGATTTACAATTAACCAATACCCGTGATTATTTGGGGTATGATTTATTTCAAAAATTATATCCTAATCAGCAGGATTCTTTGGATCCCATTATTCCAAAAGGAACTGAATTTGCTAAGCCCTCCATCAAACCCATCAAACCAGGATCGGCAGATACGGCGTATTTAAAAATGCCGGCTTCTAAAAAATTATTCAGGTATGAGGAAAGTCCGGAAGCACCCAATAAAAATAATGGAAGTAATAACTGGGCGGTAAGTGGAAGCAAAACAAAATCGGGACGTCCTATTTTATGTAGTGATCCTCATTTAGGGTTGAACCTTCCTTCACTTTGGTTTGAAGTTCAAATTACCACCCCCACCCATAGTACTTACGGAGCAAGTTTTCCAGGATCTCCTGCAGTTATTATTGGATTTAATGACAGCTTGGCTTGGGGAGTGACCAATGCGGGAAGAGATGTATTGGATTATTATGAAGTGAAATTTAAAGACAGTACACAAAATGAATATTGGTATAATGGGACTTGGAAAAATGTCACCAAGCGAACTGAAGTGATTAAGGTAAAAGATAGTGCTGATGTGATTGAAAATATTTCTATGAGTCATTGGGGGC
This sequence comes from Chitinophagaceae bacterium, assembly GCA_037141925.1. Lineage (GTDB taxonomy): Bacteria > Bacteroidota > Bacteroidia > Chitinophagales > Chitinophagaceae > Sediminibacterium. The sequence goes on from JBAXBS010000012.1 coordinate 28,302, forward strand.
CAGTCATGTTTGATGCCTTTTATCAAAATCAACAATCCAATGGAAAAAATTTAGCAGTAAAATGGACTGCACATAATACCTCTACAGGGGTAGAAACTTTTTATAAGCTGAATCGCGCAAAAAATGTTTCCGATTATTTGCAGGCGATTTCTTTATGGAAATGTCCAGGACAAAATTTTGTAATGGCCACCAAGACAGGTAATATTGCTATTAAACAACAAGGTGATTTTGTAGCAAGATGGGAGCGTCAAGGAGATTTTATTATGCCAGGCGAGGATAGTACTTATGATTGGCAGGGAATCATTCCTGGAAATGAAAATCCAATGATCATGAATCCATCACGTGGTTTTGTAAGTAGTGCGAATCAAAAAGCGACCGACGCCACTTATCCTTATTATTTAGGAACCGCTGCTTCTTTCCCTTTATATAGAGGAATCAGTGTGAATCAACATTTAACACCGATGACTCAAATTACGCCGGAGGATATGATGGCCTTACAAACCAATAATGACAATGTATTTGCAGCTCAAGCTCGTCCTGCTTTAAATAGATTGATTCAAATGGATTTATTAAGCCCTCAAGCAAAAAGAATGGTGACCATATTGAATGCATGGGATTTAAAAAATGATGAAAATTCAAAGGGCATCACTGTGTTTAAATTGATTTGGGATAGTGTGGAATCTGCAGTGTGGTCGGACGAATTAGCAGGGTCTAAAATTCCACTGACTAAACCAGAATCATTTGTATTATTAGAACAAATTTGTCGAGACACCAATTTTACGGTAGCCGATGATATTCGAACTAAGGATAAAGTTGAAACTTTAAAAGATCAAGTAAATGTTGGAATAGAAAGAGCCACTCAACAATTAATCAGCTTAGAAAAAGAAAATAAATTAACCTGGGGCAGCTTTAAAGCAACAAGGGTAGTACACTTAACCAAAATTCCTGCCTTAAGCCGTTTGAATTTACCCATAGGAGGCGGAGTGAATATTATTAATGCCACCACCGAAAATCACGGACCTAGCTGGAGAATGGTCGTGCACATGACGGATGAAATTGAAGCCTATGGATTATATCCTGGTGGACAGAGTGGTAATCCCGGAAGTCCATTCTATGATAATTTTGTAGATTATTGGGCAGCCGGAAAGTATTATCGTTTATTGTTTTTATCTAAAGAAAAATTAAAAGAAAGTGAAAGAGCAAAATGGCATATGCAATTTAAACATGCATAAATCATTTACGCTAAATCACTATTAAAAAATATTTCAAAACTAACTTTATGAAATTTATTGCAACCTTATTACTCTCTACTTTATTAGCATATGCTAGTGGCATTTATGGTGACTTACCTTGGTTTAGTTTTGTGATCACTAATTTATTGGTGGCTATAGTGCTTCCGCAAAAACCTGCAGCTGCTTTTTTATCAGGAGCAATAGGAGTTGGATTGTTATGGGCGGGGTTAAGTATTTATATGGATATTTCTAATAATCATATTTTATCTACTAAAGTGGCCCAAATTCTACCTTTAGGAGGATCTTATCAAAAATTAATATTCATTACGGTACTAGTAGGATTTTTATTAGGCGGGTTAGCATCTTTAACAGGGTCTTTTATCAGGAATAAAAAAGCCGCTCAATAATTCAAATCACTTACTAGCTCAAAACAAATTTTTGATGTGTGAACACTTTCTGTTGACTAATGACTGATTTTTATCAGTCCCCTGATGCTAGGGAGAAGTCCAATTTCTTATTATCTTTGTGCTGAATTTGCTTAACCTGTAATTGAGCTTAAATTTATTTTATGTCAGTATTGCACAATCGTGTCTCCAATAAGGAGCTCAAAGAAAAATTGTATCAAGAAACCTTTCCTAGGACTACCCTTAGTTTTTACCAATATTTTTCCATCCCTGACCCTGTTGCGTTTAGAGATACCATGTATCAACAATTAAATGCTTTGCAAGTATTTGGTCGTATTTATATTGCTAGCGAAGGAGTGAATGCGCAAATAAGTGTGCCCACTCATTTGTTGGAAGATTTTAAAACCTATTTATATGCTATTCCACAATTGAATCAAATAAGATTAAATGTGGCGGTGAATGATAATGGTAAAAGTTTTTGGGTGTTGCGTATTAAAGTAAGAGAAAAAATTGTGGCAGATGGAATAAGCGATCCTACATTTAGTATGGAAAATAAAGGCAAGTATGTGAACGCGCAACAAATGAACGAATTGTTGGAGCTACCTGAAACAGTGGTGATTGATATGCGCAATCATTATGAATTTGAAGTAGGTCATTTTGATAAGGCAATTGAAATTCCATCTGATACTTTTCGAGATCAACTTCCCATGGCGGCTGATATGATAAAGGATAAAAAAGACGCCAATATCATCATGTATTGCACAGGTGGAATACGCTGTGAAAAAGCGAGTGCCTATATGTTACATCAAGGATTTAAAAATGTATTTCATTTAGAAGGAGGTGTGATTCATTATGCGAATAAAATTAAAGAAGCTGGATTGGAAAGTAAATTCAAAGGGAAAAACTTTGTGTTTGATGATAGATTGGGAGAAAAAATTACAGAAGATATTATTGCAAAGTGTCATCAATGCGGCGCACCCTGCGACACCCATACCAATTGTAAAAACGACGGATGTCATTTATTATTTATACAATGTACAAGTTGTGCTGAAAAGTTTGCTGGTTGCTGCACACAAGCCTGCACCGATATTGTACACTTGCCCTTGGAGCAACAAATTGAATTAAGAAAAGGAATTGATAAAGGCCAGCAGATATTCAATAAAAGCAAGCAACGATTACGTCCTCGATTAGGAATCGATTTATAAAAGTGATGACCTCATTTTAATTCTATTTATTGAAGTTTAGAAGTGATATTAATTTTTCAATGTTTATCCTAACTCAGCTTTTCTAGCGAAGCGCAAACTAATTGGTAAGTTTCTTCTTCTGATAATTGCTGTGGTATAAATTTTTCGCCAATCACTTGCTCATATAATTCAATATATCTTTTGGAAATAGTATCAATCCAATCTGCAGACATGTGTGGAACCGTTTGTCCTTCTTTACCCATGAAATTATTTTGTATCAACCATTCTCTCACAAACTCTTTGCTCAATTGTTTTTGCTTTTCTTTTTTGAGTTGTCTTTCTTCAAAGCCATCTGCATAAAAATATCTTGAGGAATCGGGAGTATGAATTTCATCCATTAAATAAATAGTATCTCCAATTTTTCCAAATTCATATTTAGTATCCACTAATATTAAACCTTGCTTTGCCGCAATTTCTTTTCCTCTTTGAAATAAAGCCAATGCATATTTTTCTAATATATCCCAATCTGTAGCAGAAGCCAATCCTTGTTTTATAATGTCTTCTTTCGAAATATCTTCATCATGTCCTTCACTTGCTTTGGTAGATGGCGTTATAATAGGAGTAGGGAAGAAATCATTTTCTTGCATCCCTTCTGGTAAGTGTACGCCACATAAAATTCTTGCACCGGTGCTGTAAGTTCTCCAAGCATGTCCTACTAAATTGCCTCTCACCACCATTTCTATCTTAAAAGGAGTACATTTTTTCCCAATAGCAACATTTGGAGCAGGTGTATTTAGAAGCCAATTAGGGCAAATATCCTGGGTGGCAGCCAACATATAGGCCGCAATTTGGTTTAAAACCTGACCCTTATAGGGGATGGGTTCGGGCAAAATTACGTCAAAAGCGGAGATTCTGTTGCTTGCAATCATCACAAGTAGTTCATTTTCAATATAGTAGACGTCTCTTACTTTACCATGGTAGGTATTTAGCTGGCCGGGAAAGGGTGTGGATTTCATAGGGCAAAATTAAAAACTTTAACACAATATTGATAATTTTTTCTGAAGTGGGAACTATTTGGTATTTTTAACTACGATTCAATTTAAAAACAACAAATTATGAGAAAATTCTTACGTCATTTTAGCACTTTATGCTTACTTACCTTAACGGTATTTAGTGCAAATGCTCAAAATGCAAATGCTGTAAATGGTACAGTGAAAAATGCTAATACATCGGAATCATTAGCTGCTGTTTCTGTTACTGTAAAAGGGAGCACAAATGGTACATTTACAGATGATAAAGGTAATTTTAAACTAAACGTATCTCAAAAACCTCCATTTACATTAGTCTTTTCTTCAGTAGGTTATACTGAGAAGGAAGTAAAAGTGGCTAATTTTTATGGTAGTGTTGAAGTAAGTTTAACTCCTTCTTTTGTATTAGGTACAGAGGTGGTAGTAGCTGCTTCAAGAGTTGCTGAGCGTATTTTAGAATCTCCTGTATCTATTGAAAGAATCAGTAATAACACTATTAAAAATACTCCTGCTTCTAACTACTATGATATCTTAGGTACCTTAAAAGGGGTAGACGTTATCACTGCTAGTTTAACTTTTAAAAGTATTGGAACAAGAGGTTTTAACTCTAGTGGTAACACTCGTTTAAACCAATTGATCGATGGAATGGATAATCAATCTCCAGGTCTTAACTTCTCAGTAGGAAGTGTGATTGGTTTAACTGAATTAGACGTTGATAATATCGAATTATTACCAGGTGCCTCTTCTGCTTTATATGGTTCTGGAGGTATGAATGGTACCGTGTTGATTAACTCAAAAAGTCCTTTTAAATACCAAGGTTTAAGTTTCCAAGTGAAACAAGGTATTAACCATATTGATAGCTATGAGCGTGCTTTAGCTCCTTTTAAAGATTGGACAGTAAGATGGGCTAAGAAAGTAAATGATAAATTTGCTTACAAATTTGGTGCACAATTTACAGAAGCTAAAGATTGGTTAGGGAATGATGCTACTAACTATTCTCGTACAACTGGTACAGCAAATGGTCAAACTATTTTAGGAACAAGATCTTCAGATCCTAACTATGATGGGGTGAACGTGTATGGTGATGAAACAACAAGTACTTTAAGTTCTGTATATGGTTCCGTTCAATCTGGTGTTATAAATAGCTTAGCGGCTGCTTATGGTGGAAATTTGGCTGCGGGTACTGCAGCCTTCAACTCATTGTACGGTGCTACTGGTTCATTTTCAACTTTAGCTAGTTATACGGCTTTCTTGAAATCTCAAAATGCTGCATTAGCTCCTTATGCTCCTTTTTTATATGGTCAAGCAAAAGGATTTTTTGGTGGTAGTGTTTCAAGAACTGGTTATGCTGAAAAAGATGTAGTAGATCCTACAACATTAAACGTGAAATTCACAGGTTCTTTAAACTATAAAGTATCTGATAACACAGAAGCTTCATTTAGTTTTTATAATGGTTCGGGTAATACAGTCTATACTGGTTCTGACCGTTATTCTTTCAATAACTTAAGAATGGCTCAATACAAATTTGAGTTAAAATCTAAAGAGTGGTTTTTAAGAGCTTATTCTACTCGTGAAGATGCAGGTGATTCATATAATGCAACTATTGCTGCTCGTTATTTCAACGAAGCATGGAGCCCAAGTACTACATGGTACCCCACCTATATGACTGCTTTAGCAAATTACAGAGATGCTGGTTTACCTGCTGCTGCGGCTCACAATGCAGCTCGTGCTGTGGCTGATGCGAACAGACCTGCAGGTCCTATTTACCAAAATGATTTATTCAAGAAAATTGCAGGAACTCCCATTTCACAAGGAGGTGCTTTATTGTTAGAGAAATCTACTTTAAATGTATTTGAAGGTCAATATAATTTAACCAATGCATTAGGTTTAGATAAAGTAAATGCTGATTTATTAGTGGGTGGTACTATAAAGCAATATGTTTTGAATTCTGAGGGAACTGTATTTGCAGATACTGCAGGAAGAATTAACATCAACGAATCTGGTGCTTACGCTCAGTTATCTAAAAAATTATTCGGCGACTTCGTGAAATTATCATTATCTGGTAGATATGATAAGAACAGTAACTTTGCTGGTCGTTTTACTCCAAGAGCTTCTATGGTTATTAAATTAGCTCAAGACAACAATTTACGTTTATCTTACCAACAAGCTTATCGTTTCCCAACTACTCAAAACCAATGGATCAATTTGTTAGTAGGTGGTGGTACACGTTTGATGGGTGGTTTACCTCAATTAAGAGATTTCTACAAATTCAATACCAATCCTGCTTATACTTTAGCGAGTGTGAATGCATTTGGTGCAAGTGCTTTAGCAGGTGCGCCTAATCCAGCTTTATTGAAACAACAAACTTTCAATGAGTTTAAACCAGAATCAATGTCTTCTTTTGAAATTGGTTATAAAGGTTTATGGGCTAAGAAATTATTGATCGATGTTTATGTATACTCTGGTAAATACAACAACTTTATTAGCGGTGTAACGGTGTTACAATCTCGTAATGCTGCAGCGCCTAGTCCATTAGATGTATTAGATGCTAATAAGCGTATGGCTTATAGTATTTCAACGAATGCTGATGGTGAGGTTTCCACTAAAGGTTGGGGATTATCATTGGATTATTTATTACCTAGAAACTTCAGTGTATCTGGTAGCATTTTCTCTGATGAAATTGGTGAATTACCTGGTGGATTTATCTCTTATTTCAATACTCCAAAAATGAGAGCTAATATCGCGATTAACAATAGTGGTTTTTTATGTAACAATCGTCTAGGATTTAGCGCTAATTTACACTACCAAGATGGATTCATTTATGAAGGAACATTTTCTGTAGGTAAATTAGAATCTTATCAAACAATTGATGCCGTTTTAACTTATAAATTACCTGCTATGAAGTCTTTAGTGAAAGCAGGCGGTACCAACTTATTGAATAAATATTACAAAACTGGATATGGTAGCCCTGCTATCGGAGGTTTATACTATGTAAGTTTTGCTTATAATATTTATTAATAGACTTAGGATGGGTTAGTCCTAAAAAATCCCTTCCTCGAAGTATCGGGGAGGGGATTTTTTTATGTCCTCAAATTATTTTTTTCCTAGATAAAGCTTTATTTTTGCCACTCAAATTAAAAGATCCAACATGCGTTCAATAGCCTTTAGAGAAGCCCTTCGTGAAGCCATGAATGAGGAAATGAGAAGAGACGAAAGAGTTTTGTTAATGGGGGAGGAAGTAGCCGAGTACAATGGGGCTTACAAAGTAAGTCAAGGTATGTTAGCCGAATTTGGACCGAAGCGTGTTATTGATACTCCTATTTCAGAATTAGGCTTTACAGCCGTGGCAGTGGGTGCAGCTCAAAATGGATTACGCCCCATTGTAGAATTCATGACATGGAATTTTGCGGTATTGCCTTTGGATCAAATTTTAAATACTGCGTCTAAGATGTTAGCCATGAGTGGTGGTCAAATTGGTTGTCCTATTGTGATGAGAGGTCCTAATGGTAGTGCAGGTCAATTGGGGGCACAACACTCTACTGCTTTTGAAAGTTATTTAGCGAATATACCTGGTATTAAAGTGGTTTCACCTTCTAATGGATATGATGCAAAAGGTTTATTAAAACAAGCCATTCGTTATGAAGAAGATCCAATTATGTTTTTGGAAAGTGAAGTCATGTATGGAGATAAATGTGATGTACCTGATGAAGAGTATTATATTCCTTTAGGTAAAGCGGACGTTAAAAAAATAGGTCGTGATGTGACGATAGTGTCTTATAATAAAATGATGAAAGTAGCTTTAGGTGCCGCCGCAGAATTAGAAAAAGAAGGAATTAGTGCTGAGGTGGTTGACTTAAGAACCATTCGACCATTAGATTGGATGACAGTGCTTGAAAGCGTTAAAAAAACAAATCGTTTGGTGATCATTGAAGAACAATGGCCTTTTGCAAGTGTATCTTCCGAATTAACTTATCGTATACAAAAGGAAGGCTTTGATTATTTAGATGCGCCTATTCGCCGTATAGCGAGTGCGGATGCCCCCATGCACTATGCGCCTAATTTGGCTGCATTAGCCATCCCCGATGTCGCTCGATCAGTAGTTTTAGTAAAGGAACTCATGCAACAATACAAGTAGTCGAGCCTCTAGTAATCCTTGTTTTTAACCATATATATAGTTTCACATCAAATTCACAAATCTTTTTATAAATATCCCTGACAAAGGGATATTTTTGTTTCATACAATTAACTAAGTTTTATGGGGTACCTTATTTTTATTTTATTTTGGATGGGTTGGCATTTTGGTATTTATTTAATGCTTAAAAAAGCAGGAGTAGATACTGTGAAAGCCATGATCCCTATTTATAATACTTGGGAAGTGGTAAAGCTTTGTCAAATTTCAAAATTTTGGTTTTGGATTCAATTGATCCCCATTGCTGGACAATTTGTGACACTCTGGATTTCAATCATTTTTGTCATGCATTTTAAAAGAGTGAGTTTCTTGAATCATTTTTTAACGGTCTTTTTCCCTTTTATTTATTTGCCTTATTTAGGATTATCTGCGAATGAAAAATGGCATGGTGAAACAGCCTTGCAACATTATCATAAATCTGCTTCTAGAGAATGGGTAGATGCGGCCGTATTTGCTGTGGTAGCGGCGACATTAATTAGAACTTTTGTTTTTGAAGCCTATGTGATTCCTACAGAAAGTATGGAAAAAACATTATTAGTGAATGATTTCTTATTTGTAGACAAAGTGACTTACGGAGCAAGAATTCCACAAACACCTATCAGCTTTCCATTTGTACATAACACTTTACCTATGGCGCCTACAACGCCTTCTTATTTAAAATGGATTCAGTTAGATTATAAAAGATTATACAATATTAGAAACATAGAAAGAAATGATGTAGTGGTATTTAATTTTCCAGCAGGAGATACCATTATTAATTTACCAGAGTTTGGTAGTAAGATCCCTTACTATGATGTTTTAAGAAGTCCTGAATATAATAATAATCGCGAAAAGCTTCAATCGGATTATCCCATTTTAGTGCATCCAATGGATAAAACCGATAATTATATTAAACGTTGTGTAGGTATTCCCGGGGATTTGATAGAAGTGAGAAATAGTGATTTATGGGTGAATGGTAAACCTGCTTATGTCGCTCCTTTTGCACAAACAGAATATTTAGTGCAAACCAATGGTACTGCTATTCCGGAAGATTATATTCAAGATACAATTGGCATCAATATCACCGAAGCGACTTCCGATTTTCAACCAGTGGATGGAAGTGCTAACACTTTTAAAATCAATATGACGCAAAATGCGGCTTTGAGTTTACAAAAATTACCTCAAATTCTAAAAGTGACTAAGTTTGAAGACACCATGATTGGAAATACTTTCCCCAACGATGTTTCTCATTTTCAATGGTCAGTAGATCATTTTGGCCCGTTATACATTCCTAAAAAAGGGGATGTGATTACTTTAAATGATAGTACGATTCAAATTTATGGAAGACTTATTTCCAATTATGAACATCATACTTTAGAACAAAAAGGAAATCAATTTTTGATGGATGGCAAACCCACTTCAACCTATACAATAGAGTTGAATTATTATTGGATGATGGGGGATAATCGTCATCGTTCTCAAGACAGTCGTTATTGGGGTTTTGTTCCAGAAACACATGTAGTAGGACGTGCCGCCATGATTTGGTTTAGTTATAATAAATCCATTAGATGGAACAGATTGTTCAGCGCCATTAAATAAATATTTTTTAAAACCTCACACCTGTGGGGTTTTATTTTTAAATCCCCATTATGAAACAACAATTTAATTTCGAATTTGATTATTTAGAGGACATTTCTCAATTGGATAATGCTGATGCATCTTTATTAAAGGCAGCCATGAAAGCTACTCAAACTGCTTTTGCACCTTATTCTAATTTTAAAGTGGGTGCGGCTGCTTTATTATCCAATGGGCAAATAATATTAGGGTCCAATCAGGAGAGCGCTAGTTATCCTGTAGGAATATGTGCCGAACGCACTCTATTAAACAGTATAGGAAGTCAATTCCCGAATGAAACCATAATAACTATGGCAATTAGTTATGATAGTTCTAAAACAGCATGTAATGAGCCTATTTCGCCTTGTGGAATGTGTCGTCAATCCTTATTAGATTTTGAAAATCGATACCATGCTGCTATAAAAATCATTTTAGCAGGAAAAACAGGGCCTGTGATGGTCGTGAAATCTGCAAAGGATTTGCTTCCTTTTGGTTTTGATGGATCTCTGTTCTAAAATAAAGTTTGAACGCCTAATGCAAGTCTGAATTCGTGTTGTAAAAGCCATTTTTTTCTTGATTTCCCCCAGGCATAGCCTACTAATGATTTATCCGAACCTATTATACGATGGCAGGGAATGATAATGGCGATTTTGTTTTTCCCATTGGCATTGGCTACTGCTCTCACTAAATTAGGATCTCCCATTTTCTTTGCTAGATCACCATAGCTTAATGTTTTTCCAAAGGGAAGCTCGTGTAATTCCTTCCACACTTTTTGTTGAAATTCAGTGCCAGCTTGGTCTATGGCTACTGTAAAAGAGCGTCTTGAACCAGAGAAATATTCGATTAATTCTTCCATGCATTGATGTATAACTTCAGGCATGGTTTCGCTAAGTGTGACTAATTCGGGACGATCAGTGAAAATGATTTCTTGAATACAATGTTGTTGAGAAGTGATTTTTATGGCACCAATAGGACTTTGATAAATATGGGTGAAGGTATCTTCCATTAACCAATGGGTTGTCCATTATCCACAGTGTGGGTGGGGGTGAGTAAAACGACTTGATTTTGTTGATCATATACACCTAGTACCAAGCACTCACTCATAAAGTGAGCGATTTGTTTGGGCGGAAAATTGACTACTGCGACTATTTGTTTTCCAATTAAATGGTCCAACTCGTAATGTGCTGTTATTTGAGCCGAAGATTTTTTGATGCCTAAGGGGCCAAAATCAATCGTTAATTGATAAGCAGGCTTTTTGGCATTAGGGAAAGTATGTGCTTCAATGATAGTGCCACATCGGATATCCACTTTAGCAAATTCATCCCATTGCAAGTTATTCATATCTTTTTTATTAACGAAGTGGTGGATTTAACTATCTAATAAATCGGCTAATAACAAAAGGTCGGTTTGCTTGTATTGTAAGATGGGGCTTTGAAAACACTTCGCAAATTCGGTAATCATTTTTTTAATGATCCTTAGGTTGGATAGTCGCTTGTAATAAATATTTTTAGGTTCAATGTTGGATCTTAAAAAATAGTTGTCAAGGTCCTTTTGAGAAAAGGCATGACCTGTAGTTCCTTCAATATAAAACTGAATGTATTCCTGTGGATTCGGATAAATTTCATTAGGATCCCAATCGGAAGCGTAAAATGCAACAATACATTGTTTGGGTATATTAATAAAATGAGCTTCAATTTCTAATTGTTGACAAAGCTCTGCATATAATAAAGTATTCGCAAATGCATTCCCTTTTTTAGTAAGGAGGGGAGCGGATAATAAAAATTCTTCTGGCTTTTCGTAATTGACTTCTACGCCTTTGATTTGATAATAGTTGTATAAAATATTACGCAGTACATTGGCTTGCTCTAACGGAGTTAAATAATTATTCAACTCCAACCATATATTTCTTCTAATTTTTTCAAGTTGATTACGAAGCGTGTCTTCGGCTTGCTCAGGATTTTGGTATTTATTGAGTAATAAAGCGCCTTCTAATAAAGAAGGTTCTGGTTTCATTTTCCATTCTGCAAAAGCTTCTTTCAAATCTTGAAATCTAAGCTTGTAAATCATCTTTTCGATTCGCTCTAAAGTAGCTTCCTCTAAAGTATTTTCCCAGAGATGTTCCAGGTCGGGAATAATGGGTGTGCCGTAATTCAATAAACGATCCGAAATAGTGTTGAATATTTCTTCGTCGGGGTCGTCTATTAGTTTAAACAAGGCTTTTATTTCGTTGGGTGTACTCATTATGTAAAGAGTGGGTGTTTGTTAAGTTGTGAATTTATTTGATCCATTCATTCAATACCCAAATCAACGTAAAATATGCGAATTATTTCGTTTAAGTTATCCCAATGCTGTGGATATAATTAACAATAGTTTGCATAATAAATACAATTTATTAACGTTCCACCAAATAATCTCCTAAATCAAGGGTGACTTAAGTTTTTTGATGTTTCTTTGTATTATTACATATAACTAAAAACATGTCTAATATTCAATTCTCTGCACCTAAGTTTCCCGTGGTTGCAAAATCATTGCACTCCGAATTAAAAAGAAGAGTGAATGCTTATATGGAACAACATGAAATCAATGGAACAGGCAACTATAAATTATTTTCTAAAGCTGTTATTTTATTATCACTTTTTGTGATGACTTATATTCATTTAGTATTTTTTACGCCACCTACTTTCTATGCTATTTTAGAATGTGTCTTTTTTGGAGGATTGATAGCGGCTATCGGATTTAACGTGATGCATGATGGTAGTCATGGAAGTTTTAGCAAATATGCTTGGCTTAATAAGCTAGCTTCTTCATCTATTAGTATTCTTGGGGCAAGTCGTTTTATGTGGGGGATGAAACATGTCACTATTCATCATACTTACACAAATATAGATGGAGTAGATGACGATATTGAAGTGGGCGTTTTAATGCGTATGGCACCTACTCAAAAACATTATTTATTACATCGTTTTCAACATATTTATTTCTGGATTTTATATTGCTTATTATATATTTTCTGGTTATTCTTTACTGATTATAAAAAATACTTTTCACGTAAAATTGGATCAGTCACTTTAAAGAAAATGTCATTTTTAGATCACCTAGAATTCTGGGCTGTCAAATTATACCATGCAGCTGTATTCATTTTAGTTCCAGTCTATATGGTGGGATGGGTGAGTTGGTTAGTAGGATTCCTTGTTACTACTTGTTTTGCGGGGTTTGTATTAAGTATTGTATTTCAATTAGCACATACTGTTGTGGATACCGAATTTCCAACGGCCCTTCAGCCTGAAAATGTAATGCCAGATGAGTTTGCAACGCATCAAATTCAAACCACTGCCAACTTTGCTACTAAAAGTAAATTAGTGAGCTGGTTAGTAGGAGGGTTGAATTTCCAAATTGAACATCATTTATTTCCTAAAATTTCACATGTACATTATCCAGCCATTGCTGAAATTGTAAAAAAGACATGTGCCGATTTTAAATTAAAATATAATGAATATCCTACAGTAGCAAGTGCCATCAAAGCGCATGTGCAGTATTTGAAATTAATGAGTAAGCCTAACTTTGCTTAACATAATTTAATTTAACATTAAAACAGAATATTCAATTTAGATATTATCTATTACATGAATAAAAAAAGCCTCCTCGATTATTCGGGGAGGCTTTTTTTATAGGATCTTATTAAGATGACTTTTTATTCGAACCTCTTATTAAGAAGCTTTCTTTTTTCTAGCTGTTTTACGTGGAGGGTTTGCCTTTAATTCCGCAATGATGGCATTCACTTCTTCAATGGTTAAGGTTTCCACTTTCTCTTGTTGCTCCTTGGTTAATTTATAATTCCTTAAACCTTGTTTAATATAGGGACCATAAGGACCTCGTAATAATTGTATTTTTTCTTTTTCAAATACTTTAATCGTACGCTCATCTTTCGCCTTACGTTTTTCCGCTATCATAGGAGTCAATTCCTCCAATGTTACTGTGTAAGGGTCCATTTCCTTGTTCAGGGAATAGAACTTCTTAGCATGCGCCGCATAAGGGCCAAAGCGACCAATATTTACTGAAACTTCTTCCTCTTCAAATAATCCTAGGGCTCTTGGTAATTTGAATAGCTCCATTGCCTCGTCAAAACTGATGGTTTCAATACTTTGACTTGCTTTTAATTTAGCAAAACGAGGTTTTTCTTCCTCATCCTGATGTCCAATTTGAACCATGGGACCATATCTACCCATACGGGTAATTAATTTCTTGCCACTCACTGGATCAAAGCCTAATTCTCTTTCTCCTTTCGCTCTTTCGGCAGTTTCAAGGGTATGTTCAATGGTTGTATGGAAAGGTTCGTAAAAGGAAGCAATCATATCACTCCATAATAGTTTACCTGCTGCTATTTCATCAAATTCACCTTCAATTTTAGCTGTAAATCCAAAATCCATAACTTTTGAAAAGTGCAATTTTAAAAAGTCGGTTACCACTAAACCTAAGTCAGTAGGGGATAATTTATTTTTTTCAGCACCTGTTACTTCCGAAGCAGTGACAGTTTTAATTTCATCTTTATTATCTAAGGATAATATTTGATAGTTTCTCTTGATTCCTTCCTTCTCTCTTTTCTCTACATAATTACGCTTCATAATGGTGGAAATAGTAGGAGCATAAGTAGAGGGGCGTCCAATGCCCAATTCTTCTAATTTTTTCACCAAAGAAGCTTCGGTATATCTGGAACTTGGACGGCTAAATCTTTCCAATCCAGTCATTTCAATAAAGTCTAATTTTTGACCCACTGTTAATGGAGGTAATAAGCTTTCATCGCCTTCTTCCAAAGTATCATCTTCATCATCATCGTCTTTACTTTCTAAATATACTTTTAAGAAGCCGTCAAATTTCATCACTTCACCCGAAGCAGTTAAGTTTTCTTTGTGGGTAGAAATTTCAATTTTAGCCACTGTTTTTTCAAACTGTGCATCACTCATTTGAGAAGCGATAGTTCTCTTCCAAATTAATTCATATAAACGATTTAAGTCAGCATCATCTACTTTACTTTCATTCATGTAGGTAGGGCGAATGGCTTCATGCGCTTCTTGTGCATTTTCGTTTTTATTCTTAAACTTTCTAGGTTGATAATATTCATTACCAAAGCTTGATTTGATTTCTTTTTGAATCGCATCAATTGCGGTTTCGCTTAAACTAATACTATCGGTTCTCATGTAAGTGATTTTACCACTTTCATATAATT
>JBAXBS010000013.1:0-42852 GCA_037141925.1 Chitinophagaceae bacterium
TGACCTCTTGCATGCCATGCAAGCGCTCTACCAACTGAGCTAATTCCCCTGAAGGTTCTATCAATCCCGAGTACTCGGGGCTCATTCCCCTCAGCTATTTTGTAAAATAAATTAAATATCGCCTTTACCGTCGATCCAAAGCTTCACCGCTTCGGTGGTGACTGATTTTGGACGTTCTAAAGGGAAGCCTAAAGCACGATCCCAAGTTAAACTTGCCAAAACCCCTAAGGCACGACTTACTGCAAACAAAACAGTATAAAATTCATATTCCACAATTCCGTAGTGTACTAATAATGCACCGCTATGCGCATCCACATTAGGCCATGGATTTTTTACCTTTCCTAAAGATTCTAAAATAGGTGGAACAGTTTCATAAATTTTCCAAACCGTATTCACTAATTTATCATCTGCTAAATGTTTTTTACCAAACTCCATTTGTGCAGTAAAACGAGGATCAGTTTTACGCAATACTGCGTGTCCATATCCTGGAACTACTTTTCCTGAAGCCAAAGTTTTTTGAACATACTCAGCAATTTGAGCTGCAGAAGGATCATCTGTTCCTATCGCTTCTTGCATTTCAAAAATCCATTTTATAACTTCTTGATTTGCCAATCCATGTAATGGACCTGCTAAACCATTCATACCTGCAGCATAACTTAAATAAGGATCGCTTAATGCAGAACCTACTAAATGAGTGGTATGTGCGGATACGTTTCCTCCTTCATGATCGGCATGAATAGTCATGTATAAACGCATTAACTCTTTAGTGCTTTCATCTTCAAAACCCATCATGTAAGCTAAGTTACCTGCCCAATCCAATAAACCATTGGGATGAATATGTTCGTTGTTTTTATATTTTCGACGATAGATATAAGCAGCTACTCTTGGTAAACGCGCAATTAAATCCATTGAATCGTCATAAGTATATTGCCAGTAGTCTTTTTTATTCATGCCCTTCGCATACTCTTGCGAAAATTTACTTTCTGTTTGTAATGCCATTACTGCTGCTACAAACATAGTCATAGGATGTGTGCTTAAAGGTAATGCATCAATCACATCAAATACATGTGAAGGCACATGGCTACGGCGTTGCCAATTGCTAGTGATTGCATGAACATCAGCCTCATTTGGTATTTCACCAATCATCATTAAATAAAATAAACCCTCAGGTAATGGCTCATCTCCTTTAGGAGCTTTAGGTAATTTAGATTGTAATTCAGGAATTGAAAAACCTCTGAAACGAATTCCTTCTTGAGCATCTAACAAACTTGTTTCGGTTACTAAACCAGTGATGCCTCGCATGCCTTGATAAGCTTGAGCAAGTGTTACTTCACCAATTTTTTTGTCACCGTGTTGTTTGATTAATTCTTTGATTTCAGCAGCGGCTGCAGTAGCTTTATTTTCAAACCTTACTTTAATGTCTTCCATATGCCCGATGTATTAAAATGATACTTCAAATTTGGACACAAAGTTAACTAAAAAAACCGCTTATTTTGGAGCTTTTTTGTACAAATAATATACCACCCATATAAAAATCATATTGGGTATCCAAGCCGCCAACATAGGGGGTAAATTTCCTTTGGTTGAAAAAATCGTTGAGAACCTATCTGTAATAATAAATAAAGCTGCAATAGTGAAGCCCATAGCTAAATGTGAGCCACTTCCTCCTCTCACTTTTCGGCCTGCAATAATAGCCCCAATGAGCGTTAGTAACAATACCGTAACAGGAGTAGCATCTCTACGATATCTTTCAATTTTTAGTTCATTTAAACCTTCGGAACCACGCATCTCTTCTACTTTAATTTGACTTATTAATTGGGGAGTAGTGAGTTTATCCTTGGTGTATTTATCTTTTTCTAAATCGGCAGGCTTAAAAGGGAACTTAAGATGCTTGGTAGAAACATAAGTAAGTTGTTCTCTATTTTCAAAAACTTTACGTTCTAATACTTCCGATAACATCCAGTCTTTATTCGTGGTGTCGTACAAAATCATATCTGCACGCATGTTTTCAATTACTTTTCCATTTTTTACTTTGTAGGAAAAAAAATTACCTCCCCGATTATTAGCAGTATCATAATTATATATACCTGCATAAGTTGAAGAATCTATCCTAAAATAAATATCAGAAGAAGATTGAATTAAAGCATTGTAGGAAGATCTTGAATCAATATACGCCGCTTCAAACCCACCTCTAATTTTTTCGGCTTTGGGAATGATAAATTGGTTTGAAAACCACAATAATAATCCCAACAAACATCCCCCTAACAAATAAGGTCTTAACCAACGATTATAGGAAGTACCACTCGCTAAGATGGCTACAATTTCAGTTTGCCCTGCCATTTTGGAAGTAAAAAAAATAACCGCAATAAATACAAACAACGGAAACAGTAAAGCGATAATATGCGGAATAAAACCATAGTAATAATGCGTAATGATTTCTCCTGCGGTTAAACCAGATTTTACAAAGTCATCCGTTTTTTCGCTCGCGTCAATGACTAATGCAATGACCGCAAATAAAAATATAGCGAAGAAAAACACCGCCAAGAATTTTTTTAATATGTACCAATCTAGTTTTTTCAATTCGTTATATACTATTATAAACGTTTACTAATTTGAGCCACCATTGATTTTTTCCAACTTGAATAATCTCCTAGTTGAATATGTTGACGAGCTTGATCTACCAACCAAAGATAAAAAGACAGGTTTTGAATACTCGCCAATTGCAAACCTAATATTTCATCTGACACAAACAAGTGTCTCATATAAGCTTTAGTATAATATTGGCTTATTTCATTGGGCAAACCTGGATCCATGGGAGTAAAGTCCTTTGCCCATTGCTTATTTTTTATATTGATGACCCCTTGCGTTGTAAATAACATTCCATTGCGCCCATTTCGAGTAGGCATTACACAATCAAACATATCTACCCCTAAATCAATGGCTTCCAAAATATTCCAAGGCGTCCCTACCCCCATTAAATAACGAGGTTTATTCACTGGTAAATTTTCACAACATAAAGCCGTGAAATCGTATAATTGTTGTTCTGGTTCTCCTACACTTAATCCCCCAATCGCATTTCCTACTGCATTTTTGGAGCTCACATAGTCGCAGGATGCTTTTCTTAAATCTTCGAATATTCCTCCTTGTACAATGGGAAATAAATTTTGTGTGTAGCCATATTTATCGGGGGTCTCTCCTAATCTGTTAAAACATTTATCTAACCATTGATGAGTTAAATCCATACTTTTTCGCACATAATCATATTCACTTGGATAAGGGGGGCATTCGTCAAAAGCCATAATAATATCGGCCCCAATACTTCTTTGAATATCCATCACATTTTCGGGGCTAAATAAATGTTTACTACCATCAATATGCGACTGAAAGACAACCCCTTCAGGCTTTATTTTACGGTTAGAAGCCAAAGAAAAAACTTGATAGCCGCCACTGTCTGTTAAGATGGGGCGATCCCAGCCCATAAATTGATGTAACCCACCAGCAGCCTCTAATACTTCAGTGCCTGGTCGTAAATAAAGATGATAGGTATTCCCTAAAATAATCTGCGCATTGACGTCTTTTTTTAACTGCTGCTGTGTCACTGCTTTCACTGACCCTACGGTACCCACTGGCATAAATATGGGAGTAGCAATGGTACCATGATCGGTAGTGATCAGTCCCGCTCTAGATGCCCCTATTTTACTTTGGGTTTGTAATTCAAAAGTTAATGCCGCCATGCTACAAAGGTAAGGTCAAAATGGATGTTTTCCACATTCAATATTCAGCTGCAATATCTGTTGTTGCTTGCTTTACTTTTGCATTATGACTATTAACCCGTTACTGCCACCTATTTTGGTAGGTGCCTTCGTATTGATTATTGCGATACAGTTATTTTATTACTTATTTTTCTTCCTAAGATTAGCAGTGTATAAAAAAAAGGAGAAAATGGTACATGTGGAACATCCTATTTCGGTGGTGATTTGTGCACGAGATGAGGCACATAATTTAGTGAACAATTTACCGGGGGTATTGGTACAAGAATATAGTACTACGCATGAAGTGATTTTAGTAAATGATAACTCCGAAGACGAAACCAAATACTTAATTGAAGAGTTTAAAAAATCATTTAAAAATTTAAATCCCGTTTTATTATCGCAGGAAGCAAAGATGATTAATGGTAAAAAATTTCCACTTTCTATTGGTATTAAATCGGCTAAGAACGAAACCTTATTATTAACCGATGCAGATTGCGTTCCAGCGAGTGAGCATTGGATGCAATTAATGCAAGATGGCTATGATGATAATATAGAAATCGTTTTAGGCTATGGTGCGTACCGAAAAAAACCAGGGATTTTAAATAAACTAATTCGATTTGAAACATTTCAAACTGCATTACAGTATTTCTCATATGCTTTAGCAGGTATGCCTTACATGGGTGTAGGTCGCAATTTATCCTATAAGAAAGATGTTTTTTTGCGTAACAAAGGATTCTCCTCTATTAATCAAATGCCTAGTGGAGATGATGATTTATTTATCAATCAAGTGGCCAATAAAAGTAATACCGCCATAGTAATAGATAAAGATGCCCACACTATAAGTGAGCCTAAAACTACTTTTCACGATTGGATGAATCAAAAATATAGACACTACACAACTAGTAAATACTATAAAAAATCACATGCTGCTTTATTGGGCATGTATGCTTTCAGTCAATTTTTAGTATACCCTGTTTTAATAGCCGCCATTATTTTAAGTAAGGAATATATTTTATTAACTTCTTTATGGGGTGTGCGATTAATTGTACAAGGAACCATACTTCGAAATACTATGAAAAAATTAAATGAACTAGACTTATGGCCATGGTTCATATTATTTGATTTTTGGTCCTTATTCTATTATTTATTTACCTTGCCTAGTGTATGGAAAGCCCCACAGAAAAATTGGAATTAATTACCCGCTACTTTGCGGACTTTACGCCTAAGCAATTAGCGCAATTGGGAAGCTTAGATGCAGCTTATCAGGAATGGAATGCAAAAATAAATGTGATATCACGAAAAGATATTCATCAAATTTATTTGCACCATGTTTTACACTCCTTAAGTATTGCCGCTATTGTAGAATGGGAAAAAGGAACGCAAGTCATTGATATTGGATGTGGCGGTGGCTTTCCCAGCGTACCTCTTGCTATTTTCTTCCCGGATGTCAAATTTTATTTAGTAGATAGTATTGCTAAAAAATTAAAAGTGGTTGATGCGGTTTGTGAAATTGCAGGAATTAAAAATATTGAAACTCATCATAGTCGTGTAGAAGATATTAAAAATAAAAAGTTTGACTACGCCGTAAGTCGTGCGGTTGCACCTTTAAAAGATTTATGGAGATGGGCGAATCCTATTTTGCATAAAAAGCCCAATCAAACTTCAGGCTTGATTTGTTTAAAAGGCGGGGACTTACACCAAGAAATATTTGAAAGCGGAGTCCGCCCAAAGATGATGCCTATTTATGATATTTTCCCCGAAGAATATTTTCAAGAAAAATATATCATTCAAGTAAAGAAATAAAAGGTTTCATTAAAAATTGGAAAAAGAAATTTTGAATGACTACTATTGAAATAAAAAAGAGTGAAGAAGGATTTTAATTTTCCCTACTTCACTCTTTTTTATTTAGATAAACTATAATAGATTGATAGATTCACTCTAATATATTTTATCTTATACCCTCACACTCACTAATTAGGTATTTCTAATTTGTTGTTAGTTCTATTTATGTCCGGCATACGATGTGTTGGATCAATTTCAATAGACTTTAGTGCTGATAAGGGTTTCTTAGTTTCAAAAGTATACGTAGGTTGTACCCATTTCCACTCAGGATGCACGATTCTTTGCATCCCATTTTCAGCAGCTTTGTCCCCTAACATTAAATCTAATGGTATATAATGCAATTCACTTGTGCCATCTTTATAAGTAACCAATACATCAATGGGCATGGGGAATTTGCCTAATCTTTGAATGCTAATTAAGGCGCCACCATTAGAAACTTGAATATCATTTAAACCATAATCAATGGTTTTCGTAGAATTCACCCAATATTCTTTTAACCATTGTAATTGCAAGCCACTTGTTTTTTCAGCGACTCTTGTAAAATCGTTAGCATTAGGATGTTTAAATTTCCAAGTCGCATAATAATTCCCTAATACTGCATCTCTCACCGAATCACCCACCACATATCCTAATATGCCCAAGAAAGTGGCACCTTTACTATACGCCGCACTACTGTATGCATAGTTGGTATTGTAGTGATCAGAATGAGTGGACATAGGTTCTTCTAAACCACTTTTCGCAAGGGTTAAGTAGCCCAAATAATTTCCAGATTGCACTAATGGTAAAGCAGTTTTTGACTTTTCGTTATTCTTTATGATTTGTGCTTTTTCACGATCACTGATATAGGGAGAACTTGGAGCAAAATTTATATTGTAAAAATTAGACACTTCTGCCTCTGCGAAACTGGTGAATCCCTCGTCCATCCATGGAAATAAACTTTCATTGGTCCCTAAAACATGTTGATACCAATTGTGCATCCACTCATGAAAAACAGTTCCTAATCCTGGGCCTTTTATTAAGGTAGCCATCGCATATTCCATACCGCCATCTCCGCCTTGAATAAAAGAATATTGAGGATAAGGATAAGCACCATATTTTTTTTCCATAAATGGTAAAGCTCTTTCTGCAGCCCATAATACGTTGGCCCAATTACTATCTGACACTGCATCTTTTTGTTTGTAGTAAACATTCAAAGTTAAATTAGGTCGCACTTGTTTAGATAAATGTTTGAATTGCGGATCTGCTGCCCAAACAAAATCGTGAATATTATTTCCTTTAAAATTCCAAGATTGAATACCCGCTGCAGTAGGTTTATTATTTGGATTTTGCAACACTCCAGTAGCCGCTACCATATAGGTTTTATCAATATCAATAGTCACATCGTAATTACCCCATACGCCATAAAATTCACGTGCGATATAAGGATTCGTATTCCATCCTTGATAGTCATACTCCACCATTTTAGGATACCATTGACTCATAGAATATCTTATTCCTTCGGCATTATCTCTTCCTGATCTACGAATTTGAACTGGAACTTGCGCTTCAAATTGAACTGCCAAAGTCACAGATGATTTAGGCGCAATCGCTTTAGTTAATTGTACTTCCAAAATAGTTTCATGATCTACTAATTTTTGAGCGACTCCATTTACAGAAATACTGCTCACTCTTTGATATCCAATTTCAGTGGGAGATAATTTTTGAATACGATCTTTTACACGTGCATCCCAATCCTGCACATTATCACCACGACGATTAGTTAATAAATTTTTACCTAACTCTCTACTTCTACTATCCATGGCCGAATTAGGTTGGAATGCATTCCAATACATATGGAAATACACTTTCTTTAAGCTATCGGGAGAATTATTGGTATAGATAATATTTTCACTACCCTTTACAATATTATCCTGAACATTTAAGGCAGCTTTAATGGTGTAATCGATCTTTTGTTGCCAACGATCGGCTTGTGCCAAAACTTGTGCAAGACTGAACATCATAAAAAATGCTAGTAACGTAATTTTATTTTTCATAGGATGACATATTTAATTATAATTTAAATGAAACAATTTAAATGAAATACTAATGAGCTTTTCCTTCTACTACTATAACCAATTCCCCTTTCACCGTCTTACTTGAAAAATATTCGATCAAATTTTGCAAAGTATCGGCTTTGTTTTCTTCAAACATTTTAGTTAACTCTCTACTTACACTCGCTTTTCGATCCCCTCCAAAATACTGTGCAAATAATTCCAAAGTTTTTACCAACCGCATAGGGCTTTCATAAAAAATCATGGTGCGCTCCTCTTTTTCTAAGGATTCCATTAATGTTTTACGGCCTTTTTTTAAAGGAATAAAACCTTCAAAAGTAAAACGTGTGGCGGGTAATCCACTATTTACCAAAGCAGGCACAAATGCTGTTGCCCCGGGCAAGCTAGTCACTTCCAATCCAGCTACTTTACAAGCGCGTACTAATAAAAATGCAGGATCTGAAATTCCTGGTGTTCCTGCATCCGTTATTAAAGCAATATTTTTTCCAGCTAGAAGTTGTTGTACTAAATGATCCACTACCTTATGTTCATTGTGTTGATGATAAGGCGTAAGTGGCTTACTAATATTATAATGTTGTAATAGCTTGGACGAAGTGCGAGTGTCCTCGCATAATATAAAATCTACTTGTTGCAATACCTCCACTGCCCGAAAAGTAAAATCCTTTAAATTCCCAATGGGTGTAGGCACGAGGTATAACATGTAAAAAGTTAGAGTGTAATAAATGAATGCGACGAACTATTTCACCACTTCAATCTCAAAGTATTCCATCACAGCATTTGCTAATAATTTTTTAGAAGCTTCTTCTGCAATCGCTTTTGCGGCATCTTCGTTAGCAGCCTCCACTTGCAATGTGATATGCTTTCCAACTCTCACATCACCCACAGCAGACATGCCTAAATTATGTAAACCGCCTAAAACTGCTTTCCCTTGTGGATCCAATAAATCCTTTAAAGGCATTACTTTGATTTGAACTTGATACGTCATATAAAATTATTGTGTAATTGTTTTTTTGTACAGCAAAGATACTATGCAATACCCCAAAAAGCCAAATGGGATAGCCATCCATTTATAAAATACCGCAGCCACTGCCACTTCTAATACAATAAGTGCAATGGGCAAATAAAGCTTTGGCTTTTGTCCTAATCCTTTTAAAGCCAACATGGGTCTTGTCATGACCATTAAAAGGCTCACTATCAAAACATATAAAAACCAAAAAACGGGTGATAATAATAATTGAGAAAACCAACCTGCTTGCCAATAAATTAAAGGAAAGGAAGCTGTCAATAAACCAATCATAGGGATGGGCACTCCTTTAAAATAGGATCTTTGTTCTGTATCAATGTTGAATCGTGCCAATCGATATGCCCCTGCCATAGGCAATATAAAGGCGGCTCCTAATAAAAAAGAATTATGACTAAATGCATTTACATCATTGGCTAATGACATGCGTAAAAATTGAAAAATAATGAAAGCGGGTGCTACCCCAAAACTCACCACATCGGCTAATGAATCTAGTTGCTTTCCCATTTCGGAAGATGCTTTTAACCATCTTGCCACAAAGCCATCCAAAAAATCTACAATAGCTGCAATGCCTATACATAAACTGGCATAATATAATTGTTCTGGCATTTCAATAATCATCCCGCCTGTTTCATCCATCGAAGCGATCGCACCTGCTTGAAATGCATATACAATTGCCCAACAACCAAAAAACAAGTTGAGTAATGTAATAAAATTAGGTATTTGTTTTTGCAACCAACCCATTCCTTATTTTTTTTGACGTTTCATTAATGATTCTATCTCCTCTGCTGTAATAGGGATATTTTTCATTAAATCCTGATTGCCTCGGTTCGTAATCCAGAAATTATTTTCAATACGAACACCCATATTTTCTTCTTTAATATAAATACCTGGCTCAATTGTGAAAACCATACCTGGTTGAATAGGTTCGGTACGAGTTCCTAAATCATGTACATCCAATCCTAAATGATGTGAAATTCCATGATATAAATATTTACGGTACGCTTTGTTTTCAGGATCTTCATTTTTCACAGCCGACTTCGTCAACAATCCAATTTTTAAAAATTGTTGTGTCGCTTCTTCTCCTACCTTATCGGTATATTTTGCAATCGTTATGCCTGGCTTTAAAATAGATTTAGCATAATTATGCAAATGCAAACAGGCATTGTATACTGTTTTTTGACGACGACCAAACTTCCCATTCACTGGTACTGTTCTGGTTAAATCGGCGCAGTATCCACCATATTCTGCACCAAAATCCATTAATACTAATTCCCCCTCCTTACACTCACTATTATTATTTACATAATGTAAGGTTCTTGCATTGTCGCCACTGGCAATGATACTATGGTAAGCTACCCCTGTTGCTCTTTGGCTTAAGAATGAATGATAAATTTCTGCTTCAATTTCACACTCATTTACACCTGGCTGAATAAATTGTAACAGACGGCGAAAAGTAACATCGGTAATATCAATTGCTTTTTGTATCACTACCACTTCTTCTTTCGTTTTAATAGCGCGTAATTCTTTCATGATTCTAGCAGCACGCAAATATTGATGTAATGGATATCTTGCTTGCATTTCATCAATGAAACGATATTCATTGGTACGAATTAAATTATTCTTGCGATCATTTTCATTAGAATCTAAATAAATAGCATCCGCTAAATGAATCCATGGCTGCAACATACCATCTAATACATCTACCCAAACAATTGTTTGAATACCAGAGATGCTAGTGGCTTCATGTGCTCTTAATCTTTTTCCGTCCCAAATTTCTTTTAACTCTTGTGGACGAATCAACACCAATACTTCTCTATATTTAGGATCTGGATTGTCTGGAAATAAAATAACCATGGAACCTTCTTGTTCAATACCCGACAACCAAAACAATTCAGTATTTTGTTTAAACCCATGCAAAGCATCTGCATTGTAAGGGAATTCATCATTGCTCACTATAATGGCAATGCTGTTTTTTTGCATTTTAGATGCAAAACGTTGTCTGTTTTGAATAAAAATGGTGGGATCTAAGGGTACATATTTTGCCATAGTGTTATGATTTGAGTATATGCAAGATAATTAATTTGTGGCGGGTTAAGCGATCTTTCCCCAGCCTATTTTGTTTTTTTGAATCGCTAAAAATTGCCTTAAACTAGCATGTTCCGGCAACTGTAAGCTAGGATCCTTTTCGCAAAGGGCCACTGCTGCATCTTTTGCTAATTCCAGCGTATCTCTGTTGTTTAAAATATTCGCTAATTTAAAGTTAAGTGCCCCACTTTGGCGGGTTCCATCAATATCCCCAGGGCCTCTTAATTCCAGATCCTTTTCGGCGATTACAAAACCATCGCTGGTGGTACACATAATTTTTAATCTTTCCTTTGCTTCTCTACTTGCTTTGACACTACTTAACAAAATACAATAACTCTGTTCCGATCCTCTTCCCACACGCCCCCTTAGTTGATGTAATTGTGACAAGCCAAATTTCTCAGAACTTTCAATCACCATCACACTTGCATTAGGCACATTTACACCCACTTCAATGACAGTGGTGCCTACTAATATTTGTGTATCTCCCGAAACAAATCTTGTCATATTGGTTTGCTTCTCTATATTTTTTTGGCGACCGTGCACCATACTAATTTTATACTTGGGTTCGGGGAAATAACTTTTTACTTGCTCATACCCTTGCATCAAATCTTCAAAACTTAATTTTTCACTTTCCTCAATTAAAGGATATACAAAATAAGCTTGTCTCCCTTTGGTGATTTCTGTTTTCACAAAGTCCATCACACTGGCTCTGGCCGTTTCATAACGATGTACTGTTTTAATCACTTGTCTTCCAGGAGGCAATTCATCCATCACGCTATAATCCAAATCGCCAAATGCAGTCATGGCTAAAGTTCGGGGTATAGGTGTCGCTGTCATCACTAAGACATGCGGCGGAATGGTAGATTTTTTCCATAACTGCGCACGTTGCGCTACTCCAAAACGATGTTGCTCATCAATCACTGCCAATCCTAAATTTTTAAACTGGACTACTTCCTCGATGATGGCATGCGTGCCTACTACAAAGTGAATCGTATCCTCAGCCAATCCTTTTAATATTCTTCTTCGTTCGGCAATTTTAGTGCTGCCTGTGAGCAATGCAATTTCTAAAGGCATTGATTTTAATAATTCGCCCAAGCCTGCAAAGTGTTGCTGTGCAAGGATTTCAGTAGGTGCCATAATACAACTTTGAAAACCATTATCGGCAGCAATCAACATCGCTAGTAAAGCAATCATAGTTTTACCACTACCCACATCCCCTTGCAATAAGCGATTCATTTGATACCCTTTTGCGGTATCTACTCTTATTTCTTTAATCACTCTTTTTTGCGCACCGGTCAATTCAAATGGCAAATATTGATTATAAAAATTATTAAAATAGTCCCCTACTTTTTCAAATCGATGCCCTTTACTATTTTTATGTCTTTGAATTTTAATTAAATTCAATCTTACTTGCGCGATAAATAATTCTTCAAATATTAAACGTTCTAATGCTTTTTTATAATTCGCATTGGAAGTAGGAAAATGTATTTGACGAAATGCTTCCCATCTGCTGGGTCTATCTTGTAACAATGAAGCAGGTAAATTTTCGGGCACTTCTCTTTCACTTATTTGTTGAAACAAACCTTGTGTTAATTTTCCAATTTGTTTTCCATTTAATCCTCTTGATTTTAATTTTTCGGTAGAAGAATAAACAGGCTCTAACAAAGATTTTTGTCCTTGTGCAATGGCCACATAGGGTTCTATTTCGGGATGTACAATTTGCGCCCTTCCATTAAAAAAACTCACTCTTCCAAATACTAAAAACATCCCTCCTTCTACTAAATTTTTTTGTACCCAATGAATCCCTTGAAACCAAGCCAACTCCAACTGACCTGTTTCATCTTGGAGCTGAGCCACCAAACGTTTAGCTCTTCTTTCCCCAATGACTTCTAATCCTCTCAACACCCCTTTAACTTGGATAAAATCTTGATCGGGATGGATAGAAGCGATGGTGGATACTTGGGTTTTATCAATATGTCGGTGCGGGAAATGTTGTAATAAGTCACCAAAAGTATATATCTCAAGCTCTTTTTTGAGCAGATCTGCCCGCAAAGGGCCTACTCCTTTGAGGTATTCTATAGGGCTAGATAAAAGAGAAGCTTGGCTCAAACGATTTTTTTTAAAATTAGGTACAAATATCCCAAAAAGATGCTAAAAAATGGGTTCCCGATTCATTATCTTCGCACAGATATGGAAAAGGAAATAGTATTAAGCGGAATTAGACCCACCGGGTTCCTGCATTTGGGGAATTATTTTGGTGCCATGCGCAATTATGTGCGTATGCAGGATGAATATCAATGTTATTTTTTTGTAGCCAACTGGCATAGTTTAACCACACATCCTGATACGAAGGAATTACAACAAAGTGTTTTACGCGTTGTTGCCGAAAATATTGCTTGTGGATTAGATCCTGAAAAAGTGGCTTTGTATGTTCAAAGTGATGTGCCAGAAATTGCAGAATTATATTTGTATTTAAATATGTTGTCTTATAAAGGCGAGTTAGAAAAGACCACTACCTTTAAAGATAAAGTTCGCATGCAACCCGACAACGTGAATGCGGGTTTATTAACTTATCCAGTTTTGCAAGCTGCTGATATTTTAATTCATAGAGCAGTGAAAGTGCCTGTAGGAAAAGATCAAGAACAAAATTTAGAAATGGCACGCAATTTTGCGGAGCGATTTAATTATAGATACGGCGATATTTTTCCTTTACCCTATGCTTTTAATTACAATAGTGAACTAGTTAAAATTTTAGGCTTAGATGGCAATGGCAAAATGAGTAAGAGTGAAAATCAAATGACCACTTTGTTTTTAGCTGACGAGGACGATTTAATTCGTAAAAAAGTCATGAAAGCTAAAACAGACCAAGGCCCATTAGCCCCTCATTCAGCAAAGCCGGACTATATTGAAAATCTGTTTACTTTAATGAAATTGGTCAGCACCCCCGATACGGTTCAAAAATTCGAAGATGATTTCAATAATAGTAGTGAGGGCAACTGTATTATCAGATATGGGGATATGAAAAAGCAATTGGCCGAAGATATGGTTCAATTTATTCAACCCATTCGCTCACATGCGACTGATTTGCAAAACAATAAAGAACATTTAATTAAAATAATAAGACAAGGTGCGGACAAAGCAAGACAAAGCGCCTCCCAAACCTTATCCCTAGTGCGTAAAAGCATTGGGATGGATTACCTATAAAAATCTTAAAAAAAAG
The DNA here is from genome assembly GCA_037141925.1 of Chitinophagaceae bacterium. GTDB lineage: Bacteria > Bacteroidota > Bacteroidia > Chitinophagales > Chitinophagaceae > Sediminibacterium. The sequence goes on from JBAXBS010000013.1 coordinate 13,975, forward strand.
AAATAGTCAAACAACTATTTTGTATTTTCACTATCATGGCAAAAGCAAAAAAAGCAAAACACATCGCAGTCGCTGGCAATATTGGTGCTGGAAAAACGACATTAACCGAGCAGTTAAGCAAACATTATCGTTGGATACCTCAATTTGAAGATGTAGATCACAATCCTTATTTAAGTGATTTTTATGATGATATGCCTAGATGGAGTTTTAATTTACAAATTTACTTTTTACACGGAAGATTGAATCAAATATTGGATATTCAAAGAGGCACTGAAACCATTATTCAAGATCGTACAATTTATGAAGATGCAAATATTTTTGCTCCCAACTTGCATGAAATGGGATTAATGAGCAAACGTGATTTTGATAACTATTACGGATTTTTTAGTACGATCAAAACCATGGTTCAACCTCCAGACTTACTTATTTATTTAAAAGCATCTGTTCCTACTTTGGTTTCTCAAATTCAAAAAAGAGGACGTGAATACGAAGAAAATATTCGTTTAGATTACTTAAAAAAATTAAACGAGTATTATAACAAATGGATTGAAGGATATAAAGAAGGGCCTTTATTAATAATTGATTGCGATAAAAACAAATTCGGCGAAAACGAAGAAGATTTAGGCGAAATTATTAGCAAGGTAGACGGAATGTTATACGGTTTATTTTAAATTCACATGAATACTATTACACCTTCCATAATTACACAATTTGAAACAATTGTGGGTGCCGAATATGTATTAACGGATCATGAAAATGTGGAGAAATACGGCAGAGATGAAACTGAAAAATTGTTTTATGCTCCTCAAGTCATTGTAAAGCCTAGAACCCCTCAAGAAATTTCACAGTTACTCCTTATTTGTAATGAACATCTTATTCCTGTCACGCCCAGAGGTGCAGGAACAGGCCTAAGTGGTGGCGCCCTACCTCATTTAGGTGGATTGGTTATTTCCATGGAACGTTTCAATCAAATATTAAATATTGATGAACGTAATTTACAAGTCACTACCGAACCTGGTGTGATTACCGAAGTGCTGCAAGACACCGTCAAAGAAAAAAGATTATTCTATCCTCCCGATCCTGCAAGTAAAGGAAGCTGTTTTATTGGAGGGAATATTTCAGAAAATTCAGGAGGACCTAAAGCTGTTAAATATGGCGTCGTAAAAGATTATGTCCTCAACTTAGAAGTCGTATTACCTACAGGAGAAATTATATGGACAGGTTCGAATGTTTTAAAAAATGCAACAGGATATAACTTAACGCAATTATTAGTGGGTAGTGAAGGTACTTTAGGAATTGTTACTAAAATAGTTCTTCGACTCATCCCCCATCCTAAGTTTGATGTGTTAATGTTAGCCCCTTTTAATAGTTTAGAAAAAGCAAGCGAAGCAGTGAGTGCTATATTTAGAGCAGGCATCACCCCAAGTGCTATGGAACTGATGGAAATTGACGCCATTCGCTTAGCCACAAAAATGTTAGATAGCACGGCCATCCCTTTAACAGATGATTTAGCAGCTCATTTAATTATTGAAGTAGATGGCAATAATATGGAGGTCCTCATGAGTGAAATGGAAGCAATAGCCGAAGTGTTAATGCAATATGAGGCAGGCGAATTATTGTTTGCAGATGATGCACAACAAAAAAATGAGCTTTGGAAAATTAGAAGAAGAGCCAATGAAGCTGCAGTCACTGCAGGTTATACCATTGAAGAAGATACCGTCGTGCCTCGTGCTGCATTACCTCAATTAATAAAAGGAGTAAAAGCTTTAGGCGTGGAGCATGGTTTTAAAGTAGTGTGTTATGGACATGCAGGAGATGGCAATTTGCATATTCGTATCAATCACCCTACCATCAAAACAAGTTATGGCAACGAGGAAATCAATACTATTTTGAAAAACCTATTTGTTATAGTTAAAGAATTAGGCGGAACAATAAGTGGAGAACATGGTATTGGACTCATTCAAAAAGCATACATCCCTGTAATGTTTGACGAAATCACTCTTCAATTGATGAGAGGTATTAAAAAAATATTTGACCCAAATAACATTTTAAATGCAGGTAAAATATTTGATATGAAATCTTAAAATAATGAACCTATCTATCCCCATTATACTCTTTTATGAAAAAATTCTTACCGCTATTTTTGTTTCTCTTGTTCCTTGAAAGCATTTCCATTGATGCGCAAAACATTGTAAAATCAAGTCCTGTAGCGAATGTGACAAACACTTTTGTAGGTGGTGGAATTGTAATTGGAGGAGGATCCCATAATTTTCAAATTGGATTAAATCCCGAATTCGTAAAATCATACAATCAATATGTGGATGGCGGATTAGCTATGAATATATATTACGAAACTTACAAAGACATTTACGATAATGTGCAGGGAAATAATTTTAAATATGGAATAGGTGCATTTACCAGAATATGGCCTGTGGAAACTTTTTTTATTCAAATACAACCCGAATACAATTGGGCTTGGATTCATCAAAAGGATTTATCTACAGGTGTTTCAGGTACTCAACAACTTGGTGCGAGTAGTTTATTGACTGGCCTTGGATATGGACATAAAAACGAAGGAGGATTTACTTATTTTTCCATCATGATTGACTTACTTAATAATCCTGGCTCCCCTTACTATGATGTTTTCAATAAAAAACAACCCATCTTTAGAGCAGGCATTGGATTGCCCATACGTTTAGGCGATGCGAGAAGAAAGAAAAACGATTCGGTCAAGAAATAGATGGAATTATAAAAATGACCGTAATGGTACTCTTAAAAACAATAAATTATTATTTAAGATACTACTTGGATACAGACTAAGATATAAGCTGAATTAATTCATCTAAAGAAGTGCATACTTCAAATTGATATTGCGCGCGTTCATACATAAAATCTTCAGTTTCCATTTTATCTAACATCGTTATTAAGGCATCATAGTATCCTTCAAAATTGTAAATGATAACTTTTTTGTCGTGAATGCTTAAATTATTCCATACCAACATTTCAAAAAGTTCATCCATAGTGCCTAGTCCACCAGGTAATACTATTGCAGCATCTCCTTTATCATATAAAAGCAACTTACGTTCATGCATATTCTCCGTCACAATCAATTCAGTCAATCCATTATGTTGTGCTTCCCACTCTATTAAAACTTTAGGTATAATTCCAATCACTTTGCCGCCTTTATCTAAACAACCATTGGCAACTGCACCCATAATTCCTTTATTGCCACCACCATATACTAATGTCACCTGATGTTGTGCTAACAAATGACCCAGTTGGAATGCTTGTTGCACATAAGCTGGATTTTTACCAGGCTTGGATCCGCAAAAAACAGTGACAGATTGAATATTCATATAAAGAAATTATACTTAAATGCTGTTCAAATATAGGGGTAATTTCAAAGATTCTTATTACTTTGCCACATCAAATACCTACTATGAGTGCGACCCTTTTATTCAGTTTTGTGATTGCTTACTTTCTAGTCCTTTTAGGCGTGGCTAAAATAGCTGGCAAGAACAGCAATAATATGTCCTTTTTCATTGGTAATAAAAATAGTAATTGGATGCTGGTGGCCTTTGGTATGATAGGGACTTCCTTAAGTGGAGTCACTTTTGTAAGTGTTCCTGGTGCAGTAAGTACCGATGCTTTTCATTATTTTCAAATTACATTAGGCTATCTATTAGGATACATCGCGATTGCATATGTTTTGTTACCCATCTACTATAAACTCAACTTAACTTCCATCTATTATTATTTGGAAAATAGATTAGGCTTAGGGGCCTATAAAACGGGAGCTTCTTTTTTTATTCTATCACGTACATTAGGTGCCACTGCACGTTTATATTTAGTGGTAAAAACTTTACAAGTATTTATATTAGACAATATGGGTATCCCCTTCTGGGCAACCACTTTAGTCATTTTAATCATGATACTTTTATATACTTATGAAGGGGGTGTAAAAACAATTGTTTGGACAGACACCCTTCAGACTTCCGGTATGTTATTAGGATTGATTATTTGTTCTATTTATATTTTATCCTCTCTTCATTTTTCAGTATCTGATGCTTTTGCCGCTATGAATGCAAAAGGCATTTCTAACGTATTTGATTTTAATGTGAATAATAAATCCTTTTTTCTAAAACAAATTATAGGGGGTGCTTTTGTGACACTTACGATGACTGGTTTAGATCAGGAAATGATGCAGAAAAATATTTCTGTAAAGACTTTAAAAGATGCACAAAAAAATATGGTGACCATTGGCTTTACCATGTTGTTAGCCATTAGTTTGTTTTTGTTTTTAGGTGGGTTGCTTAATTTGTATGCTGCACAAAATAATGTAACTGCTGTAGGTGATAGTCTATTTCCGACGCTTGCTTTAACGCATATGCCACCATACATCTCTATTATTTTTATTTTAGCCTTAATATCAGCACTCTTCCCCAGTGCAGACGGCGCCATTACTGCATTAACTTCTAGTTTTTGTATAGATATATTAGGTATGCAAAAACAAAATGACTGGGAAGAAGCTAAAAGAAAAAAAATTAGACAAAGGGTGCATTTAAGTTTTGCGTTCCTATTTCTATTATTAGTACTTGTATTTAAATGGATTGATAATAAGAGTATTATTGATTTAATTTTAAAAATCGCCTCTTATACATATGGGCCTTTGTTAGGTTTATTTGCCTTTGGCATCCTCACCAAAAGATCTATTAAAGACAAATGGGCATTTTTACCTTGTTTTATCGCTCCCCTTTTATGTTTGTTGCTAGATTATTTACAACCCATCTTATTGGGTAGTTTTAGAATTGGTCAAGAATTATTGATCATCAACGGTTTATTTACTTTCATAGGATTATGGTTGATTTCGGCCTCGAATAGCGAAAAAAAATAGACCTTTGTAAATGGACTTTATCAACCCTTTAGCAAATAAGTATTGCGAGCAATATAGCAACAGTACCCCCTCTTATTTAAAAGACATGTACGAGGCAACTTTAGCGGCTCATCCCCATGCTCATTTACAAAGCAGTTGGAACCAAGGTGGTTTTTTAGCTTTCATAAGTCAACTTATTGCCCCTAGCCGAATTTTGGAAATTGGCACATTCACTGGTTTTAGTACTTTATGCTTGGGGGAAGGATTAAAAAAAGAGGGTGAAATTCATACTATTGAATTAAGGGAACAAGATGCTACAACTGCTAAAAATAATTTTACAAATTTAGCTCCACAAAAAAATATCACAACGCACCTAGGTGATGCAAAAGAAATACTTCCAAAACTTAATGGTCCCTGGGATATCGTTTTCATTGATGCAGATAAAACAAGTTATATTGAATATTATACTCTTGTGTTACCTCAATTAAGGGAAAATGGAATCGTCATTGCAGACAATGTCTTGTTTCACGGTGACGTATTGCAAGAAACAGTTACTGGCAAAAGTGCTAAAGCAATTCAAGCATTTAATGAATTTGTCGCAAACGATACTTCTACTCAACAAGTCATGTTAACAGTTCGTGATGGTTTAACTTTAATTAGAAAAAAATAATGGGAAAATACCTTCATAATTATAGAAGAGAATTTAACATACAAATGCCATTCAACATACACTCGATCATGAGTATTTGTGTTGATTTTCTTGTAAAATTTAATTCAAGCTTTACTAAAAATAATGCTCGTCGATTTGCTACAAAATCTATTACACTGTCTTTATTGACACTTTGCATAACAATATGGGTTCCGAAACAATTAAAGGCTCAAAAATTACCTGCTAAAACAACTACACTCATTTATATTGACCAATACAAGGATATAGCTGTTGCCGAAATGAAACGTACCGGTATACCCGCCTCTATCACTTTAGCACAGGGAATTATAGAATCCAATAGCGGAGAAAGTAATTTAGCCGCCAATTTCAATAATCATTTTGGCATTAAATGTAAATCGGATTGGAAAGGGGAAACCACATACCAAGACGATGATACCAAACAAGAATGTTTTAGAGTATACCCCAGTTCTATATATTCTTATATTGATCATTCAAATTTTATAAAGACTCGTCCTAATTACGCTCCCCTTTTTGAATTAGATCCAGTGGATGATTCAGCTTGGGCTTATGGATTAAAAAAAGCAGGCTACGCTACAGCAAGCGATTATCCCAAAAAGCTTTTGAAGGTCATAGATGATTATGAATTGTCCCAGTATAATTTTCCTGAACTAGCCAATGAAAAAGATAGTACGGTAACGGAAGCTCCTGCAACTCATTTCATACAATCCGATACCTCTAAACCCTCTTTAAATAAAATATCTGGTATTGAAACTGTAAGCCCTTCCCATACGAGTGCGCCTATGCCAGTGAACAGTTTGACTACTATAACACTAAATACGAAAGATACTTCGTTAAAAACAAACAGTTCCATAAAACCTTCTACATCTTCCAGTTCCATATCAGAATCTAAAGTCAAAGAAAAAACTGAGGTAACAAGCCCTGTCAACACGAGTGCTTCCATTGCGGTGAATAGTTTAATTACTACACCACTAAATACAAAAAAAGAAGAAAGCAATAATAACAATTCGTACCCTAATAAACCTTTTAAAATAAACCAAGTACTTGTTATATGGGCTACAAAAGGAGCTTCTTTTTTGCAAATTGCTAAAGAACATCATATCCCCTTATACAAAATTTTTAAATATAACGATATTACCGAATCTGATTTAGTGAATCAAAGCCAGCTTGTTTTTTTAGCTGCAAAAAAGAAAGTGGGAGCCACTACTTTTCATGTGGTACAAAAAGATGAAACCTGGCATTCTATTAGTCAAATCGAAGGGATCCAATTATCTTTCTTAAAATCTTATAATTCAAAAATATCCGAAGACCATTTAAAAATAGGAACTCAACTATTACTCATTGAACCAAAGGAGTCCAAAAATAAAATTGTGCTCCATAAAAAATAAAAAATATGGAAACGATAACCATTTTAGATAAACAATTTGTACCCTACCTATCCGCTGAAGACATTCAAGAAAAAGTAGCAATATTAGCACAGCAATTCAATGAAGAATATGCGGATAAAAAACCATTATTTTTATCTATCTTAAATGGTTCCTTTTTATTTACTGCCGATTTATTTAAAAAATTAACAATTGATGCCGAAGTGTGTTTTGTGAAATTAGCTTCTTATAAAGGCGTGAGTTCTACTGGAAATGTTATTACTGCGATTGGATTAGACACCAATTTAAAAGACCGCCACGTCATCATTTTGGAAGATATTATTGATACCGGTAAAACCTTGCATCACTTCTTACCTCAGCTTCAATCCTTACAGGTCGCTTCTTTAAAAATTGCAGTACTATTAAATAAAACAGAAGCATTAGCCTATCCTGTGAAAGTGGACTACGCTTGTTTTGACATACCTAATAAATTTGTGGTAGGTTATGGTTTAGACTACGATGGATTTGGGCGAAACTATGATGCCATTTACCAGCTAAAGTAAAAGCTATTGATTACTTAAAAGCTTCTTTGACACGATCGTAAAAGCTCTTCTCCCCTTTGACTGGCTTAGGTTTGAAGTTTTCACTTTCTTGCATTTTTTCCAATGCTACTTTTTCTTCTTCCGTAACATGTTGTGGTGTCCAAACATTCACATGAATGAGTTGATCTCCTTTTCCATATCCTTGCACTTCAGGAAAGCCTTTGCCCTTTAATCTAAATATTTTTCCACTTTGTGTTCCAGTTGGAATCTTAATTTTTGCTCTACCATCAATCGTTGGCACTTCAACATTGGTTCCAAATATGGCATCTGGGATGGTGATATACAAATCGTAAGACACATTTAAACCATCACGGTGTAATGATTCATGTGCTTCTTCTTCAATCATAATAATTAAATCACCAGGATTTCCTCCTCTTTCACCTGCATTTCCTTTACCAGACATACTTAATTGCATACCATCTTGAACCCCTGCAGGAATATCAATCGAAATGGTTTCTTCCCCATACATACGACCTTCCCCTTTACATCCTCCACATTTTGCAGTCACTGTATTTCCTTCTCCATTACAAGTAGGACAAGTATTCACTGTTTGCATTTGTCCTAAAAATGTATTGGTCACACGTCTCACTTGTCCCGTACCGTTACATGTACCACAAGTTTGAACACTGTTTTTATCTTTTGCTCCATTACCGCCACAAGTAGTACATAAAACATGCTTCTTCACCTTTACTTGTTTGTTCACTCCCTTCGCTATTTCCTCAAAACTCAATTTTAATTTGATACGAAGATTACTTCCTCTTTGCCCTGTTGGTCTAGAGGATCTTGAACGACCACCTCCTCCGCCACCAAAGAAACTTCCAAAACCTTCATCCCCAAAAATATCTCCAAACTGACTAAAGATATCATTCATATTCATTCCACCTCCGCTAAAACCACCGCCGCCGCTTGTTCCTGGACCAAAAGCTTGATGCCCAAAACGATCATACTTTGCTTTTTTATCCGTATCACTTAATATTTCATAAGCTTCCGCCGCTTCTTTAAATTTTTCTTCTGCTTGTTTATCACCAGGATTACGATCTGGATGAAATTGCATTGCCACCTTGCGATACGCCTTTTTAATTTCATCAGCAGATGCTGACTTACTCACACCCAGTATTTCGTAAAAATCTCTTTTTGACATATTGCTTTTTTTATTTACCTACAACCACTTTTGCAAAACGAATTATTTTATCATTGAGTAAATATCCTTTAGAGATTTCATCCATTACCTTTCCTTTTAAATTATCATTAGGGGCAGGCACTTCTGTAATGGCTTCGTGTTTTTCTACATCAAAATCCTGATGAATACTTTCCATGGCAACCACTCCTTTTGCTTGCAAAGTAGAACGCACTTTATTAAATACTAATTGAATCCCTTCTTTTTGTAAAGCAATATCATCACTTGTATTTAATTGTTTTTCTGCGCGATCACAATCATCTAACACATCCAATAAAGAAACAATTACTTCCTTGCTAGCAGTTTGTATTAAATCAATTCTTTCTTTCGCAGTACGACGTCTGAAATTTTCAAATTCAGCCATCAAACGAAGGTATTTATCCTTTTGATCTACCAAGTCTGCTTTAAGGGTGTCTAACTCGCTTACTGGGGCAGTTTCAGGCTCCGTTGCTGGGGCATTTTGCTCCTCCGTAGGTACTTCGGTTGTAAGGGGTTCTTTCTCTTCCATAGTTTTATATTGTTACAAATATCTTCCAAAAATATTGCCAAAGCCTTAAATGAGCAAAATTGACATAAAAAGGACTTAAAAATGAACAAGTTGTCACTTATTCTGTGCCTATATTTGTGTCATGACAAAGGTGTATTTAAACAAAAGAATCGCCCCTAGGATCGCTCAGGGACATCCTTGGATATATGGCAATGAAATTGACCGAATTGCAGGACCTGTGGAACCCGGCGATATAGTGGAAGTGTACTATTTTGATGGCCAGTTAGCCGGCCGAGGATATATCAACCCCGGGTCCCAAATCACCATTCGATTATTGACACGCAAAAGAGAGGAAATTGACGCCGCTTTTTTTCATACTAAAATAGCCGAAGCTTGGCGTTACCGTCAACAGCTAGGATATGTAGAAAATTGCAGATTAGTATTTGGCGAAGCGGATGGATTGCCTGCATTAATCATTGATAAGTTTAATGACTATTTCGTTTTACAAACTTTATCCTTAGGAATAGAAAAATGGAAGAAAGAAATTGTAGCAGCCATTCAAACTCTATTTTCTCCCAAAGGAATTTATGAAAGAAATGATGTGCCAGTAAGAGAATTGGAAGGGTTAGCTCAACAACAGGGTTTTTTATCCGACCCCTTTCCTACTGAAATTGTGATTCAAGAAAATGGATTACAATTTTATGTCAACATTGAAACGGGACAAAAAACTGGATATTTTTTAGACCAACAAGATAATCGAAGAGCCATTCAAAAAATTGTACATGGCGCTGACGTGTTGGGTGCCTTTACTTATACGGGGACTTTTGAAATTCATGCAGCACATTATGGTGCAAAGTCGGTATTAGGAATTGATATTTCAGAACAAGCAGTTTTACAAGCCAATAAAAATGCTGCACTCAATAAATTAGATCATATTGTACATTTTGAAACCATGAATGCTTTTGATGTTTTAAAAACATGGGGGAAGGAAGGTAAAAAGTTTGACGTAGTCATGCTAGATCCTCCGGCCTTTACAAAAAGCAGAAGTAATATTGAAAAAGCAATAACAGGATATAAAGAGATCAATTTGCGAGGAATGAAAATGATTCGCAATGGTGGATTTCTAGTGACTTCGAGTTGCACTAACCTAGTAAGTCCTGAATTATTTTTAGATACTATTGATATGGCAGCCAAAGACGCTAAAAAAAGAATTCGTCAAGTGACGTATCAATCGCAATCTAGCGACCACCCTATTATTTGGGGTATGGAAAACACCCACTACTTAAAATTTTTGATCGTAGAGGTTTGCGACAGATAGAAGCTTCGATAAATAGCTACTCCACAAAAAAGGCGTCCCGTCCCGATAAATCGGGACGGGACGCCTTTAAAATTTAATTTAAAAAATCAACACGCCCCAAATTCACTCTTTTGGAGTGAATTTGAAATTATTAGAGAAGTTCTTGTAAAATTTAAATTCTTTAAAATTTTAACAAGCCAATTCACTCGATTAGAGTGAATTAAAAATTATTAGAGTAGGTCTGGTGATTTTTTTAAATTTAGTTTAAAAAATCAACACGACCGCACTTTTCAATTCAATGTATTCAAAGTTGTTTGAATCGCTTCAAAATTGGGTAAGTCGCCTGGTGTTGGACAAACTTCAGCGTATTGTACCACTCCTTCCTTGTCTACTACAAACGCAGAACGCTTGCTTACTCCTTGCATTTCAAATGCAGGAAACACATCATACAAAACTCCAAAAGCAGAAGTCGCTGCTTTATTGAAATCACTCAATAAAGAGAAATTTAATTTTTGCTCTTCTTTGAATTTACCTAAAGTAAATAAAGAATCCACAGAAATTCCTAATACTGTTGCATTAGAATTATTATAGATAGCAATATTATCTCTGATATTGCATAATTCAGCAGTACAAACGCCTGTGAAAGCAAGAGGGAAAAATAATACTACTACATTTTGACCTTTAAAATCTGCTAAGGATACAGGTTTTTTGTCTGTATCAAACAAAGTGAAATTAGGTGCCGCTTGTCCAATAGAAATGCTCATTTTTTATGTTTTATGATTAATAATTAATTCAAAAGTAAACCCGAATATCGACTTTTATTTTACAACCCGAACTTTAGTGATAATTTTTTCCTTTTTCGAAACTGACTCTACCGAATCCATCAATTCTTGAAATAAAAGGGGACGCTTCTCGTAATACTCTAATGTCCCATAAAAATCCTTGGCCGTAACCTTATTTAAATCAAAAACTTTTTTATAGAGGTCAACATTCGTTTTATTCAATCTCCATGTACTATCTAAAACTGCTTTTCGAACATAATAATCATCCGCTTTCATTAATTGCCAAACAATCATTTTGAGGGTATCAAATTCAATAAGATTTTTAGGAGTAGAACGGGTCATCCCACAGGAGGCTAAACAAAATAATATGATAACGATCGTAATTCTCATTCTAAGACTTCCTTGTATTTATTAATATTAGCAACATCTATAGTGGACAAAGTAGATAATAATTGCTTTTTCATAGCTTTATCAGAAGGATTAAAAATACCAATAATTTCAGTCACTTTGCCTTGCATTAAAATGGGCACTGCCATCATATTTGGGCTGCTCTCATAGAGCTCTTGGAATCCCATTAATGCATTTAAAATTTGAGGTCGTGCTTCCAATGGTTTTTCTGCCATTTGATCCAGGCCTTGTCTATAGTAAGTATATAAAATATCATGAATTTTATCGGATCCATTTTGAGTCAGGTTATCAATTAAAATATATCGATTCCTTTGACCATCATAGGATTTCCAACCAATAATTCCCGAACCCTCTGGAGCATTATTTACAATATTGAAAGCTTTACTAAAATAAGCCTTCCCTCCTTTAGGCGAAAAAGTATCATAGTCTAACCCTAATATCACATAAATATAATACGCCATGGTCGCCGTTAAATTGGCCTGTAAAGCATCTGTCCCTTGTACTCTATTTTCATTAAATTCAATGGGCTGTGATAATTGATATTTAAAAGTAAAATTAGCATCCTGCATATTTAATAAGGGCGTGGTATAGTTGCTATTAAAGACAGGTCTATTGGAGACCACACTCAACTTTGCTTCATACACCCCCGTGGACAAGATGGATTCGATACTTATAAAGAAATTGCAATCAATTTTTTCTTCATTGGAAAATTCATCTGTAGTCCATTTTCTTTGATTGATAAATTCCTTTAATTGACTTTGTAATTGGATAAAGGTTTTAGGATCTACTTGATTTTCAACTTTCTTTGTTTGCAAAGTCACCGTAGCGTTCAACTCTTGAGCAAAAGAAGTTTGGCCTAATAATAAAGCAAAACAAATAATATAGAAAACTTTTCGTGTCATATGGTATATCTCCAATTGGATAGGTCTAAAATACAAAAACGTCCCAATAGTTTTGACATTTCGGGACGTTTTAATGTTATTCGAACTAAAGATTAACGGAATAAATCGTTCTCTTCGTTTTTACGATAATAAATTTTATCATCAATAAATTCAGCTGTTGCTAAAATAGCTGGATTAGGCATACGCTCATACGCTTTAGAGATTTCAATTTGTTCTTTGTTCTCATGAATTTCTTCCAAGCTATCTGTATGACTTGCGAATTCTTCTAATTTAGAATGCAACTCTTCTCTAATAGAGATGTTAATTTGATTCGCTCTACGTGAGATAATAGAAATTGATTCGTATAAATTACCAGTTTTAGCTTTTAAAGCTTTTAAACTTTTTGTTTCTACTACAGAGGGAACATTCGCGCCCATGTGTCTTCTTAATTTGCTCATTTTATATTTTTTAAGAAATTATCAGTTTGTTGTTTCATTTTTTTTGCTTCTGGCAATAAAGGACTATCACTAAATCGGTCTACAAAATCGTTATATTCCTCTACTACTTTCTCGAATCTTTCCTTTTGTTTATCTACAAAACTATTTTCAGCAAATCTATAATACGATTTAATCGTTAATAATTTATACTGATCAGCATTTTTAGAATCAGGGTATCCATCAGATAATAAACCATAAGATATAGCTGCAGAGCGGTATAAAGCTAGATCGAAATATAAAGTAGCCGTCTTATAATCTTTCAATTCCAATTTAGAACGACAAGCATCAATGGTTTCCGTGGCATCTTTCGCTCTTTTGCTGGTTGGATGCGCATCAATAAATGCTTGCATTAATTGAATAGTACGATTGGTTGTAGTCTGATCTAATTCTGCTTTAGGAGAACGTCTAAAATAAGTATACGCTCTTAAATATTCCACTTCTTCGGTTCTGGTGCTGCTTGGAAAATATTCAATAAAAGTTTTGAATAAATTTTCGGCATTTTCGTAATCCTTATCTAAATAATACGAGTTGGCGAATTTTAAATACAATTCCTCATATCTTGGGGTTCCTTTTACAAAAGGCATAACAGATTCAAAGAGCTGCTGAGCATTCACATACTTTTTTTCATCAAAGTACTTCTCCGCCATTTTAACTTTAAAATCAGTATCCTTGTTCTTTAAAATTTTTTGAAATTTTGAAGTACAAGAGGAAAGACCCAAAATAAGGCAAAAAATGACGATTATTCTATTCATACAGGGAGGCAAAATTAACTAATATTCAGCAATTTATGACTAAAAATAATCCAAAGCATGGCAGGGACGTTAAGATTAACATAAAAAACCCCGCTTAGCATCGCTAAACGGGGCTATATCAATCACTTAGGATAGTTTAAATTACCCTTTGTTTGCGTTTTCGTCATCCATTTTCGCCTTGATTTCAGCTAAAGCGCCTAAGTCACCTAAAGTGGATTTTTCTACCTTACCTTGGATAGTTTTCACCGCCTTTTTAGTTTTCTCAGTTTCTACTTTCGCTTCTTTCTTAGCTACTTCTTTTTCTTCATGGATCGCTTGTTCCCAAATTCTAGCGTGGCTTACTACAATTCTTTTTTCATTACGATCAAATTCGATCACCATGAATTTTGCAGTTTCTTCCGCTTGAACTTGCTTGCCATCTTCTTTTGCAAGATGACGGTTAGGAGCAAATCCTTCTAAGCCATGAGGCATTTGAACGATAGCACCTTTATCATCCTTGCGAACGATAGTACCATCATGGATAGATCCGATTGCAAAAGTTTCTTCTAATGCATTCCAAGGATCTTCTTCTAATTGCTTATGACCTAATTGTAATTTTCTATTTTCTTTATCAATGTTCAAAATTTTGATATCGATAGACTCCCCTACTTTAACATACTCAGAAGGGTGATTGAAACGCTTCAACCAACTTAAATCGCTGATGTGAATCATTCCACCAATTCCAGATTCTAATTCAACAAACACACCGTAAGGAGTGATGTTTTTAACTAGACCTTTGTGTTTGCTATTTTCAGGGAATTTATGATCGATAGCACTCCAAGGATCTTCAGTCATTTGTTTAATGCTTAAGCTCATCTTGCGTGCATCTTTATCTAAAGTCACCACTTTTGCTGCATGCTCATCTCCTAACTTGAAGAATTCTTTTGCATTGATTGGAGTGTTTGCCCATGTGATTTCAGAAACGTGCACTAAACCTTCAACACCTGGTTGAATTTCTAAGAACGCACCGTAATCTTCAATGTTCACCACTTTACCTTTCACTACACTACCTTCTGATAAATCAGCTGGTAATACATCCCATGGATGTGGAGTTAATTGTTTTAAACCTAAGCTGATACGTTTTTTATCATCATCAAAGTCTAATACAACCACTTGAATTTTTTGATCTAATTTAACCACTTCACTTGGGTGAGAGATTCTTCCCCATGAAATATCAGTGATATATAATAAACCATCTAATCCACCTAAGTCCATAAAGGCTCCAAAATCAGTGATGTTTTTAACTACACCTTCTAATACTTGACCTTTCTCTAATTTACTCATGATTTGTGCACGTTGTGCTTCAATATCACTTTCAATTAATGCTTTATGAGATACTACGGCGTTTTTAATAGTTTCGTTGATCTTAACTACTTTAAACTCCATTGTTTTTCCTACGAATTGATCGTAATCAGTAACAGGCTTCACATCAATCTGAGAACCTGGTAAGAAAGTTTCCATACCAAATACATCCACGATTAAACCACCTTTTGTTTTACTAGTTACTAAACCGGTAACAATTTCACCCGTCTTATGAACTTCCATAATTCTTTCCCAAGCACGATAGATACGAGCAGACTTACGGCTTAAGTGAAGATTACCATCACGGTCTTCTTTTTCTACTACCATAACTTCTACAGTGTCTCCCGTTTTAACACCGTTGGTGTCACGGAATTCATTCAATGATACAAGACCATCACTTTTAAATCCGATGTTTACAACCACATCAGTTTTAGTTAAAGCAACGACTAAACCATTCATGATTTCTCCGTCAGAAATTTGAACGAAAGTGTCATCATACACTTTGTCATACTTTACTCTTTCAGCTTCAGCATAATGACTCACGTTACGTTTGTCAACGCTCCAATCGAAATCGTCATGTGCAGTAATCACTGCTTCAGGTGCTTTTGGTGTCGCAGTAGCTTCAACAGCGGTAGCGCCGTCGAATTCCTGAGCGTCTGCGTTTAGGTTTTTAATAAATAATTTCATATAAAACCGGCGTTTTTAAACCGGACGGCAAAGGTAGGAAAAAATAGTAAAAATGGAACCAAAATGACCCCGAAATATGAAGAATTTGGAATCCTAAAATATTGATTATCAATAAGGTTATTGCGAGATAGGCAATAAGGTGATAGCAGGTCCTCAAAAGAGAGGATTAGGCGATCTAATTTAACGCCCCAATATGTTGGGCAGCCAGCCATCCTGAGGTCCAAGCATGCTGGAAATTAAAGCCTCCGGTGATACCATCTACATCCATCATTTCACCTGCAAAATGTAACTGTGCTACCATTTTACTTTCCATGGTTAGAGAATCGATATCATTCAAATCCACTCCTCCACATGTCACAAACTCTTCTTTAAAAGTAGTCTTGCCTTTGATATTTAAAGTAGTGCGAGTAAGATGTTGTATGAGTTGTTGTTGCGCTGTGTTTTTTAAATCGGCCCATTTTGTTTTTAAATCAATCTGAGAAGCTTGTAAAAAATAATGCCATAATCGTTGCGGTAAATCAAACGGATTTTTAGAACCCATTTCACGTTTGCAATAATCCTGTCTAAAATTTAACCATTCCATTTTTAAAGTTTGCTCATTGTATTCGGGTGTCCAATTAATTAAAATAGCACCTTCATAATTTGCTTCTGCCATTTCTCTTGCACACCATGCCGAAAGTTTAATGGCAGCCGGACCACTTATACCCCAATGTGTAATTAATAAAGGGCCGCGTTCCATCCACTTCGTTCCTTTCCATTGTATGGTTGCATTTTCTACTGCCACTCCCATAAGTGTAGTGATATTTTTTTCAACCACATTAAATGTAAATAAAGAAGGAACAGGATCTATAATAGAATGACCCATTTGAAGTAACCAAGGAAAAGTATTTGATTTTAACATGCCTCCTGTAGCCATACATACTGCATCTGCTTGCATGGTTTGTCCATTCCCTAAAGTAATTTCAAAAATGGTATTACTTTTTTTTACCCCTGTCACATCGTGATTCATGCATACCTGAATTTTATATTGATTCACTTTTTGCATTAAACACTGAATAATAGTTTCGGAATCATTGGTCATCGGAAACATGCGACCATCCTTTTCGGTATGTAATTTCACGCCATTTTTAGCAAACCATTCGATGGTTTGTTGTGTCGCAAATTGGTAGAATGATTTTTTTAAAAAACGTTGGCCTCTGGGATATTTTTGTAATAATTTTTCTACGTCAGGACAAGCATGCGTTACATTGCATCGTCCACCCCCACTCACTTTTACTTTAGATAAAATTTTAGAAGACTTTTCTAATATACGAATATCCCAATCAGGATGTTGTTCGGCAATTTGTATCGCGCAAAAAAATCCAGCAGCGCCTCCTCCAATAATCACTACTTTTTTGCTTGCCATGTTTTGTAATTGAGACTAGTAATAAGAACTATTCAAATTAATATTCGCTTTTTCGGCAGCTTCTATTATCGAAAAATCAGATAAAATAAAAGCTTCATTTTTTTTCACACAAACATCATGTTCAAAATGTACCGACATTTTTCCGTCCTGTGTTTTCACCGTCCAGCCATCTTCCTCAGTGAACACTTTATGCGTTCCCAAATTAATCATTGGCTCAATAGCCAACACTAAATTTTCTTTCATCTTTAACCCTGTTCCTCTTTTGCCATAGTTAGGCACTTGCGGATCTTCATGTAATGATTTGCCTAAACCATGTCCCACTAATTCACGCACTACACCATATCCATAGGCTTTTTCGGTATGTTCTTGAATGGCATAACTAATATCACCTACTCTATTATTTACGATCGCTTTTTCAATTCCCTTATACAATGATTCCTTGGTGACTTTAACCAATTGTAAAACATCCGCTGGCACTTCTCCTAACATAAAAGTATAAGCATGATCTCCATGCCAACCATTTAAAATAACTCCTAAGTCGATAGAAACAATATCCCCGTCTTTTAATGGAGTTTTATTAGGAAAACCATGCACCACCACATCATTTACGGATGCACAAATATGATGAGGATACCCATGATAATGATAGAAAGAAAGAGTGGCTTTATGATCCTTTACATATTGCATGCAATATTGATCAATATCCATAGTAGTCATACCAGGCTTAAGGATACTAGCTACTTGTGCCAAAGTATTGCTCACCAATAAGGCAGCTTGCTGCATGAATAAAATCTCTTCCTCTGTTTTGATATGAATCATAATTGTGCGAATATCTTATAACTAAACAAACCTGCCTTTTCAGACAGGTTTGCAAATATAATTATTTTAAAAGTATCTAATTTATTATAACCCTGAAGAGTTAGCTAAAGGATTTCTTCCTTGAATACGACCTGTATTCATTAATCCATCATATTGACGCATTAATAAATAAGTTTCGATTTGTTGTAAAGTATCCAATACCACACCCACCATAATTAATAATGAGGTTCCTCCAAAGAAAGTACTAAAGCTTTGAGTCACTCCTAATTTTTGAGCAAAGCCAGGTAAAATACCCACTAATGCTAAAAAGATAGCACCAGGTAAAGTAATTCTATCCATCACTGCTCCAATATAATCAGTAGTAGGTTGCCCAGGTTTAACGCCAGGTACAAAGCCATTATTACGCTTAAGATCTTCAGAAATTTGCTTAGGATTAAAGATTAATGCAGTGTATAAGAATGTAAATCCAATCACCATAACAGAATAGATAAGCATATACCATCCATTACTATGGTCGTTGAAAATTCGAACAATACCTTGTGCAGAATCTAAATTAGTGAAAGAAACCAAAGTAGGTAAGAACATAATTGCTTGCGCAAAAATGATAGGCATCACACCGGCACTATTTACTTTAACAGGTAAAAACTGACGAGCACCTCCTACTTGAGCACCACCAATCACTTGCTTCGCATAGGTTACAGGAATTTTACGAACCCCTTGAACTAATATGATAAGACCCATGATGATAGTCACCAATATAGCAATCTCAATTAAGAATATTAATAAGCCTCCGCCCCCTTTTTGGCTCTTAGAACCAAACTCCATGATCAATGATTGAGGTAAACGACCTAAGATACCTACCATGATAATGATAGATGTGCCATTTCCTAAACCTTTGTCTTGAATTTTTTCACCTAACCACATTACAAATAAAGTACCTGCAGTTAAAGTGATTACAGTAGAGAACCAGAAGAATGGTTTGTAAGCAGGGATTAATGCATCAGCATAACCAGGACTATTTAAATAAGCAACATACGCACCTGCTTGGAAAGTAGTTACGATCACAGTTAGATAACGAGTCCATTGATTGATTTTATTACGGCCGCTTTCTCCTTCCTTTTGTACTTTTTGTAATTGAGGAACTAAGATAGTCATCAACTGCATAAAGATAGAAGCAGAAATATAAGGCATAATACCTAATGCTAATACAGAAGCTTGATAGAATGCACCACCTGCGAACATATCAAAAATACCCAATAACCCTTTGTTACCTCCTGCCTTTTGAGCAGCTTCGATAGCTAAAGGATTGATACCAGGTAAAGTGATTTGAGCACCAATACGATAAGTTAATACAAGCAATAATGTAACTAAGATTTTATTCTTTAATTCATCAATTGCCCAGATATGTTTAAATGTATCTAATAATTTTTTCATCGTTGTTTAGTTATTTTCCAAAGGAACTTTTAAAATGATGAGGGATTTGTTAAAAATACCTCTCACAATATACATAAAATTATTAGATTATTTCAATGGTACCGCCTGCTGCAACAATAGCATCTTGTGCTTTTTTGCTGGCTGCGTTCACTCTGAAATTAATTTTTGTTTTAAGTTCCCCGTTAGCTAATACCTTCACTAAGTCGGTACGGCTAATCAAACTATTCATGTATAAATTTTCTGGAGTAATTTCTGTAAAACCGTATTTCTCGATCAACTGATCTAATTGACCTAAGTTGAACACTTTATATTCTATACGATTGATGTTTTTGAATCCACGCTTTGGAATTCTACGTTGAATGGGCATTTGACCCCCTTCATGAGCCATCTTGCTTTTGTAACCAGCACGACTTTGACCCCCTTTGTTACCTTTGGTAGAAGTGCCACCTTTACCAGATGCTTCTCCACGACCAATTCTAATTCCTTTGTGTACTGAACCTTCAGCAGGTTTTAAATTGTGTAATTTCATTTTTGTGATTTTGTACTTTCGGGGTATCACCCCTCGCTTTTAATAATAAGAAAGAGCGCTGATTAGGCGATTTCTTCCACTTTTACTAAGTGTAATACTTTATTAACCATACCCAAAATTTGAGGAGTGGCTTCCACTTCTTTAGAAGCGTTAATTTTTTTCAAACCTAAAGCAATCAAAGTTTGTTTTTGACGCTCTGATCTGTCAATACCGCTTTTTACTTGAGTAATTTTAATCTTTTTCATCATTGAGTTATTTATGATTATTCCTAAGGGTAATTCGTTTGAATTATCCGTTGAATACCTTTGATAATTTAATGTTTCTTGTTTTAGCTACTTGAATTGGTTCACGTAATAAACCTAAAGCTTTGATAGTTGCTTTAACCACGTTATGTGGGTTCGCAGAACCTAAACTTTTTGCTAATACGTCAGTGATACCAGCGCTCTCTAATACAGCACGCATGCTACCACCCGCAATTACACCCGCTCCGTGTGCAGCTGGCTTTATTAATACTTTAGCAGCACCGTCTTTTGCTAATTGATCGTGAGGAATAGTGCCATGCATAACAGGAACTTTCACCAAATTCTTTTTAGCATCTTCGATCCCTTTTGTGATAGCTTCTTGTACTTCTTTAGCCTTACCTAAACCTTGACCTACAACGCCATTTTCGTTACCTACTACTACTAAAGCAGAGAAACTAAAAGTACGACCACCTTTTGTTGTTTTAACTACGCGGTTAATAGAAACTACTTTCTCTTTTAGTTCTACATCACCCGCTGCTTTAACCTTATTTACATTTACTTTAGACATGATTTTCTATTAGTATTTTTATCAAAATTAAAATTGAAGTCCACCTTCTCTAGCACCATCAGCAACTGCTTTAATACGTCCGTGGTATAAATTACCACCTCTATCAAAAACACAAGTTGTAATAGAAAGTGCTGCTGCTTTTTTCGCTACCGATTGACCTGCTAATTTAGCTTTATCAATTTTGGCTACTTTTTGTGCAACGATATCAGCTTCTCTTGATGAAGATGCCGCCAATGTTACACCATTTACATCGTCAATTAATTGACAGTAAATATCAGCGTTGCTTCTGAAAACAGACAAACGAGGCTTTGCTGCAGTACCCGTTACTTTTTTACGAATTCTGTATCTGATCTTTTGTCTTTGAAGTAATTTACTCATACTGTTTATTTTTTAGGAGATCGATGCTGCCGAACTCCCTGTTAATTTAAATTTTATTTACCTGCTGCTTTACCTGCTTTTCTTCTTACGATTTCGTCAGAATACTTAACCCCTTTTCCTTTGTATGGTTCTGGTTTACGTAATCCTCTGATTTTTGCAGCCACTTGACCAATTAATTGTTTGTCACTACCTTCTAAGAAAATTTTAGGATTTTGTCCTTTTTCTGTAGTAGTAGTTACTTTTAATTCTTTAGGAACTTCAAAAATAATATTGTGAGAATATCCTAAAGCAAGGTCTAATATATTACCAGTGTTAGCGGCTTTAAAACCTACCCCCACTAATTCTAAATCTTTTTTATAACCATCAGTCACACCCTTCACTAAGTTGCTCACTAATGAACGATATAAACCGTGCATAGCTTTGTGACGAATTTGTTCTGTTGGACGTTTTACAATCACTTCTTCTGCAGTTACTTCAACTACAATATCGCGATCAATTTCTTGAGATAATTCTCCTTTAGGTCCTTTTACAGTTACTACTGCATCTTTTACCGTTACGGTTACCCCTTTTGGGATACTTACTGGTTTATTTCCTATACGTGACATAGTCGATTGTTTTATTTTTTGTTACTTATTTAGATGATTTCAGCCCCGACTAAAGGCTTAAGGCAAACTAAATAATCAAATAGTTATGGTTATGAAATTGCACACAATACTTCACCACCTACGTTGTTCGCTTTAGCTTGCTTATCTGTTAATACTCCTTTTGAAGTACTTAAGATGGCAATACCTAAACCATTGCTTACTCTTTTAATTTCAGCTGGTTTTGCGTACTGACGTAAACCTGGACGGCTGATACGATCTAAAGAACGTATTGCAGGTTGTTTGGTATCTGGATCGTATTTTAACGCGATTTTAATTAAACCTTGTTTGCTATCATCTTCAAATTTGTACTTCAAGATATATCCTTGATCATACAAGATTTCAGTGATGCGCTTTTTTAAGTTGGACGCAGGTATTTCAACGATACGGTGTTGTGCCATTTGGGCATTACGTATTCTTGTTAAGTAGTCTGCTATTGGATCTGTTACCATATTAGTATTTTAAATCAGTTCTAAATTTTGTTTTGTTTCAGTATTCAAATGAATGAACTTAAATCAATATTACTTTTTTAAAAGTATTACCAGCTTGCTTTTTTAACACCTGGTATTAAACCATTCAAAGCCATATCGCGGAACATAATCCTTGACACTCCGAAATAACGGATATATCCTTTTGGACGGCCTGTTAATTGACAACGATTTTTCAAACGTACAGGTGATGCATTTTTAGGTAATTTATCTAAACCTGCGTAATCACCAGCAGCTTTTAAAGCGGCGCGTTTTTCAGCATAATGTTTTACCATTGCTTCACGCTTTTTTTGTCTGGCTTTGATGGATGCTTTTGCCATAATTCTATTTTAATTAGTTGTTATCTTTTTTAATGTTTTTAAACGGCATACCTAACTCTTTTAATAATTCGTATGCTTCTTCATTTGAATTTGCAGAGGTAACGAAAGTGATATCTAAACCAGTAATTTTATTTACTTTATCGATATCGATTTCCGGGAAAATGATTTGCTCAGTAACACCTAATGTGTAGTTACCGCGACCATCAAATGCCTTATCGCTGATACCTTTGAAATCACGTACGCGTGGTAAAGCCACAGATACTAAACGATCTAAAAATTCAAACATTTTTACACCTCTTAAAGTTACGCGAGCACCAATGGGCATACCCTTACGTAATTTGAAGTTAGAAATGTCTTTCTTAGATAATGTTGGGACTGCTTTTTGACCAGTGATAGTAGTTAACTCATCGATAGCGATGTCCACTAATTTCTTGTCATTTACGGCACCATTTACACCACGGTTGATGCAAATTTTTTCCAACTTAGGAGTTTGCATTACAGACTTGTAACCAAACTTTTTAGATAAAGCAGGTATCACTTCATTCGTGTACTTATCTGCTAATCTTGGAGTGTATTTTACTGTACTCATTATTTTATAACCTCCCCTGATTTTTTAGAAATTCTTACTAATTTACCTTCTTCTCTTGAACGCTTAATTTTAGTAGCGGCACTTGTTTTAGCGTCCCATAACATTACATTACTAATGCTGATAGAAGCTTCCACTTTTACAATACCACCTTTTGTATTAGACGCTGAAGGCTTTGTATGTTTAGTGGCAATGGCTACGCCTTCTACCACAACACGACCTTTGTCAACGATTACTTCCAACACCTTACGAGGTTTTTTCAAGTCCTTGTCATCACCAGCAATCACCACAACGGTATCGCCTTTCTTGATGTTGAATTTGGGTTTGAATCTGTTATTCATAACTATTTATATTTTTATAACACCTCTGGTGCTAATGAAACAATTTTCATGTATCCTTTATCACGCAATTCACGAGCTACTGGTCCAAAAATACGAGTACCTCTTGGCTCATCTGAATTGTTTAATAATACCACTGCGTTATCATCAAAACGGATATAAGATCCGTCTTTTCTGCGCAATTTGTTTTTTGTACGAACAATAACTGCTTTAGAAACGGTACCTTTTTTAATACCGCCCGCAGGGATTGCATCTTTTACAGTAACAACAATTTTGTCACCGATTTTTGCATAATCTTGCCCGCTATTTCCTAATACTTTGATACAAAGTACTTCTTTGGCGCCGCTATTATCAGCTACATTGAGCCTACTTTCTTGCTGAATCATTTTATTTTAGCTTTAAGCTTTTTCCTTCCTTGTTACAGGTCGGGTGAATAATGTTTATGACTATTGTGGGTTTAGTTTATTTCGCTTTTTCAACGACTTCTACTAATCTCCAACGTTTTGTTTTACTTAATGGACGTGTTTCCATGATTTTAACAACGTCACCAATTCCGCATTCTTGTTTTTCATCATGCGCATGGAACTTAGTTGTTTTTTTCACGAACTTTCCATAGATCGGGTGCTTTACTTTTCTTTCCACAGCAACGGTAATGGTTTTATCCATTTTGTCGCTAGTGACAACACCGATTCTCATTTTACGTAAATTTCTTTCTACCATTGTTTATCAATTTTTGGTTAGCTTATCTGATGTTTAAATTAGATACCTAACTCTTTTTTCTTTAATTCCGTTTTTAAACGGGCAATGTCTTTTCTAAGTCCACGAATACTCATTGGATTCTCTAATGGAGAAATAGCATGAGCGAACTCCAGTTTTTTAAGTCTTAATTGATCTTCGTCGATGCGAGCTTTTAAGTCTACAACGCTTGAATCCTTTAAGCCTTTATTGAAATCGTATTTTTTGTTTGCCATAGCAAAATCTTTTATTTGTTTTCTCTTAAATTAATTACAAGTCTCTTCTTGTTACGAATTTAGTTCTGATGGGTAATTTTTGAGCGGCTAATCCCATCGCTTCTTTCGCTACCTCTGGAGTAACACCATCTATTTCGAAGATGATACGTCCTGGTTCTACCACAGCAGCCCAGAATTCAGGGTTACCTTTACCTTTACCCATTCTCACCTCTGCAGGCTTACGAGTAATAATTTTATCTGGGAAAACACGAATCCAAACATTACCTTCTCTTTTCATTGCACGTGTCATGGCTTGACGAGCAGATTCTAATTGTCTGTTGGTTAACCAAATGGGATCTAATGATTTTAATGCAAAAGAACCAAATGCAATAGAAGTTCCACGCTTCGCTACTTCGCGAATACGTCCTTTCTGTTGTTTTCTATGTTTACTTCTTTTTGGCTGTAACATATTGTTATTGTTAATCTCTTATTTAAATAGTTGTCTTATGAAATCCGTTATTATCTTTTTCTAGCACCGCCGCCTCCACCACCTGGACGACGATCATTTCCACGATCAAATCCACGGTCGTCACGACGATCTCCGCGATCTGCTCTTTCACCACCTTCTTTACCACCTATGAAATTTGGATTTAATTCACGCTTTCCTAAAACTTCCCCTTTACAAATCCAAACCTTGATACCAATTTTACCGTACACTGTTAAAGCAAATACGTTTGCATAATCGATATCCATTCTGAAAGTATGTAATGGAACTCTTCCTTGTTTGATTTCTTCGCTACGTGCAATTTCCGCTCCACCAATACGACCGCCTACTTTCACTTTGATTCCTTCTGCACCCATTCTTAAGGTAGAAGCAATCGCCATTTTAATAGCACGCTTGTAGTTGATACGATTTTCAATTTGACGTGCAATAGTATCAGCAACAATAGTTGCATCTAATTCTGGACGACGAATTTCTAGGATGTTGATTTGAACATCATCCTTGCCGGTTAATTTTTTTAATTCTTCTTTGATACGATCTACTTCTCCACCACCTTTTCCGATGATGATACCTGGCTTAGAGGTATGAATAGTAATGATCAACTTACCTAATGTACGTTCG
This sequence comes from Chitinophagaceae bacterium, assembly GCA_037141925.1. Taxonomy (GTDB): domain Bacteria; phylum Bacteroidota; class Bacteroidia; order Chitinophagales; family Chitinophagaceae; genus Sediminibacterium. The sequence goes on from JBAXBS010000013.1 coordinate 39,632, forward strand.
ATAACAATACGAGCGATACCGCCTTTATTGATACGCGCCATTAAATATTTACGGATTTTTTGGTCTTCGATTAACTTAGTTGCGTAATCTTTTTTATTACCATACCAGTTACTTTCCCATCCGCGGATGATGCCTAACCTGTTACCAATTGGATTTGCTTTCTGACCCATAGTGATGGTTGTATATTAATTTTTTAAATCTGATTTTGTGTCTACGATCAACGTTACGTGATTGCTACGCTTACGAACTCTGTAACCACGTCCTTGTGGAGCTGGGCGCATACGTTTTAAAGTACGACCACCGTCAACAAAAACAGTTTTTACGACTAAGTTGCTATCAGCTGCGCTTGCACCGCTGTTTTTTTGTTCCCAGTTATTGATGGCACTCTTCAACAACTTAGCCAAAGGAACCGCATTGTGTTGAGGATGGAATTCCAAAATTGCCAATGCTTTTTCCACTTCCATACCACGGATAACGTCTGCAATCAAACGCATCTTGCGAGGGCCTGTGGGGTAATTGTTTAGTTTAGCTACTGCTTCCATTTCTTAATGTGTTTATTACTACTTGTTTATTTCTTAGTTCCAGCGTGTCCTCTGAAGTTTCTTGTTGGAGAAAATTCACCCAATTTGTGTCCTACCATAAATTCGGTAACATACACAGGGATAAATTTATTTCCATTATGAACTGCGAAAGTGTGTCCTACAAATTCTGGAGAAATCGTACTACGACGACTCCAAGTTTTGATTACTGCTTTCTTAGTTTTGCCTCCATTCATACCCTCTACTTTTACTTCAAGGTTATGATCTATATAAGGACCTTTTTTAATCGAACGACCCATAGTTATGAGTTAAATTGTGTAATTAATTATTTTGTCAATTTTTTACCATCGCGGCGTTGGATAATTAACTTATCGCTACCCTTTCCTCTTGTTCTAGTTTTTTCTCCTTTAGCATACTTACCAGTTCTGCTTCTTGGATGTCCACCAGACGCTCTACCTTCACCACCACCCATCGGATGATCCACTGGGTTCATGGCAACACCTCTTACACGAGGACGAACGCCTTTCCAACGATTTCTACCTGCTTTACCAGCTGTTTCTAAGTTATGGTCGCTATTAGAAACCACACCTACAGTAGCATAACAGTTAATCAATAATTTTCTTAATTCACCAGAAGGCATTTTTAATACAGCGTAGTTTTCTTCCTTATTCGCTAATTGAGCGGAAGTTCCAGCACTTCTTACCAATTTACCCCCTTGACCAGGTTGCATTTCGATATTGTGAACGTTGGTACCTAAAGGCATGCTCTTCATAGGTAAAGCGTTTCCAATTTCTGGAACAGCGTTTTCCCCAGAACATACGGTAGCTCCTACTTGTAATCCTTGTGGGCAAATGATATATCTTTTTTCGCCATCAGTATATTGTACTAAAGCGATAAATGCAGTTCTGTTTGGATCGTACTCGATAGAAACCACTGTGGCTTCCATTTGTGTTTTATTTCTTTTGAAATCGATGATACGATAATGTTGTCTGTGACCACCACCCATATAACGCATTGCACGACGACCTTGGAAGTTACGTCCTGCAGTTTTCTTTTGGGGTTCTAACAAACTCTTTTCAGGTTGGTTAGTGGTGATTTCAGCATAGGCGTTTCCAATTCTCCATCGGGTTCCTGCTGTAATCGGTTTGTACTTTCTTAATGCCATTTTGTTTTTTTTACTTTTTTAAAGTCGCGAAATTTTCAGCTTCGCCAGCTATAATGATTGTTATTAAATGCTTGCGTATAGGTCAATGGTTTCACCTTCCGCAACAGTTACTAATGCTTTTTTATATCCAGATTTTACACCAGAGATAATTCCAGCTTTAGTAGAACGAGTTTTATTTTTACCAGGAACTACTAATGTGTTCACTTCTAAAACGTTTACGCCGTAGAATTGCTCAATAGCAGTTTTGATTTCTAATTTGTTAGCTCTGCGATTTACTTTGAATGCATATCTTCTCAATTTTTCTTGTTGAGCATTTGCTTTCTCAGTAAGGATCGGCTTGATTAATATTTCTGTTAATTTCATGATTGTCAGTTTTTAAAAAGAACTACGCAACAGCTTCTTCTTCGTTAAAAATTTTAGCAGCGCTTTCAGTGATTACTAATACATCCGCATTCATAATGTCGTAGGTATTAATATCAGCTAATAAAGTACTAGCTACGTTAGGAATATTACGTGTACTTAAATAAACATTGTCATTGTATTCTGGCAAAATCACTAATGCTTTTTTGTTCTCTAAGTTTAATTGACTCATAATAGTCGCTATTTCCTTTGTTTTAGGAGATGCTAATAAAATGTCTTCCAATACTAAGATTGCGTTGTCAATTGCTTTGTGAGATAATGCAGAAATTTTTGCAAGATCTTTTACTTTACGATTTAATTTGAAATCATAAGCGTGTGGCTTTGGTCCAAAAATAGTACCACCACCTTTATATAAAGGGTTACGGATATTACCCTTACGAGCTCCACCAGTACCTTTTTGTTTGTGTAATTTACGGCTAGCCCCTTGTACTTCAGCACGAGTTTTAACCTTGTGCGTACCAGAACGGCGAGCGGCTAAATATTGTTTAACGGCCAAGTAAATAACATGGTCGTTGGGTGTTGCTCCAAAAATTTCTGCAGGTAATTCAACCTTTCTTCCAGTTTTGGCGCCTTTTATATTTAATACTTCTAATTGCATGATTGTCGATTAAGTGGTGATTACTTTTGAATTAAAACAATTGAACCATTGTTACCAGGTACAGAACCACTGATTAATATATAATTTTTTTCAGGGAATAACTTTAATACTTTCAAGCCTTTTGTTTTAACGCGATCAGTACCCATACGGCCAGCCATACGCATACCTTTGAATACTCTTGCAGGATAAGAAGATCCTCCAATAGAACCTGGTGCACGAGAACGATCATGTTGACCATGCGTTGCTTCACCCACCCCGCTAAATCCATGACGTTTAACAACACCTTGGAATCCTTTACCTTTTGTAGTACCTACAACTTCAACATCATCTCCTTCTTCAAAGATGTCAAGGGTTACTGATTCACCCAATGCTTTTTCAAGAGAGTAGTTGCGGAATTCTTTTACAAAACGTTTAGGAGCAGTCTGTGCTTTCGCGTAGTGATTGATTTCAGACTTTGTAGAATGTTTTTCTTTTTTGTCGCCTAATGCTAACTGCACGG
>JBAXBS010000014.1:0-36180 GCA_037141925.1 Chitinophagaceae bacterium
CTTAAACTAATACTATCGGTTCTCATGTAAGTGATTTTACCACTTTCATATAATTTTTGAGCCAATAACATGGTTTTGCTAACACTGTATCCTAATTTTCTAGAAGCTTCTTGTTGTAAGGTAGAAGTTGTGAAAGGTGCAGAGGGAGTGCGTTTCCCGTCTTTTACTTGAATGTCTTTCACCGTATAGGTAGCCCCTTTACAATCGGTTAAAAATTTCTCGGCCGATTTTCCGTTGGCCATTTTTTGCGGACCTTCTGCTTTAAATTTAACTTTCTTTTTTTGAATATCTAATGATGAAAATAAGGCAGAAATTTTATAAACACTTTCGGGATTAAATTGATTGATTTCTCTTTCGCGTTCTGCAATTAATCTTACGGCAACACTTTGAACACGACCCGCACTCAAGCTTCTTTGCATTCCAATTTTACGCCATAAAACCGGACTTAATTCAAAGCCAACAATACGATCTAAAATACGACGCGCTTGTTGTGCATCTACTAAATCCATATTGATGAAACGTGGATTGTCAACTGCTTTTTTTATTGCAGGTGCCGTGATTTCATGGAATACTATTCTTTTTGTTTTCTTAGGGTCTAAACCTAATACTTCAGATAAATGCCAACTAATACTTTCTCCTTCACGGTCCTCATCCGATGCCAACCAAACTTCCTTGGCTTTTTTTGCCATGGATTTTAATTCTTTCACCACTTTTTCTTTCTCTGCAGGAACCGTATATCTAGGTAAAAAATGGTTCTTAAGATCTATCCCCATATCCACTTTCTCTAAATCACGGATATGACCATAACAACTTCTTACTTCAAAATCTTCTCCCAAAATTTTTTCAATGGTCTTTGCCTTTGCAGGGGACTCCACTATTAATAAGTTCTTTGCCATACGCCACAAGGTGTTTATATATTGAAAATCAACATTTTATAAAATAAAAAAGTAGTCTATTGGTAAGCCTAGCTTTTTTATTCTCGCCTTGCAATATTATAGCATTCGGCTAAAAAATAAAAATAACTTGAAATTAGGGAGCTAAAAATTGCATGATTTGGTCTATAACGGCTTGATTTTTGTACACTTTATTGTGCCCTAAGTTATTGGTAATCAAGAATTTAATGGAATCACCAGCTTTTTTTTGAAAATCTTTTAAATCAGCATAAGGGCAAATAGGATCATTTTCGTCATGAATCCATAGAATGGGGCCCGTATAATTTTCAATAGCTCGATCTGCTTCAAAGTAACTTATGGGTTGAGAACTACGTTGTTTAATCACGTCTAAAAATGCATTACGGATATCCTCACTAAAATGCATCATATTAAAGTAATTCTCAAAAGTAGTAGAGGTTTTAGTGGCCGGTGCAATTAAAACAAATCGATGTTGCGTAGGATTTTCGATGGTTTCGGCAATCATTGCCAAAGTGATTCCCCCTAAAGAATGACCAATAAAATGATCGATAGGCCCTAATTGTTCATGGATTTGTTCAATGGCACTCTTATATATAGGTATATTAATATGTTTTCCCTCACTTCTTCCATGAGCTGGTGCGTCAAAAATGAGCACTCTATATCCCATTTTTAATAGGGGAGCCACATATTGTTCAAATTTGTATCCAAAACTTGCATAGCCATGCGCAATTAAAACAGTTTTGCCATTGTCCTTGGGTGCTTTCCACTCAAATCCTTTAATGATAATGCCTTCTTTTAATTTAAGTTCCTTTCGCTGTGCCTGATGGAATATAGCTGGGGCTTTGCGTTTTTTATATTTAGGGTAAGGGGTACAAAACAAATCAAACGCCATTTTACCCGCAGTAGGGGGGGAGACCATCCCTAAGGTTTTGAATTTGGTTCTTAAATAACGCAAATACATCCTTTCCGAAAACCCTGTTTTAGCCATGGTTCCAATTTTGCTGCAAAGATAGCTCGGTACCTACTATACTCTTTATTTTTTTTGTATTTCGTAATGAAAAAATACCTTTTGAGTGAAGGCATTCACTGATTAACTCTATTTTTGCAAAATATATTTAAAAGAACTATGTATTCAATTAAAATCAATTTTGAACAAAAGGGGTTAGAGTCGGTAACACTTAATAATGTGGAAGCGGACCAAAGTATATTAGAAGCCATTTTAGATGCGGGTATCGAATTACATCATAATTGTGGGGGTGTATGCGCTTGTAGTACCTGCCATTTATATGTGAAAGCAGGAGCTGAATTTTTAGCTGAATTATCCGATAAGGAAGAGGATTTTATTGATCGTGCTTTAATTCCACGTATTGAATCTCGTTTAGGTTGCCAATGTATTTTGGATAAAAATCAAAAAGGAGAGATAGAAGTGACTTTGCCAGACCAAACACAATTTTTAGGAGAATAATAGAACAATTGTAATGAAAGTAAAGTGATTGGAGTAGAGTTGCTTTATTGTAGGATACAGAATATAATAAACTTTGAAAAATAATAATATGAATCAATTTGAACCACCCATTCATTGGAATGACCACGAGGATATCGCTCAAAAATTATACGAGAAGTTTGGGAATGATTTTACGGAGTCTAAAATATATCGAGTTCGTTTTACCGATTTATTAGACTGGGTGTTGACTCTTCCTCATTTTGAAGGTACTAAAGAACAGTCGAATGAAGGTCATTTGGAAATGATTCAAAGTGCTTGGGTGTACGAGTGGAGAGACAATCAAAAATAAGGGTCAAAATGAGAGGTCAAAATTATCGGACACAACCATCAACCAAAGTACTATTCCATAAAATAAGTTACATTTATATCCTAAATCATTCTGATTGCTAGCAAGTTTAAAAAATATAAAATGTTTTGCCTTTGATGTAGATGGGGTATTAACCAATGGGACTTTAATTGTGATGCCTAATGGTTTACTCATTAGAACCATGAATATCAAGGACGGATATGCTTTACAGCTGGCTATTAAAAAAGGCTATCAGGTTTGGATTATATCTGGTGGCAATTCTGTTGAAGTAGAAGAGCGCTTAAAAGGTCTAGGCATTCATGAAGTGCATATGCGTGTGGGAGATAAAAAAACATTATTACAGGAGCTATCGGATCAACAAAATATCCCAATGGATCAAATTTTATTCATGGGAGATGATATGCCTGATTATGAAGCGATGCGTTTAGCCGGGATTGCTGCCTGTCCAGCAGATGCGGCTGCAGAAATTAAAACCATTTCTACTTACAAAGCAGTCGCTAAAGGAGGAGAGGGTTGTGCACGTGAAGTGATTGAAAAAGTATTAAAGCTGAATGATCATTGGGATACCGAGGATCAAATTAGGGCAAAATAATTCTAAATTCATCCCCCTTGAAATTATTTATTTCCTTCCTAAAATTAGTTCGCTGGCCTAATTTATTTTTTATATTATTGGCTCAATGTTTATTTCAGTGGTGTATTTATCATCCCTTGTATCCCACTGATTCAAACCCTTTTAATAATTCTTTTTTATTCATTCTTTTTTCTTCCTTATGTATTGCTGCCGCAGGTTATGTGATTAATGATTATTTTGATATTAATATAGATCAAATCAACAAGCCCAGTAAAGTAGTAGTGAGTAATATCATTAGTAGAAGGTGGGTTATTTTTTGGCATTTGTTTTTAAGTATGACTGGGTTGTATTTAACCATGATTGCTTTCCCCTTTCAAAATTACTGGCATATTCATTTAGCCAATCTATTTTCTATTTTATTTTTGTGGTTTTATTCTACCACATTAAAAAAACAATTATTGATAGGCAATGTTTTAATTGCAGCATTAACTGCATGGGCGATTGCAGTAGTTTATTTTAGCAAGTTTACGGTCGCCGAATTATTACATCCTCAAGAATCTCCTTTACATCATTTACGATTTTTCAAGTTGATGGTTTTATATACAGCATTTGCTTTTGTGCTAACTATTATTAGAGAAGCATTGAAAGATATGGAGGATATGGAAGGAGATGCAAAATATGGATGCAGAACCATTCCCATTGTATGGGGCTTGAGAGCTACTAAAGTATATTTAGCAGTATGGTTGATCGTTGTAGTGGCCATTTTAGGAATCGTTCAATTATACGTTATTCCTTTTGGATGGTATGGTAGTGTATTTTATTGCGTCATTTTAATCATTGCACCTTTGATTTACGTTTTGTATCAATTGCCTAAAGCCTATAGCAGTCGTGATTTTAGCCGACTAAGTTGGTGGATCAAAATGGTTATGTTAGCAGGCGTTTTGTCTATGGGCTTTTTTTATTTTTTATATTAATTGTTTTTCATCTTATGGCATCTATTATTCTAGCTTCTCAATCACCTCGTCGAAAAATGTTATTAGAATGGGCTAGAGTCTCTTTTGAAGTTATTGTCTCAGAAACCGATGAAGAATTTCCTGCTTCACTATCTATGCAAGAAGTGCCTATTTATATAGCACATCATAAAGCGCTGGCAGTAAAGGAAAAAGTGGAAAACGAAAATATAAGGTGTATTGTTGCAGCTGATACTATTGTTGTTTTAGGCAATGAAATTTTAGGTAAGCCCCTGAATCGTGAGCACGCCATTGATTCCTTACTCAAATTAGCAGGGAAAACACATCAAGTCATTACGGGTGTTTCTATTTTATATCAAGGTGAAACACATTCTTTTAGTGAAACCACACAAGTAACTTTCCATCCACTTACTCCACAGCAAATTGAATTTTATGTGGATGAGTATAAGCCTTATGATAAAGCAGGAGGGTATGCGATTCAAGAATGGATTGGAGTCGTAGGTATCCAAAATATTCAAGGAGATTTTTATAATGTCATGGGACTTCCTGTGAGCAGGCTAATGCAGCAGCTTCAAATATTAAAAGTGATTTAAGTAATGTTTACTCCAATCACTTCCAATCAAAACTAATTTCTAGTTCTACTTCAGGATGCAAACTTCTTTCTACCGGACAGGTTCTTGCTACTCTTTCTAAAATTTCTTTGTTCTTATCCTCTAACCCTAATCCTCCAGGCATCGTAATATGAGTGATAATTTTCCCAATACGTCTAGGGTCTGACTTCATAATTTTAGTCACTTCAACTTGAGCACCATCTAATGCAATACCCATGGATTCGGCTTTGATACCCATTGTGGTAATCATACAAGCCCCTAAACCCGTGGCAATTAAATCGGTTGGAGAGAAACGTTCACCTTTACCCTTATTGTCTGTAGGCGCATCGGTTTCAATAGCAGATCCACTTTGTAAGTGTAAGCAAGTAGTGCGTAAATTGGATTCGTAGGTAACTGTAGCTGTCATATAATGAGGTTTATGATTTATAATGAGGTTTATGATTTAAGATGAAGGTGTGTGATTTAGGTAAATTTACAAATAATGTGAAGAATAGGGGTTATTCAATTCATATTTATCGTCCAATTTTAGCACAAGTAATGTATTTTTGCAGCTGTTAAGGAATTACATTATGCAAGAATTACCCATCCTACAAAACACTGAATCTTCTGTTATAAAAAAACCCAATTGGTTGCGCGTTAAATTACCTATTGGGGAAAGTTATAAGCATGTAAGAGGTTTGGTGGATAAGCATAAGTTACACACTATTTGTGAAAGCGGCAATTGCCCCAATATGGGAGAGTGTTGGGGAGAAGGAACAGCTACGTTTATGATTTTGGGGAATATATGTACACGAAGTTGTCAATTTTGTGCAGTGGCTACAGGACGCCCTTTGCCTGTTGAATGGGACGAGCCACAACGTGTAGCAGAAGCAATATTATTAATGAAAGTAAAGCATGCAGTACTAACGAGTGTAGATAGAGATGAATTAGCGGATGGAGGTTCTATCATTTGGTTTAACACCATTAAGGCGATTAAAACATTATCCCCTTCAACCACTTTAGAAACATTAATCCCAGACTTCAGAGGAATACCAGATCAAATACAAAGAATTATTGAAGCAGCTCCAGAAGTGGTGAGCCATAATATGGAGACAGTGGAACGTAATACTAAAATGGTGAGAGTGCAAGCCAAATATCGTCGAAGTTTAGGCGTTTTAGAAACTTTGAAAAAAGGAGGGATGCGCACTAAAACTGGAATCATGTTAGGGATTGGAGAAGAAAAAGAAGAAGTGATTCAAACCATGAAAGATCTAGTAAATGTAGGCACGGATGTATTAACCATAGGACAATATTTACAGCCTACTAAAAAACATTTGCCAGTGCAACGTTATGTACATCCTGACGAATTTAATGAACTTAGACAAATTGGTTATGAACTTGGTTTTGATTATGTTGAAAGTGGCCCTTTAGTAAGGTCTTCTTATCACAGTGAAAAACATGTGATTCAAGGATGGGGTAGAAATAAATGGATGGAAGAAAAAGCAATGAACGTATAAAGCAAAAAAAAGGCCCCGACAAATCGGGGCCTTTTTAATATCAAATTTTTCTATTTTTAAAAATGCACTCCTCACTCTATAATTCCCACATCAAAGCGCTTGCGCCTAAGATGGCAGCATCTGATTCTTTTAAGTGACTTACTAAAATTTTCACTTTATTTTGAAAAATTTCAATCACGTTTGCTTCCAAATGTTCGCGAGTAGGTTTCAAAATCAAATCACCCGCTTTTGTTAATCCTCCAAATAGTATGATGGCTTCTGGACTAGAGAACATTACAAAGTTAGCAAGTGCCATTCCTAAAATTTTACCTGTAAATTCAAATACTTCTTTAGCTACTTCGTCTCCTTTTGTGGCAGCTTCAAAAACAACTTTAGAATTTAATTCTTCACGAGGGATATCTCTTAATAAACTAGGACGATCTGTTTGATTTAAAATTTCCAGTGCAGATTCAGTGACACCAGTAGCGGAAGCATAACTTTCTAAAGAACCTCTTTTACCTGTGCCAGCATGTAAACGTCCATCAGGGATAATAATAGTATGACCTAATTCACCGGCAAATCCATCATGACCATAAATGAGTTGGCCATTGGCAACAATACCACTTCCCACGCCAGTTCCTAATGTAATCATGATAAAATCTTTCATCCCTTGTGCAGCACCATACATCATTTCTCCAACAGCAGCAGCATTCGCATCATTGGTTAAACGAACAGGAATTTTAAATTTATCCTGTAACATTTTAGCTAATGGAATAATCCCTTTCCAAGGTAGGTTAGGAGCGTATTCGATAGTTCCTGTGTAAACATTCCCATTAGGAGCGCCTACGCCAATTCCTTTAATACGTCCTACACCACCCACTTTTTCGATGAGTATACTTAATTCTTGGTATAACTCATCTATAAAGGAGTACACTTCTTTATGTTTCTTGGTAGAAATTTCACTAGCAAATAAAACATTGCCAACATTATCTACGATACCAAATTTAGTTCCGGTACCTCCAATATCTACTCCTACTACAAAAGAATTCATTGTAAAAAATATTTTAATAAATCATTCAATCAAATTAATGTCCACCACTTACTTGAGCATCAAAATCAAAGCCTTGCTTTTTAAGTACACTTTTTAATTTTAATGCAATCAATGCTAAAATACCAAAACAAGCGGCAGCTAATAAATAAGATTGATGCATACCGATGTTTGGATTATCACCAAATGCACCTTGCAATGGTGGGATAATAGCACCTCCTAAAATCATCATAATTAAAAATGCAGAACCTTGACTCGTGTATTTTCCTAAACCACCTACTCCTAAAGAGAAGATGCATGGCCACATCACAGAGCAGCATAATCCACCCGCCATAAAAGCATATACTGAAGTAATACCCGTAGTGAATACGCCTACTAACATGGCAACAGCAGCTAAAACAGAAACTGTAATTAAAGTTTTAACAGGTTTTTCTTGACCATAGAAGAAGGCGGCTACTGCGATTGCAATACAAACGGCATAACCAAATAAGTCTGAAATATCATTACCATATACTTTACTTACTCCTAATACCACAGCAAATGCGATAAAAGGAACAATAGCCATCATGATTTTTTTCATAGTGCCTTGTAGGTTAAATACACTTACAGCACCCGTCCAACGACCAATCATTAAACTTCCCCAATACAAGGAAACGTATTTTGAAATTTGACTTTCATCTAAACCCGCTGCAGTAATGTATCCTGGAGTTTTTAAAAGAGCACCAAAGTTGTTATCAATCGTTACTTCAACACCTACATAAATAAAGATCCCCAACATTCCATAAATTAATTGTTCATATTTCATGGCACCCCAACCTGCATCGCTTTTATTGGCACTGCTATTAGAATAAAATAAAACGACTACAACAGATACTAATGTAAATAACAATAAAGTTAATTTAGGTACGTCTGTTAATTGTCCTAAAACAATGATAGCTCCAATTAATAATGTCATTACCAATAGAGAACTTGCTGCTTTGTTGGCGGTTTCAAATTTCTCATCATTTTTACCATCAGGTAAACTTTTAGAAATGCTAAAGAAGATAGCTACTGCAGCAAACACACCCGCAACAATTAAATATAATGTATTGATATTGGTTACAGTGACTACTGCATTTTTACTATCGGGACTTCCGAATAGAAAAAAGCTGACAATCAATGGCCCTAATGTAGTTCCAATACTATTTAAACTTCCGCCTAAATTCAAGCGATGAGAACCTGTAGAGGGGTCACCTAATAAAATAGCGAAAGGTTGTGCTGCTGTTTGTTGTAAAGAAAAGCCTAATGCTACCACAAAAAAGGCAGCAAGGATAGCAGGAAATGAATTGGCATTCGCTGCAGGAATAATTAATAAAGCACCTACCACCGAAATAATTAAACCATAGATAATTCCTTTTTTATATCCAATCTTATTTAGGATATCGTATCCAATTAAATTGGAACAGAAAAACAAAATCAATGAACCAATAAAATAAGCGCCATAAAAGGCAGAACCTATTAATTGAGATTCAAATTGACTCAGTTGAAAATGTGATTTACAAAATGGGATAAAAATACTGTTGGAGGCAGCAATAAAACCCCAGAAGAAAAATACTAAAACAAGTGTACTTAAAGCGCCTGTATTAGTGGGTTGTTTGGTTTGGCTCATAACATTAGTTAGTTTACTTTTTAAGGATTGTGTAAAATACTTAAAAATATGGTTCCAGCCACATTTTGAAGGTTAAAATTAGTAGGTAAATAATTACGGTTTTTCGGCGACAATTTTGTAAATTTAAAACATAATACACGCTTGTAAATGGTCATACTTCATGTAAGTGCAGAATGTTATCCCATGGCGAAAGCCGGAGGATTGGGAGACGTGGTAGGAGCATTACCTAAATATCAAAAAAAATTAGGGGATGAATCTATGGTGGTGATGCCAATGTATGCCACTCCATTTTTGCAAAATAATGAATGGGATGTTATTTACAAAGGGAATACCCATTTAGGAGATTGGTTTTTTGATTACACGATCATTCAAGAAAAAACGAATCAGTTAGGCTTTTCACTTTTTTTAGTAGATATACATGGATTATTAGATCGTCCCAAAGTATATGGTTACAATGATGATCAAGAACGCTTTATTGGTTTTCAAGTAGCGGTAGTGAATTGGTTATCTCATTGGACTTCACCGCCGGACATCTTGCACTGTCATGATCATCAAGCAGGGCTTATTCCATTTATGATGAAGTATTGTTTTGATTACGAAGTTTTAAAAAATATTAAAACAGTGTTTACGATCCATAATGCACAATATCATGGTGCCATGGGTTGGGATAAAAGTTTACTGCTCCCGCGTTGGGATACTTGGAAACATGGATTATTAGAATGGAATAATAGTATTAATTCTTTGGCGACTGCAGTGAAATGTGCAGATAAAGTAACCACAGTTAGTCAAACCTATATGCATCAACTTAAATTTCAATCAGCAGGTTTGGAGTCTTTGTTTGAATATGAACAAGGAAAATGTGTTGGCATATTAAATGGCATTGATAATGAACTATGGAATCCAGCAACCGATCCTATGTTGCCATTTCATTATTCTATTAAAAATTTTGAAGAAGGAAAGCAAAAAAATAAACAATTTTTATGTACTAAATACAATTTGGATGTAGAAAAGCCACTGATTGTGTTTATTGGAAGATTGGTAGGAGAAAAAGCAGCCGATGTTTTGCCCGGTGCTATACAACATGCGCTAGATAAAACAAATTGTGGAGCTAATTTTTTAGTTATAGGGGCAGGCGACACGGCGACCGAATCGGCGTTGAACTATCTCACTCAATTATATCCAGGGGTGTATAATACCTTTATAGGTTATGATGAAAAAGTAGGACATGAAGCCTATGCCGGTGCCGATTTTTTATTAATGCCTAGTAGAGTGGAGCCTTGTGGATTAAATCAAATGTATTCCTTGCGCTATGGCACTATTCCTATGGTTCGTGATACGGGAGGTTTGCATGATACGGTAACTGATATGGGAGACGAAGGCGGTTTTGGGATTCGTTTTTTACATGCAACGGAGGAAGATATTGTATATTCGGTGGAACGTGCGATTGGTTTATTTCATGACAAAGAAAAGATGCAAGCAATCATTCATAAAGCTATGTCTATTGATCATAGTTGGGAATCGGTGGTGAGTATTTATAAAAATGTATATCAATCAATTTAATCATCAATAGCAAAGTATATGGCTTTATTTGCAAAACAAACAGTTTCGATTATTTTAGGAGGTGGCGCAGGATCCAGATTATATCCTTTAACTGCAAGTAGGTCAAAACCTGCAGTACCCATAGCAGGCAAGTATCGTTTAGTGGATATTCCTATTAGCAATTGTATTAACAGCAATTTGAATCGCATTTTTGTATTGACTCAATTTAATTCTGCGTCGCTTAATCAGCATATTAAAAACACTTATCATTTTAGTGCCTTTAGTTCGGGCTTTGTCGACATATTAGCAGCAGAACAAACTCCTGATAATCCAGGATGGTTTCAAGGAACGGCAGATGCCGTGCGACAATCTTTAAGACATTTGGCAAAGATGGAATTTGAATATGTTTTAATATTAAGTGGGGATCAATTGTATCAGATGGATTTTAGTAAGATGATTGAAGCGCATCAAAAAAGCGGCGCTGCATTAACCATTGCGACCATTCCTGTAGGAGATAGAGAAGCACCTGAATTTGGTATTTTGAAATCTAATGCAGAAAATGTCATTACTTCTTTTGTAGAAAAACCTAAAAAAGAAATACTTTCCAATTGGGTAAGTGATACCGGAGAAGCAATGAAAGGGCAGGGGCGCAACTATTTAGCTTCTATGGGTATTTATGTATTTAATAAAGAAATATTATACCAATTTTTAAATGAGGATCATCCCAATGCGACCGATTTTGGCAAAGAGATTATTCCTAATTCCATTGCAAACTATAAAGTATTAAGTTATCAATACGATGGGTATTGGACTGATATTGGAAATATCTACTCTTTTTTTGAAGCCAATATTTCATTAACACAGGATGTGCCTTTGTTTAATTTGTTTGATAGTGCGCAAACCGTATATACTCGATCTAGAATGTTGCCGCCTGCAAAAATTAGTGGAACTATTATTAATAAAGCGATTATTGCAGAAGGTTCTATTATTCATGCTAAAGAAATTGCGAATGCCGTGATTGGTATACGATCTAGAATTGGAGAAGATACAGTCATTAAAAATTCATATATCATGGGCTGCGATTATTATGAAACAATGGACCAAATTCATCAAAAAAACACCCAAGGGCAACCTGTTTTAGGTATTGGAGAAAGATGTATTATTGAAGATGCAATTGTTGATAAAAATTGTTCCATAGGAAATGATGTTCAAATTAAAGGAGGAGCACATCATGAAAAATCAGATCATCCATTATATACCATAAAAGACGGCATTGTGGTAATTAAAAAAGGGGCAGTCATTCCAAATGGCTTTATCATTTAATAAATTTAAATTTTTAATAAAATCAATAATATGAATACAGCTTATACGGGCGAAAAATCAAAAGTGAGTTTTTGGCAAATTTGGAATATGTGTTTTGGATTTTTTGGAATTCAATTTGGTTGGAGTTTGCAAATGGGAAATATGAGCGCTATCTATGAATTTTTAGGGGCTTCTCCCGATCAAATTCCTGGCCTTTGGCTAGCTGCACCCATGACAGGTTTAATCATTCAACCTATTGTAGGATATTTTAGTGATCGTACTTGGCATCCTAAATTAGGTCGTCGTCGTCCTTATTTTTTAATTGGAGCCATTTTAAGTTCTTGCTTATTGTTTGTAATGCCAAATTCTTCCTCGGTATGGATGGCAGCGGGAGTGTTGTGGATTTTGGATTCTAGTATTAATATTACTATGGAGCCTTTTAGAGCATTTGTGGCAGACAATCTCAATGAAAAACAAAGATCTTATGGCTTTGCCATGCAGAGTATGTTTATTGGATTGGCCTCTTTCATTGCGGGATATCTTCCACAATTATTAGTGAATTGGTTTCATGTTTCAAGAAATAAAATGAATGGGTCTATTCCACAAAATATTTTATTATCCTTTTATATTGGGGGTGCCGTATTTTTTATATCTGTGATGTATACCATTTTTAAAAGTAAAGAGTATGCGCCATCGGTATCTACAAATACTGTTTCTGAGGAACCCAATAGAGGTATTGCTCAGGAAATTTTTCATTCCATAATAAATATGCCTGTTCAAATGAAACGCTTGGCTTTGGTGAATTTTTTAACATGGCCAGGTTTGTTTTTAATGTGGTTTTATTACGGTACAGGCTTAGCTACTCAATTATTCCATGGAGATCCTATTACCAGTAGCGATGTCTATACTATGGGATTGGAGCATGCCAATACGACTTCGGCTATTTTAAATTTAGTGACTTTTGGATTTTCTTTTACACTTCCATTTTGGGTAAGTAAATTAGGACGTAAATACACCCATTCATTGTGTTTATTGATGGGCGCTGTGGGCTTGATTTCGGTGTATTATGTGCAACAGCCTAATTTGTTATATGTGAGTATGGGATTAGTAGGTATTGCTTGGGCTTCTATTTTATCGATGCCATATTCTATGTTAGCAGGATTTATTCCAGAATCTAAGATGGGTATTTATATGGGGATTTTCAATTTCTTCATTGTGCTACCCGAAATTATTGCGTCTTTATTTTTCGGAAAAATCATGTCTAATTATTTACACAATGATCGATTATTAGCAGTTCAAATTGGAGGGGTCTTATTATTATTGGCGGCTATTGTGTGTGCTATCATTATTAAAGAAGAAGAGAAATCATAAAACTAGTAATAGGGAAGAGAAGTTATAAAAGGAATAAAGAGGGATAAGTAATTCGAATCATTATAGTAGCGTAGAAAAAATTTTACAAATTGTTAATTAGAAATATTTTAAAATAAATAAAATGAAAAAAGTTCCATTTTCGAGAATATTAATAGGGTTATTCTTATTGATATTTTGTCAAGCTAATATATTGCAAGCGCAAAATATAGAGACTTATCCCACTAATTGGTTTGTTCAAATGAAATGGAATAAAGTGCAAGTATTGTTCAGAAGTACGAGTATGGATTTGTCAAAAGCAAAAATTAGTACAAGTTATGCGGGGGTCACAATTCAAAGTTTAAGTCATTTTAAGAATAGCCATTATGTAGCTGCAAATGTGGTGATTGCTTCTACTGCGAAAATGGGTGATATTAAATTTGTAGTGAATAACGGTGTTCAAACCGAAACTGTTTCATGGCCATTGAAAGGTAGAAGACCAGGCAAAGGGACGTCCTTTGCTCAAGGGGTAAATCAATCCGATTTTATCTATTTTTTAATGCCTGATCGTTTTAGTAATGGAGATGTTAAAAATGATCGTTTACCTGGGTTAAGAGATCAAACTTTAAACAGAGATTCTATTTATCATCGCCATGGCGGTGATTTACAAGGAGTAAATAATCATTTAGATTATTTACAACAAATGGGGGTGACAACTTTGTGGATGACACCCGTGATTGAAAATGATATGCCTAATAGAACCGAACATGGCTATGCTTTTACCAATCATTATGCTATTGAAAAACGTTTTGGAGGGGAAGCTGCTTATTTACAATTAAGTGATGCATTGCATCAAAGAGGAATGAAGCTGATTCAAGATGCGGTGTACAATCATGTGGGTCGTTTTCATTTTCTAGTACAAGACGCACCAGATCCTAATTGGTTACATCAATGGCCTCGCTACACTCAAACAAATTACAAAGATCAAACTCAATTTGATCCTTATGGAGCCAAAGTAGATCTTAAAAAAATGGCAGACGGTTGGTTTACAACAGAAATGCCGGATATGAATCATCAAAATGAATATGTTTCTAATTTTTTAATTCAACATGCATTATGGTCGGTGGAAACATTCGGAATTGATGCCTGGAGGATTGACACATACATCTACAACGATTTGCCTTTTATGAATCATTGCAATCAAGTTTTAAATGAGGAATATCCCAAACTAACTTCTTTTGGAGAGTGCTGGGTACATGGTGTTTCTAATCAAGCTTTTTTTGTAGAAAATAATATCAATAATGCTTTTAAAAGTAATTTACAAGGGTCGGCCGATTTTCAAACTTTATTTTATGGCATACAACCAGCTTTAAATGAAAAGCCAAGTTGGGATGGAGGGGTCATTAAATTGTATAATACTTTAGCGAACGATTTTTTATATAAAGATGCCACTCGTAACGTAATATTTTTAGACAATCACGATATGACACGTGCTTTATCTGGCTTTGGTGAAAGTATTCCTAAATTAAAAATGGGAGTAGCCTGGTTGCTTACATGTCGCGGCATTCCTCAACTTTATTATGGTACAGAAGTTTTAATGAAAGGGATTTCTAATCCAGATGGTTTGGTGCGTTTAGATTTTCCTGGAGGTTGGACAGGAGATGCTAAGAATGCATTTACTGGAGCAGGGTTGACTCAGGATGAAAAATCAATGCTGGACTACACTCGAACTTTAGGTAATTTCAGAAAATCATCTTCTGCTATTAAAACGGGCAAGTTGATGCAGTATTTGCCAGATAATGGATTGTATGTGTATTTTAGATATGATGATAAGCAAACTGTCATGTGTGTGATGAATACCACTACTGAAAATAAAAAAGTGGATTTGAGTCATTTTGAAGAAAGAACCAATGGATTTAAAAGCGGAAAAGATATTGTTTCAGGTCAAGTAGTAGGAAATCAATTTTCAATTGCACCACAAACTTTACAAGTGATTGAATTAATAAAATAAACATGCCCAAATACGAGGACATTCATTTTGTAGATGCTGGGCAGCCAGTTTGGAATTATTCACTTTTTTCCGAACAGGATATTCATAATTTTCAACAAGGAACACACTATTCATTATATCAATTATTTGGTAACAAACAAATGAAAGTGTTGGATACCTTAGGAACTTATTTTGCGGTGTGGGCACCTAATGCAACTGCGGTATTTGTGGTCGGTAATTTTAATCATTGGAATCAGGAAGCACATCCTTTAAAAGTGCGTTTAGATAGTTCAGGTATTTGGGAAGGTTTTATTCCTAATGTGCACCAAGGGGAAGTTTATAAATATCATATTCATGGCTATAAAGGAGTGAAGTTAGACAAAGGAGATCCTTTTGCACATTACTGGGAATTGAGACCTTTAACAGCGTCTATTACCTGGCAGACTGAATATGCATGGAAGGATAGTGAATGGATGAAAAACAGAATTCATACCAATCGAATAGATCAGCCTTATTCAGTGTATGAAGTGCATTTAGCTAGTTGGATGCGTCCCTATAAAAACGATGAGAACTCTTATAATTCATATCGTGTATTAATCAATTTGTTAGTGCCCTACGTGAAGGAGATGGGTTTTACGCATGTGGAATTTATGCCCGTGATGGAACATCCTTTTGATGGAAGTTGGGGGTATCAAGGCATTGGTTTTTTTGCACCTACTTCAAGATTTGGAAATCCGCAGGATTTTGCTTCATTGGTAGAAGCTTTTCATGCCGAAAATATTGGGGTGATTGTGGATTGGGTACCTTCTCATTTTCCTTATGATGCGCATGGCTTATTTATGTTTGACGGGGCAAATACTTATGAATATGCAGATATGCGAAAAGGCTATCACCCAGATTGGAATTCTTATATATTTAATTATAAAAGAGGAGAGGTAAAATCTTTTTTAATAAGTAGTGCCCGTTTTTGGTGTGATCAATTTCACATTGATGGGTTAAGAGTGGATGCGGTGAGTTCTATGTTACGACTCGATTATAGCAGGAAAGAAGGAGAATGGGATCCCAATGAATTTGGAGGTAACGGAAATATAGAAGCCATTGCTTTTATTAAAGATTTAAACGAAACCTTATATCGAGATTTTCCAGATATTCAAACTATTGCCGAAGAAGCATCTGATTGGCCTGGAATTAGTAAGCCTACTTTCATGGATGGATTAGGTTTTGGTATGAAGTGGATGATGGGGTGGATGCATGACACTTTAAATTATTTTAAACTGGATCCATTATTCAGACCTTTTCAGCAAGATAAGTTTACTTTTTCCATGATGTATTTTTATGATGAGCAATTTATGCTTCCTTTAAGTCATGATGAAGTAGTACATGGTAAAAGCCCCATGATTTATAAAATGCCAGGAGATGATTGGCAAAAATTTGCAAATTTAAGATTGTTGTATACTTATATGTTCACACACCCGGGAGCTAAATTACTTTTCATGGGAAATGAATTTGCTTCCACCAGCGAGTGGAATTATACTACCGAATTACCTTGGGATTTACTTCAATTAGCAAGTCATGGAGGTATGAAACATTGTGTCCAACAACTTAATAAATTATATACTTCAAATCCTGCTTTATATGAGTTGCAATTTGATTCAGGAGGTTTTGAATGGGTAGAAACCAATAAAAGAAATGAAGGAGTAATTGCCTTTAAAAGAAAAGGAAAAACGCCGCATGACGAAGTCATCGTGATTATGAATATGACTCCTGTGCCTAGATATGATTTCCCTATTCATGTGTATGGGAAATCTCATTGGAAAGAAATTTTTAATAGTGATGCTAAGGAATTCTGGGGAGTGGGAGATTTATACAACCCAACCATAGTAGGGGTTCCGACAGATGAAAAAAAGCAGTGGTGGGAGCTTTCATTAAACCTGCCTGCATTGTCTGCTATCGTTCTAAAATAATATTTCCACTTAAAATAACATTTTCAGGCAAGTTTTCCACAATGTGCATGAACATGACTAATGGTAATGATTTGGTAACATGAAGAGTTGACCTTTGTATTGTTAATCCAAACTCAAAAAACATGAAATCAAACAACAAAGCAATGTTATATGAAGCCGTTTCGGAATTCATACAACTGCACGCCTTTGATCATTTATTGGACCCTGAATTAGCGCAATTAAAAAGTTTACTGAATCAATGGGCACAAGTTAGTGAAGCAAATGAATTGCATGAGCTCACTGAAAAGTTAATCCCTTATTTAAGTAAAGTGAACTTTTTTGTTGAAACCATTTCCCCTGCTTCGATTCAATTATGGTTTTACGCATTATCGTACAATGAAATTCCCATTGGCAACATGATGCAAGGTTTTAGTCATTCAAACGAATTAGTATAAAATAAAAAGGCCCCAATCGGGGCCTTTTTAATATTGCTACATCCACTTTCTTGGGATTTTTTTAATTGGAATTGATTCCAAAATATTTTGGAAACTAGCTAAACAATCCGCCTTTTTTAAGCGTTGTTTTTCCTTCTCCAATTTTGAAACCATTGTGGTATACTTCCACTTTGTATTCTCCTTCAGCGAATTTATTGACTTGTTTGAAATCATAACTTACAGGCAATGCTACGTTTTGTTCGTAAGGAACAGAAAGTTTATTGGCATAACTGCGAGTTCCATCTTCTCTTGTGTTAAAAGTGCCACCATCGCCAATCGCTTTACCATCTGGACCTGTGATGCAAACATATAATTCTTGGTTGCCAGAAGGAGTGATTTTGTTTTTATCAATCATAAAAGCCAAGCGAATTAAATTAGCACGCTTTGCAGTTTCAGTGGCTTTTTCGGAACCATTGCTTTTTACTCTAATGGCTTGAATACTAAAAGTAGAAGCATGAAGGGTAGAACCTAAATCCTGTAATCTTTCTTTCTCTTTTTGAGTGCTATTTAAATTGGTAGCAAGATTGCTGTTTTGATTGCTTAAATCTTGATTTTGCGCTGTCAATTGTTTGTTTTCTTCTTGTGCTTTTCCTAAGTCTGCTAATAAATTAGATACTTTACCATTTAATTCAGCAATCAATGATTTAGCTTCCCCTAATTCTTTATCAGTGGCATCTTTTTTACGAAGGATAGTACTGATATTAGATTTCAATTTTTGAATAGCGTTTGATTTCTCCAATAAATCGCCTTGCAAACCCGTATTTTGTTGGGTTAATGAATCCACTTTAGCGGAAGCTGCAATGAATTCGGCTTGAATATTGTTTTTAGTACTATCTAATACAGCAACTTGAGTGGTGTAATTAGTGATAATTTCAGTTTTGGTGTTGTTGAAATACACCCAAGATCCAATTAGGGCAACTATTAAAATTCCTATAATAATTTTGCTGCCATTCCCGTTTGATTCGTTACTCATAAAATGATTTTTGTGATGATGACCCAAAGGTACGTTATTCAAGACATAATTATTTTATCCTAATTTGTTAAAAATTGCCAAGAAGAACGTTAAATTAAATTTATCTTCGTGTATGCCCACTTCAAAAATCATTGCTAATTGGAAAAAACAAGTATTTGATGCCATTTATTGGCTCGAAGGGGAAGAGCCATTTTACATTGATCAGGTAGTGGAGTATGCCGAAAAACATTTGTTACCCGAAGCGGAACAAGCATTTAATTTAACTATATTTTACGGAAAGGATGCCCAATGGCCGGACGTGATTAATGCTTGTAAAAGATATCCTGTATTTGCCGAAAAGCAAGTGGTGATATTAAAGGAAGCGCAACATATGGGCCAAATTGAAAAGTTATTGTCCTATGTCGAAAATCCTTTGTCAAGCTCCATTTTTATTGTAGCACATAAGGATAAAAATGTAGATGGCAGATCCGCTTTAGCGAAAGCCTTAAAAACCAAAGCGGTGGTGGTGAGTACCAAAAAAATGTATGACTCTAAATTGCCAGAGTGGGTGAGTGGATGGGTGAGCGATCATCAATATCAAATAGCACCTAAAGCCGTGCAAATGATAGTAGATCACATTGGTAATGATTTAAGTCGTATCCAAAATGAATTAGAAAAATTAACGGTGAATTTAGGAGATCGAAAAAAAATCACCGAAGATGATGTAGAAAAATATATTGGAATTAGTAAAGAATACAATGCTTTTGAATTTCAAGATGCAGTTGCTCAAAAAAACTTTTCTAAAGCGATTCGAATGATTCAATATTTTGAATCGAATAATAAAGCGGCACCCATTCAATTAATACTACCTACACTCTATGCTTTTTTTAGCAAGTTGTATGCTATTTATGGATTAGGAACCAACGATGAAAAAACGATTATGAGTCAAGTGGGTATTCCTTTTTTTGGTATCAAAAACTATATGACCGCCGCCCGTAATTACTCTTATAGCAAAGTGCAGCATATATTAATTTTAATTCAAGAATATAATTTGAGAGTCATCGGTATAAATGATGCAGATAACAGCGATGCTGATTTATTAAAAGAGTTAGTCGTAAAAATGATGGATTCAACTCCTATGGATACTGCTTCAGTAAATTAGCGGCAGTCATTTTATCTTGATTTAATTGAGCTTTAAGCCCTTCTAATCCTTCAAATTTAACTTCTCCACGGATATAGTCATAAACAAATACGGTAATATTATTTTCGTAAATGTCAGCGTCAAAATGGAAAATATTCACTTCGATCACTTTTTTCTGACCATCTACTGTGGGACGCACCCCAATATTCATCATGCCATTGTAAATTTGATGGCCTAAACATGCTCCTGTTACTTTCACCGCATACACGCCATTGGCAGGTATTAATTTTTCTTCATCATTAATATGTAAGTTGGCAGTTGGAAATCCAATGGTACGGCCAATTTGATTGCCACGAACAATAAATCCTTCAAAAAAGTAAGCATAACCTAATAGACTATTTGCTTTTTGAATATCTCTTTCAAGCAGGTAATTTCTGATATGTGTGGAGCTTACAATTTCACCCTCTACAATTTGCTCATTTATTTCTTCAACTTCAAAATGGAGTTGAGTACCATATTTTTTTAATAACTCTAAATTGCCATTTCGTTTATTTCCAAAACGATGATCATATCCAATAATGACTGTGTGTGGATGAAAGCGAGCCACTAAAAAATCTTCTACATATTGTTCCGCGGTCAAATTGGAAAAATGGTAATCAAAATTCACCACTACTAAATGATCAATACCTGCTTTTTCTAATAATTGGATACGTTCGTTTAAGCTGGTTAATTGTTTGATTTCGCCAGGTACCGACGAAATGACTTTGCGTGGGTGGGGATGGAATGTAATAATTACGGATTCTCCCTTTACCGTTTGGGCTAAATATTGCAAACGAGCTATTATTTGTTGATGTCCGCGGTGAACGCCATCAAATGCCCCCATAGTAATAATGGCATTTTTGAATGCGGGGAGTTGTGATAAATCGTAATGAACCTTCATCTTAAAATTGCTAAATATGGCACAAATGTAAAACAATTGTACCTTTGTCGCACAAACCAATTTAGATCCATGTCATTGTATGCTCAACGCGGGGTTTCCGCTCAAAAAGAAGAGGTTCATGCCGCCATTCAAAATTTGGATCAGGGCCTTTACCCCAATGCCTTTTGTAAGTTATATGCCGATTTTTTAGGGAAACAATCTGATTATATTAATATCATGCATGCCGATGGGGCGGGCACGAAAAGTATTTTAGCCTATATCTATTGGAAGGAAACCGGAGATGCTAGTGTATGGAAAGGGATTGCACAGGATGCCATTGCGATGAATTTAGATGATTTATTATGTGTGGGTATTTATGATCAAATTTTATTTTCTTCTACGATTGATCGAAATAAATTAGTCATCACGGGAGAAGTGTTAAGTGAAGTGATTAATGGAACTCAAGATTTTTTTAATACTTTAAAATCATTTGGTGTCAATATTGAATTTTTAGGAGGAGAAACTGCAGATGTAGGGGATGTTGTTAGAACCATTGCAGTGAATGGTACGATGACTGCCAGATGGCCAAAATCAAAATTGATTACGAACGATTTAATCGCTCCAGGTCAGGTGATTGTGGGCTTTTCAAGTCATGGCAAAGCCACTTACGAAAATGAATATAATAGTGGTTTAGGAAGTAATGGATTAACGAGTGCGCGTCATGATGTATTAAGTAAGGAGTATGCTCAAAAATATCCTGAAACATTTGAACCTACATTGCCTGAGCAAGTGGTTTATTTAGGTAAAAATAAGGTATTGGACAAGCTTGCTATTCCTGGATTTGGTGAAGTTTCGGTGGGTAAATTATTATTAAGCCCCACTCGTACTTATGCACCTTTGGTGAAAGCTATTTTAACGCAACATTTTGATGCCGTAAAAGGAATGATTCATTGCAGCGGAGGCGGTCAAACTAAATGCATGAAATATTTGCCAGGTAATATGCGTATAGTAAAAGATCAATTCATGGAAACACCACCTATTTTTAAATTGATACAAGAAAACTCAGGTGCGAATGCAAGGGAGATGTATCAAGTATTTAATATGGGCCATCGTTTAGAAATATTTACAGAAGCGTCTTCGGCAGAGGCATTCATCCAAATTGCAAAAGGGTTTAATATTGACGCTCAAATTATTGGTAAAGTGGAAGTGTGCGATAAAAAAGAATTAGTTTTACAAGGAAGTTTTGGAACTGAAATTTTTAATTATTAAAAGGGTTTTCTTAAATTATATATCATGAGTGAAGTTGTTGTATCTCTAAATCATGTCAATATTTATCAAAGTGGCAATCTTATTTTACAAGAAGTCAACTTTGAAGTACAAAAAGGAGAATTCGTTTATTTAGTGGGGAAAACAGGAACTGGTAAAAGTAGTTTGTTGAAAAGCTTGTATGGAGAAATCACTTTAACCGAAGGGGAAGGGACGGTGGTGGGATATAATTTAAAAGAGATGGATTGGAAAAAACTTCCTTTTTTAAGAAGAAACTTAGGGGTGGTTTTCCAAGATTTTCAATTATTGACCGATCGTAATGTCCATGAGAATTTAAGATTTGTGTTAAAATCTACAGGTTGGCAGGATGAGCAGTTAATCAACCAAAAAATAAATGATGTATTAGCCAAAGTGGGCCTTCAGAATAAAGGGTTCAAAATGACCTATGAAATGAGTGGTGGGGAGCAACAAAGGGTAGATATAGCCCGCGCATTGCTGAATTCACCCAAATTAATACTCGCAGATGAGCCCACAGGCAGTTTAGATCCCGAAACCAGCGATGAAATCATGCAATTATTGTTCCAAATTGCTAAGGAAGATGGAACCGCCATTGTGATGGCTACCCACGATTTTATGGTGGTAAATAAGTTCCCTTCACGTACCCTCACGACAGAGGGAGGCAGGCTGGTTAGCAAGTCTTAATTTTTCTCCACTAGTTGTACACAAAATGCCCTTTTAGGATTGAATTCTTGCGTCTTTTTCATATGTTCGCAGACATAAAAAAGTAGAATACAAGTGAGACTAAAGTCATTAGAAATCAAAGGGTTCAAGAGCTTTGCTGACAAAACAATTGTAAGTTTTGATGAGGGTATTACAGGTATTATCGGACCTAATGGTTGTGGTAAGAGTAATATTATTGATAGCATACGTTGGGTGATCGGAGAACAAAAAATATCTGCATTACGTAGTGAAAATTTAGATTCACTCGTTTTTAACGGAAGTAAAACCAGAAGCGCGAGTAGTATGGCCGAGGTGAGCCTTACTTTTGAGAATACTAAAAATATATTACCTACCGAATTTAGCACGATCACAGTGACACGTCGTTTTTATAAAAATGGCGAGAGTGAATATCGATTAAATGATGTGGCATGTCGATTAAAAGACATACATAATTTATTTTTAGATACAGGGGTTAGTACCGATAGTTATGCCATTATTGAATTAGGTATGGTGGATGATATTATCAAGGATAAAGATAATAGCCGTCGCAGAATGTTAGAACAGGCTGCGGGTATCACCATTTATAAAACCAGAAAAAAAGAAGCTAAGAATAAATTAGACGCTACGGAGCAGGACTTAGCTAGAATTGAAGATTTGTTATTTGAAATTAACAATCAGTTAAAGACACTTGAAAATCAAGCTAAAAAAGCAGAGAAGTATTTTGAAATCAAAAAAGATTACAAAGAAACTGCCATTGAATTAGCAAAAGCGGCATTAGAAGGTTTTAATATTAGCTACAAAGAATTAAATGAACAACAAGAATCTGAAATAGATAAAAAATTCGAATTAGAAGCAGCTATAGCCATGGAGGAAGCGGCTTTGGAGCAAGAGCGTGTCGTATTTATCGAAAAGGAAAAAGGCCTGCAAGCCATGCAGCATGATTTCAATGATTTGGTACAAAACTTAAGAACTAAAGAGAACGATAAAAATTTAGCGGCTCAACGTTTAGATTATTTAAACGATAAAGAAAAATCATTACAAGAATTTTTAGAAAGAGCAGAGGGGCAATTAAAAACTATTGGTGATTCCATCGAGTATACTAAGTTACAAGTCATAGATGAGGAAAAAGTATTCCAAGACTTTAAAACTAGAGTAGAAACTTCTCAAGAAGAATTAACTAATAAGCGTACTCAATTTGATGACCAAAGAGTGGTTTTGGATAATTTACGTCAACAATACCAACAAATTCAACGCAATCAATTTGATGCAGAGAAGAAAGTAGCGGTTGCTGATACCTCTATTCAAAATATACAAAGATCTCAACTTCAGTTGGAAGAGGAGCAAACTCAAAGAGTAGCTCAAATTGCTACGATCACCGATCAGTTAGCAGAAAAAGAAACTTCACTTGCTACTAACAAATCACATTTGGAAGCTTTACGTGAACAACACGATAAAGCAAAAGCAGGTATTTTTGAAACCCAAGAACAACTTGAAAAATTACGTTCACAATTAGCAGATGAAACAAGAATTTTAGATGCTAAAAAGAATGAATATGATTTATTGAAAAGTTTAGTGGATTCCATGGAAGGGTATCCTGAAAGTGTAAAGTTTTTACACAAGAATACTGGCTGGAATCACAATGCGCCTATCTTGTCAGACATCATGTATGTGCAAGAGTCCTATCGTACAGCTGTTGAAAATGTATTAGAGCCTTATTTAAACTATTATGTAGTGAATAATTTGCAAGAAGGTTTACAAGCAATTCAATTACTAGATGAAAATAAAAAAGGGAAAGCAAATTTCTTCTTATTAGATCAATTACAAGGTGCTTCTGCTTCTGCTGCGCCTGCTAATACTATAGCTGCATTATCAGTGGTAGAAGTGGATAGTAAATATGCCGCTTTAGCCAATCATTTATTAGGCAATGTTTTTATTGCGGAGAATGAAGAAGCTTTACAACAATCTAGCACAGGCATTTTGCTAGAGAAAACAGGTAAATATGTTAAAGGTAAATTTACTTTAACAGGAGGTAGTGTGGGTATTTTTGAAGGTAAGAAAATTGGTCGTGCTAAAAATTTAGAAAAATTATTAGTGGATATTCAAGCACAAGAAAAAGTGGTGAATGAATTAAAGGCGACCATACAAACGCAACATGCCACTGTTTTAGAATTCAATGAATTGTTGAAAGAGAATGAAATTCGAGCTACCGAACAATTAGTGAATACTTTAATCAATGAAGTTTTTGCCCATAAAAATCGTTTAGAAAACTTGCAGTTAGCGCAATCTACTGCAGTGACTAAATTACAAGAATACGCTGACAAATTAAATGAAGAACATACAGCGATTGCAGATACTCGAGTTTCTTTTGAAACATTAAACTTGCAATTACAGGAAACACAGGTTAAACTATCAGATATTGAATTGGCTTATCAAGCTGCCGAGCAAGCCTATCACTTAGCATCTGGCGAATTCAATGAAATGAATTTGCAGTTGACTAAACAACAAAGCAAAATAGAAGCACTTCAACAAGAAGTATTATTTAAGGAAAATCAATTAAACGATTTACATACTCAAATCGCTTCCAATAGTGCACAATTAACCGAAGCTTCTGCTGCCATTATTGAAAGTCAACAACAATTGGCTACCATACAGGCTGAGTTAGTGGATTCAGTTCGAGTGAAAGAGGAAGAAGAGTTGAAATTGAATGAAGCAGATCAAGCGTATTATAAATTACGTAATGAATTGCAGGAAAAAGAAAGTGCCTTAAGACATCAAGTGAAGTCTAAAGAGTCGATGGATCAATTAATCAATGACATTAAGGATAAATTAAACAATTTGAAATTGCAACTTTCAGGAATGAAAGAGCGTTTGAATGTGGAGTTTAAAGTAGAGTTGGAAGAAATTTTGGATCAAGAGCGTCAAACTGAAATTTCTTTGGAAGAATTACAAGCCAATACAGATCGTATGAAAAAGCGATTAGAAAATATGGGCGAAGTGAATCCAACAGCGATTGAAGCATACACTGAAATGAAAAAGCGATATGATTTTATTTTAGAACAAAAGAATGATTTAGTGACGGCGAAGGAAAGTTTAATGTTGACTATACAAGAAGTAGAAGCAACTGCCAACCAAGCCTTCTTAGAAACCTATAATGTTGCTAGAGAAAACTTCCAAAAAGTATTTAAAGCTTTATTTACCGAAGAAGATTCTTGTGATTTAATATTAGTAGATCCAGATAATTTAGCAGACACTGCTGTTGAAATTGTGGCACGTCCTAAAGGAAAGCGTCCTTCTTCAATTAGTCAATTAAGTGGGGGAGAACGTACCTTAACTGCAACCGCCATGTTGTTTGCCATTTACTTAATTAAACCCGCTCCATTCTGTATTTTGGATGAGGTAGATGCTCCATTGGATGATGCTAACGTAGGTAAATTCACTCAAATGATTCAAAAATTCAGCGATAAATCTCAGTTTATTATTGTGACACACAATAAACAAACTATGAGTGCGGTGGATGTGATTTATGGGGTGACCATGCAAGAGCCTGGGGTAAGTAAATTAGTTCCTGTGGATTTTAGAAGCTTAAGCAATTAATTTACTTCATTCATTATTTGAATTTTGTTTAAATCTGCCATTATATTATTTGTGGTTTGCTTTGCCCTGTACCTGCCTTTTAGCCGGTATCCGGATTATTTTGATAGTGAGGTAACTCCTGCAGTCATCATTGAAAATAACGGGGTTAAAATGCTTCAATTTATTGAATCAGGTAAAACCTATCAATTGCCTTTATCTAGTACTCAAAACAAAGTGGCTGTGGGTCTAAAAGTTGAAGTGATCTATGAATTAAGCAATCCACAACATGCAAAGTTGAATCAGTTGTGGGGGTATTGGTTTCAGCCTACCGAAATAGCTTGGACCTTGGGTTTATTTTTTGTTTTATTGGGAGTCGCCTATGCAACCACACATCGTCCGCATCCTGATGCATTAAAAGAACAATTAAATTACAAAAAGGAAAATTTAAAAAAGTACCAATAATATATTTAGAATCTATTTATAATATATTTCTAATCTATTTCTAATCTATTTCTTGAGATATCTCTTAATTTCTTTGTCTACATCTCTGTTCTTGATAGTTTCTCTTTTATCATATTCTTTTTTACCTTTTCCTACTCCAATTTCTAGTTTTGCATACCGCTTTTCGTTAAAAAATATTCGTAGAGGTATAATTGAAAAACCTTTCTCTTTTACTTTTGTCTCTAATTTTTCTAATTCTCTTTTATTAAGTAGGAGTTTGCGATCATGCACTTCAATGTGATTATTTTTGTTACCATGAGTGTAGGCGTTAATAAACAATCCTCTTACCCATAGTTCTCCATCATCAAATATGCAAAAAGAATCATTGAAGCTTACTTTTCCTTCTCTGATAGATTTCACTTCGGTTCCTAACAATACAATGCCTGCCTCATATTTATCTTCTATGTGGTAATTAAAATAGGCCTGTCTGTTATTGATCATAGGTAAAGTTAGTTACGAAATAGGAACGCAACTTCAGAAAGTTTATCTTTTAATTCCTTGCGATCTACTATAAAATCTAGGAATCCATGTTCCAATAAGAATTCACTTCTTTGGAAACCTGAAGGTAAATCTCTTTTAATGGTTTCTTTGATCACTCTTGGACCTGCAAAACCTATTAGAGCGCCAGGTTCGGCAATATTTAAATCTCCTAACATTCCAAAGCTAGCTGAGATGCCCCCAAAAGTAGGGTCGGTTAATAATGAAATAAAAGGAAGTTTAGCATCGCTTAATTGAGATAATTTTCCGCTTGTCTTAGCCAGTTGCATTAAGCTAAAAGCACTTTCCATCATTCTAGCGCCCCCACTTTTACTAATCACTAAGTAAGGTAGACGATGCTTCATACAATAATCTACCGCGCGGCTAAATTTTTCACCCATCACACTTCCTAATGAGCCACCAATAAATTCAAAATCCATACAAGCTATTACATAACTTTCGCCGTTTATTTTTCCAGTGGCTACGCGCATGGAATCCTTTAAATCTGTTTTAGCATGTATTTCATCCAAACGCTTTTGGTAATTTTTTAAATCTGTAAAATTTAAAGCGTCTTTACTAGTGATATTGTCAAAGAGGGTAGTGAATTGTTGATCATCAAATAAAATGTCAAAATATTCATCACTTCCAATACGATGATGAAAATTACATTTGCTGCAAATGAAAATATTTTCTTTCAGCTCTGAGCTGGTACAAATATGATTACAAGAAGGACATTTAGTCCAAAGTCCTTCGGGGGTTTCCTTTTTATCAGCAGTAGAAGTCGTAATCCCTTTGCGGATACGTTTAAACCATCTTGATTTACTGGCTTCTGAAGCAGCAGTTTCTTCCCCTGTTAAATTTACCTCAATGTCTTCTTCTCTATTTTTCATTTGGCTTAGATTTTTTTTACGCGTTACGGTTGATGCAGTTTAAATCATCAAAAGCAACTTCTAAACGTTTGATAAAAGATTCCTCTCCTTTACGTAACCAAACTCTTGGATCGTAGTATTTTTTATTAGGCTTGTCCGCTCCTTCAGGATTTCCTAATTGAGCTTGTAAAAATGCCTCATTCTTTTTGTAGTAAGATAAAATACCTTCCCAGAAGGCCCATTGCAAATCGGTATCCAAGTTCATTTTAATGGCACCATATCCAATCGCTTCTCTAATTTGATGTTGAGGAGAACCTGATCCACCATGGAATACAAAGTATACTGGTTTTGCTGCTGTCTTTAAATGTTGTTCAATATATACTTGGCTGTTATTTAAAATATCCGGACGTAATTCCACATTACCAGGAGAGTACACACCATGAACATTACCAAAAGCTGCAGCTACTGTAAATAAATTACCTACTTTACTTAATTCGGTATAAGCATAAGCAACATGTTCTGGTTGCGTGTATAATTTATCATTTTCAACACCACTATTATCAACGCCATCTTCTTCACCTCCTGTCACTCCTAATTCAATTTCAATACTCATTCCCAAGGGAGCCATGCGTTTATAAAATTCAACAGAAGTATGTATGTTTTCTTCTAATGGTTCTTCAGATAAATCCAACATATGAGAACTAAACAAAGGTTGTCCTTTTTCTTTATTGAATTGTTCGCCTGCATCAATTAAAGCACTGATCCATGGTAACCATTTTTTAGCAGCATGATCGGTATGAAGTACAACAGGCACATTATAAAATTTGGCAACTTGGTGAACATGTAATGCTCCTGCAATAGCCCCTTGAATATTAGCTTGTAAATTATCGTTTGGCATTCCCTTACCCGCAATAAATTGCGCACCGCCATTTGAAAATTGAATAATAATAGGGGAGTTCACTTTAGCAGCAGTTTCGATAGCAGCATTAATGGTATCCGTGCCTGTAGTATTTACAGCTGGTATCGCAAAATTATTATTTTTAGCATCATTGTATAAAGTTTCTAATTCTTTACCAAATAAAACACCGGATCTGTACTTGCTCATAGTTTAATTATTGAATAACAAATATACAAATTTAGCGCCAAACGGGTGTTAGCGATAAAGTCAATTAAGACTCTTTTTATCCACGGTTTTCGAATTGTAAAATATTGAAAATGAAATAGTTGCAAATTATAAGAAACCTTTGCTTTTCATCCAGTCATCATTATAAACCTTACCCACATAGCGACTGCCATGATCATGGAAAATACATACGACAATATCACTAGGTTGTAGTTGGTCTTTTAATTGTATTAAACCTTGTAAACAACTACCGGCACTGTAGCCGCAAAATAAGCCTTCTTCTTTGGCTATTCTTCTGGTCATTAAGGCGCCACTTTTATCATCTACTTGTTCAAAATGATCAATCACACTCATATCATAATTGGCAGGAACAAAGTCCTCTCCAAATCCTTCTGCGATGTATGGTTTTACTTTTGAATGGTCAACTTCGCCTGTTTGAAAATAATGGGTGAGTAAAGAACCGACAGGATCAATCGCCCATACTTTAATATTTGGATTTTTTTCTTTTAAATAAGTAGCCGTACCTGTAATCGTCCCACCTGTTCCTGCGGTACATACTAAATGAGTTATTTTCCCTTCAGTTTGATTCCAAATTTCAGGACCTGTTGATTCATAATGTGCTAATCGATTTGCTAAATTATCATACTGATTAAAGAAGTAGGAGTTAGGAATTTCAGCGGCTAACTTTCTTGCTACTGAATAATAACTTTTTGGATCTTCGGGAGCTACATTGGTTGGACAAACAATAACTTGTGCGCCGACTGCTTTTAAAATATCTATTTTTTCTTGGCTTTGTTTATCAGTGGTCGTAAAAATACATTGATACCCTTTTACGATTGCAGCTAATGCTAAACCCATACCAGTATTTCCACTTGTGCATTCTATGATAGTACCGCCTGGTTTTAATAAACCCTTTTCTTCAGCTACTTCAACCATCTTCAAAGCCATTCTATCTTTAATGGAATTCCCAGGGTTAAAATAATCTACTTTGGCTAACACCGTTGCAGGGATGTCTGCGGTCACTTTATGTAGTTGAATCATAGGCGTGTTTCCTATGGTTTCTAAAATATTATTTAACCACATAATGTTGATTGCGTTGATATGGAAGTGAAAATAAGATAAAATTCAGAAAAACTAGTAGATGTTAGTAAAATCTACAGATTTTGGAAATTGCTAGTGATGATATCACAGAATTTAGATTCAATCATTTGCTCAGCAAATAAAATCATGTTTTTAAAAGCTTTGGCGTTACTGATACCATGACCAATGATGACAGGTTTATTGACACCTAAAACAGGAATGCCGCCATAATTTTCAAAATGGCATCTACTAAAAAAAGAATCATTGCCTAAATTTTGATGTGCTGCTGCATCATACATGGCTTCTGCAGTTTTTAATACAATGTTTCCAGTAAATCCATCACAAACAATAACGTCAGCTTTGTCATTGAAAATATCTCGTCCTTCTACGTTGCCAATAAAATGAATGTCTTTATTTTCTTTCAATAAAGGGTAGGCGGCTTGTGCTAAAATATTTCCTTTGCCTTCTTCTTCCCCCATATTTAATAAAGCAACAGTAGGTTCTTGGATATGTAGAAGATGCTTTGCATATAAGTTGCCTAAAATAGCAAATTGATTGAGTTGTTCTGGTTTGCAATCTGCATTTAAACCAACATCCAATAAAATTCCAGTTTTGCCATCCAGTTTAGGTAAAAGAGAAGCAATGGTGGGCCTTAATACTCCTTTGATGGGTTTGATACTAAACATGGCACCCACTAACATCGCACCTGTATTTCCAGCGCTTAAAAAAGCATCAATTTCTCCGTTGAGTAGTAATTGAAAACCAATAGAGATGGAAGAATTCGGTTTTTCTTTTAATGCTTTGGTAGGATGTTCATGATATCCGATGACTTCGGACGCATGCACTAAATGTAAAAATGGTGACGATACACCATGTTGCTGAAAAAGAGTTTTCAGCTGTGCTTCGTCACCAATACAAAATATATTATTCGATGAATGAGTAAGATATTGTTGAACGCCTTTTACAGCTTCCAATGGTGCAAAATCACCACCCATCATATCTACACCGATATTCATGCTTACTTTAAAATTAAGCTTTTAAAGGAGCTTTTTCAGATACTAATTTTCCTTTGTAGTACAATTTACCTTCTTGTACATGTGCACGATGACGTACATGGATTTCGCCAGTAGTACCATCTTTGCT
Source organism: Chitinophagaceae bacterium (assembly GCA_037141925.1). Taxonomy (GTDB): domain Bacteria; phylum Bacteroidota; class Bacteroidia; order Chitinophagales; family Chitinophagaceae; genus Sediminibacterium. The sequence goes on from JBAXBS010000014.1 coordinate 31,426, forward strand.
TAAGGTAACTTCTTGAGCTACATAGTGAGTTCTTCTTTTTGCACTACGTTGTTGTGAGTGTCTGCGTTTAGGATTAGGCATCTCTTATGTTTTAATTTTTTATTTGAATGGTTGTTGTCTGTTTTTTTTAACTCTTTACTTGTTTAGGATTCCTCATCAAAGTTTTTAAATTGATCTAATCCTTTCCAAATATTCTTATTTGGAATTTCGTTGGGGTTAGATTGAAACTTTTTTAATTGATCCAATACTTTTTGGTTGCAGGTAGATTCGCCATTTTCGTTTTCCTTGCATATTTTTTGCAAAGGATTACTCAAATTGATGAATTCATAAATCCAAGTAGCTACTGACAAATGACTTTCATTTCGGTCAATGTAGTAGATGTCCGGATCTTCTTCATTGCTGTTCATCGCATCAGGGTCGTCCACTAATTTTACAATTAGATTGAATTCATCCCACAATTGAATCGTTAGGGGGTTACCGCAACGATCACATTGAGAGTCCACTGTGCCATCCACATCAAAACGCAATTGCATAAAACCTACGTTCTTTTCGAGACGAAGTTTCACCGTAGTTTGGCAATTACTAAAATCCTGAGGCCCAAAATCTGTAAAGAACTTATCCTCAATACGATATTCGAACTCATGTTCACCGGGTTGTAAACCCACAAATGCTATTTCGTAAACCCTGTTTTGGCCCATAACCGTACTTTAAGGGACGGCAAAGTTACTAAAATACAATGAAAAGACAAAGTTTATCCTAATTTTACCCTACAAATTAATACATGCCTTTTAGCCCCTCTAAAATACTCCAATTCACCCATGTATATGCTTGGCAGGGTATGGCCATCTTAGTTTATGTAGGAGGATTAAACCCTAATGGGGTAAGCCACTGGTACACTCATTTATTCTTTGCAGCTATTACAAAAGGGGTTAGAGAGGTGGTAAGCGCTATCCCATTTGTCATCGGAGAGTGGGTTTATTTTATTTTAATTATACTATTGATATACAATACTATACAATGGTTATTGAACATTAAATTTAAAATTAGTCAGCCTTTTTTTTGGAAAAATGGACTGTATTCTTGGAGTCGACGATTTGCCATTTTGTATGTTTTATTTGAATTGGTCTGGGGGTTGAACTATCAAAAAAATAGTCCGGCATCCCAATTTGGGTTACAGGTTCCTAGTCAATATACCGAGGCTCAAATGGATAGTTTATCACTGATATACATAGGTCAGCTGAATGAAATTAGAGCAAATTTGGATTCACAGACTCCCAATGAACAGAGTCGTCCCCTTTTAGACAGTGTGATTAGTAGAGCGATAAAGTCTTATAATTTAGCCGCTATTACTTACCCCTTTTTGGAGTATACACATCCGAATATCAAAAGAGCTACATTTCCAAGATTAGGGGATAAAGTTGGCTATTTGGCTTTTTACCAGCCGCTTACGACCGAAGCCATCATTCGAGATGATTTACCCTTTTTTACGCTGCCATTTACAATTTGTCATGAGATGGCGCATCAACTTGGCTATGCCTCAGAATCGGAAGCTAATTTTATTGCTTATCAAGTTGCAATAACCAGTCAGGAGCCTTTACTTAAATATTCCATGTTGCTGCAAATGTTTACCTATAGTCAGCAAGCACAATTAGCACTCATTGCAAAAAGAAATGACTTTGATGCATGGAAAAAAATAGCTGCCAGAAATAAACAACTTTTGTCGCCTCTAGTTATAGAGGATCGCAAAAAAATAAGGGCCTTCTTCCAAGAAAGAATGGGGGAAAGAATTCCAGGCACTGAAAAATTATATGATCAGTTTTTAATTTGGAATCAACAAACTAAAGGGATAGAAAGTTATAATGATGTTTTATTGTGGGCGCTAGCGAAACCAGTTGCACACTAAAATTTATTCTTCCACATCATACTTTCAATAGGCTTTTCAGGTTGCCCACTGTATTTAGCATTCGCTTTATTATTGTAGCTCACTTCAATTTCACCATCCACTGGAAAATAAATAAGTTGACCAATAGGCATTCCTTTGTAAATTTTAACAGGTTGCTTTACTGAAATTTCTAAAGTCCAATAGCCACAAAATCCTACATCTCCTTTACCCGCTGTAGCGTGAATATCAATTCCTAATCTACCAGTGGAAGACTTGCCTTCTAAAAAAGGAACATGCGCATGGGTTTCGGTATATTCTAAAGTCACTCCTAAATAAAATCCGGTGGGTTCTAAAACAAAACCATCTTCCGGTATTTCAAAATAAGTAATGGTATTGTGGGCTTTAGCATCTAAAACATTATTATCATAAGTGGCTAACCATTTTCCTAAATGAACATCATAGCTATTACTTCCTAAATCCTTGCGATCGTAAGGGGTAATTTTGATAGTACCTTTTTCAATTTCTTCTAGTATTCGTTTGTCTGATAAAATCATCTTAATTAATTTATGTTTAGTTTTGCTAGTGCAACAAAGATAACTCGCTTTAATGCGCTGCAATCTAACTCAAAGCTTTTTTTTATGCCTTTCTTTTATCAACAAAATATTAACGAGACCACCCATTATGCCATTTGGAGGATTGAAGAACCTCTGTCGTATTTTGAAGAAGAAATGAATTTAATAGTAGATATCCAAAATGAAGAGCGAAAAATTCAACATTTGGCAGTAAGATGGTTATTGGCATTAATGATGCCAGAGATAGATCTGGCTACTATTAAAGTGGCAGAAAACGGGAAGCCTTATATTCCAGGCGCAAGGTTTCATTTTTCATTATCACATTGCAAGGGTTTTGCGGCATGTGCTATTAGTGAAACAAAACCTATTGGAATTGATATTGAAATATTACATGATCGTATCACAAAAGTGGCGCATAAGTTTTTACATGAAGAGGAGAAAAATTTAGTGTCAGCTTTATCTCAAGATGCTCAATTAAATCAATTGGGTTTTTATTGGGCTGCGAAAGAGGCAATGTACAAGCAGTATGAAAAAAATGGGATTGATTTTTCACAACATTTTAAAATTCCTGAAGGAGCATTGCAAAAAGAGGGGATAGTGCCTGCGCACATCAATCATCAAGGGAATAGGAGTGAAGTGCAAGTGCAATATCTTTTCAAAGATAATTTTGTATGTACTGTTTGTTTTGAGTCTTAAGTTGTAACTGCTAGCCAGCCAAAAAAATATTTTCTAAAAGGATGGTTCAAGAATAAGGTTTACAAGATATCTTTTAGCAAATTATATTCGTATCAATATTTGTTAGATTATTCGTCAATTCCTAAAGTAGTATCATCTTCTAGTAAATTCAAATTAATAGCATCTGCTCCAGCTATCCCTTCAATGGATCCCTTAATATGCATCGCATTGAGTAATACTTTTTCTAATTGCTTTTCGCGGGACTTCCATAATTTTTCCATAGCGTCTCTTTCACGTTGTATACTTTGACGCATTTGTCTGAATCCTTCACCTACAGCTTTCCATTGTTCACCAAATTCATTGCCCGTTAAATAATCATACAAGAAACTCATTTTATCGCCTTTGTTTTCTTGGCTTTTTTTAGTTTCAAATATTTTTAAAATAGCATTGCGTAATAATAAGGCAACACTTTTTACTTCTTGGAAAGAGCAAATGTACACGCCATCTTTTTCACCAAATCGATCCATATCCTTAGGAAAGGTTTGAGTCACAATAATCGCAATATCTGCACCTTGGCTGCGCATATCGGCTTTTAGCTTTTCAATCCAATCCTGTGCAAAAGCAGTAGTGCGTTTACTTTCGTATATTATTTTACCTGCTTCTTGTCCTGTGCTATTTCTTACTAATTGAATACAGTCTGCACCGCGTACTCCTTTACCCACTTCCAAAATTTGATCAAAGGGGAAGCTCGCTTTTAATAGTTCTTCTAATAATAATTCTTGCACTTCTCCTTGCATTTGCATACTGCCTTGCTCGGCCTTACGCTTCATTTCATCGGCTAGTTTACGTTGGTCTTCTAATTGCTTTTCTAGTTCTTTTACTTTTAATTGATATTCTTGATCCTTTAGAGAAACTCTTTCGGCTTCTTCCTTTTGTATTTGTGCTTTTAAACTTTCCCTTTCTTTATTTAATTTTCTTTGCAGTTCTAATTCTAATTCCGCTTCTTTGTTTTGAATTGCTTGCACTTGTTTTAAAAAATCCAATTCTTTTTGTTGAAATTCTTTAACCTGCTTGCTCATATTTTCTTGACTCTCTTGAGCCAATTTTAATTTATGATTGTATTCTTCCCCTAAATCTTTTTTGAGTTGATTAGAAATATCCGTTTCTATTTTAATCTTTTGCTCTTTTTGCCATTCGGTCATTTTACCACGCAATTCTTTTTCCACTTCTTCACGAATAGCATCTGTGGGTTCAAAGCTGTGTTGACATTTAGGACAGGATACGGTATAGTTTGGCATAGGAATACTTTCAGGTCATACAAAGATGCAAAAAATAGCATTAGGGTCAACAAAATTATGTAGGTTTGCGGCCCTGCGGAGGTGGCGAAATTGGTAGACGCACTACCTTGAGGTGGTAGCGCCTATAACTGGGCGTGGGAGTTCGAATCTCCTCTTCCGCACAAAGCCACCCCGAAATTTCGGGGTGCTTTTGTTTAGACGACCGCGTCAAGAACTTGTTGTTGTAAGCGGGAGAATAAACAAAAAGAAAACTAATCACGTAGTGATTGGTTTGGGGGATGTGAATGAAATGAACAGCACTAAACTGATTGGTTGGGGTGGCTTTGGG
>JBAXBS010000015.1:0-28397 GCA_037141925.1 Chitinophagaceae bacterium
CTTACAAAAAATCAAAAAAAGAAAGTTTTAAAAAGCTTAATTTATTAAAGCTTTTAGGTGCTGACCTATTAAAATTTCTAAATTTTAATAGGATGGTGAAACTTACAAAAAATCAAAAAAAGAAAGTTTTAAAAAGCTTAATTTATTAAAGCTTTTTAAAACTGCAAATGCCTCACAGTTTGTCCATTATTAATTAATTGCTGCAAGGACTCAATACCAATTCTTAAATGATTTTCCACAAACTCAGCAGTCACTTTACTATCACTTGCTTCTGTTTTCACTCCTTCTGGAATCATAGGTGAATCACTCACTAATAATAATGCACCTGTTGGTATTTTATTATAAAAACCTACTGTAAAAATGGTGGCTGTTTCCATATCAATGGCGTAAGCTCTCACATTAGTTAGGTATTCTTTAAATTCTTCATCATGTTCCCATACTCTTCTGTTGGTGGTGTATACGGTCCCCGTCCAATAGTCTACATTATTATCACGTATGGTAGTTGAAATTGCTTTTTGTAAGGCGAAGGCTGGTAAAGCAGGAACTTCTGCAGGGAAATAATCATTGGACGTTCCCTCTCCTCTTATAGCCGCGATGGGTAAAATAAGATCCCCAATTTTATTTCTCTTTTTTAATCCGCCACATTTTCCTAAAAATAAAACTGCTTCAGGTTGAATAGCTGTTAATAAATCCATGATGGTTGCTGCCCCAGGACTTCCCATTCCAAAATTGATAATGGTGATGCCATCGGCAGTTGCACATTGCATGGGACGATCCTTTCCAATGACTTCTACCTTATGTTTTGCGGCAAACATGTTCACGTAATTGCTAAAATTGGTCAGTAAAATATACTTTCCAAATTGATCTAAACTAGCCCCAGTATATCTAGGTAACCAGTTGTCTACGATGTCCTGCTTTGTTTTCATAAGATCTAATTTTTAATGTACTTCGCTACTCTTCCCTTCTTATCTTTGAAGTATTAATTGGTAAAAATACAATTTTTGTAGCACTTTATATGAATCCCATTGTTTACCCTTCGTATCCATTTAAACTTCAACAAGTTAACGGCAAAGATCAAATATTTGATCCCTTCCGAAAAGTATGGCTTGTATTAACCCCCGAAGAATGGGTAAGACAGAATATGCTTCAATATTTAGTTCAAACCTGCCAATACCCAAGCGCCTTAATTGCTGTAGAAAAAACAATTCAGTTGGGCACCCTTAGTAAACGATTTGACATCCTAGTATATAAAGACGAAAAACCATGGATGATTATTGAATGTAAAGAAGCGAGAGTAGATATCAATGAAAAAACATTGAGTCAAATATTACAATACCAACAAGTATTGGAAGCGGATTTTTTAATTTTAACGAATGGACATACAACTGTAGGTGCTAAAATAGAAACGGGGAAATGGCAAGCTTTGCAACATTTCCCCGAATACTTATAATTCATTTATACTACTACCAATATAACTAATGTATACTCTTCCAATATCTATTAATACATTGGAGTTTTAAACGCCTAAGGGAAAATCCCTAATTCAGCATAAGATGTTCCAACTTTATTAATGGCACAAACATAAGCCGCTGTTCTCATATCGGGAATAGAAGGATTGGATTTCCAAATATCCATAATTTCACGCGTAGCGTTAATCATAGTTTCTTCTAATCCACTATGTACTAAATCAATTTCATCAGGACCATGTGCAATGATTAACTTTTCGGATTCAGACACTTTTTTGCCAGTTAATTCTTCAATTTGATGTAAGATATTAATATTGGCATTTTCTGTAAATCTTTTTTCCAAACGACCATATCTAACGTGGCTCAAGTTCTTCAACCACTCAAAATAAGAAACTGTTACCCCGCCTGCGTTTAAATACATATCAGGAATCACCAACACTCCTTTCTTCGCTAAAATATCATCTGCTTCGGGTGTTAAAGGACCATTCGCAGCTTCTCCAATTATTTTCGCTTTAATGTTAGGGGCATTATTTTTATCAATCACATTTTCAAGTGCTGCTGGAATTAAAATATCACATTCCATTTCTAAGGCATCCGAACTTTTTGTAATGTTAGTAGCACCAGGGAAATTTAAAATAGATCCTGTGGCTTTACGATGTTGAAAAACCTCTTCTTCATTTAATCCAGCTGCATTATAAATAGCACCTTCAAATTCAGCAATCGAAATTACTTTAGCACCATGCTCTCTAAAAAATTTAGCGCTATAGTATCCTACATTTCCTAAACCTTGAACAATCACATTTTTATTTTCAATACCTGCAGTCAATCCTAATTTTTTCATTTCATCTTCCATCAAGCAAACTTCTCTCACACCATAAAATACACCTAAGCCTGTTGCTTCACGACGTCCACGAACTCCTCCTAATGAAACTGGTTTACCAGTCACACAACCAGCACCATCAATTTCACCTGGCTTTAAAGATTGATACGTATCTACAATCCACGCCATTTCTCTTTCGCCGGTTCCATAATCTGGAGCAGGTACATCAATACCAGGTCCAATAAAATTTTTCTTCACTAATTCGGAAGTGTATCTACGTGTGATTTTTTCAAGTTCATACGTACTCAAGGAACGAGGACTAATTTTAATTCCTCCTTTTGCACCTCCAAAAGGCACATTCACAATAGCACATTTGTAAGTCATTAAGGCAGCTAATGCCATCACTTCATCCTGATTCACTGCCATACTAAAACGAATCCCTCCTTTACAAGGGGATTTATGTTGTGAATGTTGAACGCGATAGGCTTCAATTACTTCAATATGTCCGTCATCCATTTTTACAGGAAAACGCATAGTATAAATACTATTACAAGCTTTTATTTGATCTAATAACCCTTGTTCCCAAGTGGTAAACTTTGCAGCTTTATCGAAACTTCTTTCAACACTTTGGAAAAAACTATACTGATTATTTTCAGACATATGTTTTGATTTTAAAGATGATGGTTAGCGAAATTTAAATGGATTTATCCTTTGATGTTTTTTTCTAGTTGTGTTAATTTACGATCCACACTTGTCACATATGCAAATAAGCCAATCATAATGATAGAAGCTATGGTAAGTACTAAATAAATTTTGCCGTCTTTAACCATTACGTTTTCGTTGGCATTTACTATGGTAGTTTGTAATAAAGAAATCATGATATATAATTTTGTAGATAATGTATTTTGTTGGTTCTTTTAATTTTGTTCTTCTTTTTGTAATTGAAATAATTCAATTCGGATTTTTAAAGTACTGATCCATACTCCTAATAAAGTCCAACCAATCACTGCTGGATAAAATACAGTTCGCATAGATGCGCTCATATCTTTTCCATTAATTCCAGGATTGCCTTCACTTCCTTGACCTCCTGGGTGTAAAGATTCGGTCAAACGAGGTAAGATCCATAAAGTGGGAAATAACATAAAGAAAGAAAATATATTATACACCGCAGATAGTCTTGCACGTTTTTCAGTGTCTAATAAACTTCCTCTTAAAACAAAGTAGGCAAAATAGATAAGTAACGCGATGGCTGCTCCATTTTGTTTGGGATCTCCTACCCAAGGGCTACCCCATTGATAATTGGCCCAAACAGCGCCTGTAATAATTCCTAACACACCATATACCAATCCTATAGCCGCATAACTTGATGCATATATATCATGTATGGGATTGGATGTTCTTAAATATTTAACAGCGTATACTAATGAAACAAAAAATAAAATCATCATTCCAAACCACATGGGTACATGAAAAAACATGTTACGAATGGACTCTTTTAAACGATCATCTAATTTGGGGACCTTAACAATAAATCCATAGGTGCAAGTGTACAATAAAAGGACAAAGGATAAAACTTTCCACCATTTAGCTCTTAACATAGTTTAATATATTTTAAACCAACACCTTCTTTAAAACTAACAATTGTTTACAAAACTAAAGCTTTTAACTAAAATTGCCCAATTTTAAGGTCAAATGTTGTTCTGCAAAATTAGTGCTAAAGTTGTACATTTGCCTCCATAATTTTCATGCCGTAACATGAAGCGAACTGCCCCGTAAGGCTGTAGTAAACTTAATGTGGCTATCACCAAAAATAGACACAAATGAAACTTTCTCAATTTAGGTACGACCTACCTTTAAATCTCATCGCTCAATACCCTACTAAAAGAAGGGAAGACAGCAGACTCCTAGTAGTGAACCGTCAAAATGGTCACATGGAGAATCGTAATTTTTCGGATTTATTAGAATACTATGATGACAAAGATGTTTTTGTAGTAAACAACACCAAAGTATTTCCTGCTCGTATGTATGGCAGAAAAGAAAAAACAGGTGCTAAGATTGAAGTTTTCTTATTAAGAGAATTAAATAAACCCAATCGTTTATGGGATGTCATTGTTGATCCCGCAAGAAAAATTCGTGTAGGAAACAAATTGTATTTCGGAGAAAACGAAGAATTAGTAGCTGAAGTGATTGACAACACCACTAGCCGTGGTCGTACCATCCGTTTTTTATGGGATGGGGATGATGCTGGTTTTAAAAACATGTTAGAATTTTTAGGAGAAACACCTTTACCTAAATATATTAAGCGTAAACCAGACGAAGAAGATAAAGAAAGATATCAAACAGTGTATGCAAAGCATGAAGGTGCTGTTGCCGCTCCTACTGCAGGTTTACACTTTAGCAAAGAGTTAATTAAGAGATCTGAAATTATTGGTATTCGCTTTGCAGAAGTGACCTTACATACTGGCTTAAGCACTTTTAGACCTATTGAAGTAGAAGATTTAAGCAAACATAAAATGGATGCTGAATACTTTAAAATTGATGAAGATGCTTGTCGTATCATTAATACTGCTAAGGAAAATGGAAGAAGAGTATGTTCCATTGGCACCACAGCAATGAGAGCTATGGAAAGCAGTGTCACTGCACAACGTTTATTAAAGCCAGCTGAAGGATGGACGAATCATTTTATCCACCCTCCTTATAATTTTAATATTGCTGATAGTTTAGTGACCAACTTTCATTTACCTAAAACAAGTTTATTAATTATGACTTGTGCTTTTGCAGGGTATGAATTAGCTATGGAAGCTTATAAAAAAGCCATCAAAGATAAATATCGCTTCTTTAGTTATGGAGATGCGTTGTTATTTATTTAATGAGTGAATATGGATGATTCATATTTTTACAATATTGATAACCTTCAAATTTATAAAAAAGGCCCCGATGAATCGGGGCCTTTTTTATTTCAAAAACTTATTTACAAATGAAATAACCCTTTATTGATAAGTTGTAAAGTTTTGCTTTTGTAAGCACTTGGAATTAATAAGCTAATATTATGAGGACTTCCTCCATAACTCACCATAGTCACAGGCACTTCATTAATCGCTGCAAATAATTTATTTAATACAGCATCTGTTTTTGCGATTTCATTACCTACGATTGATACAATAGTTTGATCCTTCTCTATTTCTACTGAAGCGATATTACTTAATTCAGCAATAATTTCATTTAAATGAATATCAGTATCAATGGTGACTGATACTGCTACCTCCGAAGTGGTAATCATATCAATAGGTGTTTTATATTTTTCAAATACTTCAAATATCTTTCTTAAAAAGCCATATGCCAATAACATCCTAGTACTTTTAATTTTCACAGCAATAATTTGATCCTTTGCTGCGACTGCTTTTACTCCTGTGCTGCCTGCTTCTTTTTTAATCACCGTACCGACTGCTTCGGGCTGCATTGTATTTAATAATCTTACCGGAATGTTTTCCTGTTGTGCTGGCCAAATACAAGTAGGATGTAAAATTTTAGCTCCAAAGTAAGCTAACTCCGCAGCTTCATCAAAGCTTAATTGTTCAATAGCCACCGTTGTATCCACGACTCTTGGATCATTATTATGCATGCCATCAATATCGGTCCAAATTTCACACACAGAAGCTTTTACTGCTGCTGCAATTAAAGAGGCAGTATAATCACTCCCTCCACGCTTTAAATTATCAACCTCCCCTTTTGTATTTCTACAAATATATCCTTGGGTGATAAATAATTTTTTAGACCCCTGTGCCGCTAACACTCCTTTAATTTTTTCCGCAATCAATGACAAATCTGGTTCATCATTTACATCCAAACACATAAAATCAAGTGCAGGTATCAAAGCATGTTCAATATTTTCTTGATCTAAATACAAAGAGAATAATTTAGTACTCATTAATTCACCCTGCGCAAGAATATCTTTATTTAAAGCATCACTTAAAGAAATGCGTTGTGTGATTCTTAAAAATTCAAAATGTTCTTTTATTAATTCTTCCGCTTTACTTTTTTGTGCATCTTTTTTTAATAAGTCTGTAATAAATTGAGCATAATGATTTTCTAATTGATCAATTTTATCTGTGGCTCCTTTTTTATTTTGTGTAGCTAAGCAATTGCTAATTTCAACTAAGGTGTTAGTGGTTCCACTTAAAGCACTCAAAACTACGATAGTAGGCTCTCCATCTCTTGTAATTAATTGTGACACCTGATGCATACGCTCAGGCTTTCCAACACTCGTACCTCCAAATTTCATGACCCTCATAAAAATAATTTTTGTTTCACTCAATGTGAGCGCAAAGGTAATTAGGCATGCTCAAATTTGAACCAATTTTAACTACTAATTTCAACTTGGACCCATGTAAAATGGCAGACATATGTTAGCCTAAAACAAGAAAGGTATACACTTGGTATACCTTTCTTTTACTCCATTCATCTATGTATCATTGAATGGATAAAATGATTTCACTAAAATGGCAAATCATCTAAAGTATTATCTGACCCTGTAGGTGCTTGATAGTTATTGGGAGCAGCTTCTCCTCCAGTACTTTGTTCTCCAGATCCTGAACCACTTGGTTTTGCACCTAATAATTGAACAGATGAAATTCTCAAAGTAAGAGAAGCACCATTACGACCATCTGCAGTGGTGTATGATCTTACGTCAGGGGTACCTTCTACATACACTTGTGTTCCCTTTTTCAAATAAGGGGCTACTGCAGTACGATCAGTCCAATAAGAACAATCCACCCATGTAGTTCTATCTTTTTGAATTCCTTGCGCGTCCTTATAACGCTCCGTGTGGGCCACATTAAAATTAATCACTGATTTTCCATTCACGTTGTTCACTAAGGCGTCTTTGCCTAAATTTCCGATGACTTGTAACTTTATCATTTTCTGTAATTTTTGTCGTTCTTGTAGGGTGAAGATAGTATTTTTTCGTTTTTCGAAATGTAATTTATACAATGCTTTTATATCAAAAAGTTAAAGTATCGCAGGATAAGTTACTTTTGCAAAAGCATAGACAGCGAAACAACATGAGTAAAAAAGGGAAAGTATTGGTGGCCATGAGCGGCGGTATTGATAGTACCGTAGCTGCTTTATTATTGCATAATGAAGGTTATGAAGTAATTGGCATCACTATGAAAACCTGGGACTATTCTACCAGCAATGCCAATGGCAAGGAAACTGGCTGTTGTAATATTGACTCCTTTAATGACGCCCGATTAGCTGCTGTGAATAATGGTTTTCCCCATTTTATATTGGACATTAGAGAGGAGTTTGGTGATTTTGTAATTGAAAATTTTGTAGAAGAATATTTAGCAGGTCGAACCCCTAACCCATGTGTGATGTGTAATACACATATTAAATGGCGTGCCTTACTTAAAAGAGCCGATGCTTTGGGATGCGATTTTATTGCCACTGGACATTACGCGAAAGTGCGCCAGCATACCAATGGCCGATATGTCATTTCAAAAGGCCGGGATGAAACCAAGGATCAAAGCTATGTGCTTTGGGGAGTGGATCAAGATTTATTAAGTAGAACCATTTTGCCTCTTGGAGGAATGCATAAAAAAGATATTAAGCAAATGGCGATAGACATGGGCTATCCTGAATTAGCTAAAAAAAGCGAGAGCTATGAAATTTGCTTTGTCCCTGACAATGATTATCGTGGCTTTTTAAAAAGAAGAGTAGAGGGTTTAGAGGACAGAGTAAATGGAGGTTGGTTTTTGGATACACATGGTAAAAAATTAGGCAAACATAAAGGCTATCCTTTTTATACTATTGGACAACGTAAAGGTTTAGAAATTGCATTAGGCAAACCTGCTTATGTGGTGTCTATTGATCCCGAAAAAAATATTGTAGTGATTGGGGATGAAAATGATTTAGACCAAAATGACATGTTGGTGTCTAAAATAAATTGGATCAAATACGATCATTTAGAAACAGAGATGGAATTGATGGCCAAAATTAGATATAAAGATGCTGGTGCTTTATGTACTTTATCTTCTACCCCTTCTGGAGTTCAAGCCAGATTTTTTGAGAACGTAAAAAGTATTGCCCCCGGACAAAGCGCAGTATTTTATGAAGGAGATGATGTGGTAGCGGGTGGTATTATACAAAGTGGTCAGTTACTTCCATTCCATTCTTAATATTCCTACTTTTTTATCAACTATATTATAACTATAATATAATTATAATATAAGAAATCTACTTTTCTTATTTACGTTTTTCTACTCACTAATTTTTTGCAATAAAGCCCCAAACAGCGTATCTGCTTGTTGCGTAAAGCCAATAAAATAATTTTGCTGAATAAGTTTGAATTTTCCAGTAGCAAGCAATGCAGTCACTTGTATTTCATTTTCATCTTCAAATACCGAACAAGTAGCGTACAGCAAATACCCTTCTAGAACCACTGTAGAAATTATATTTTTAAGAATTTGAGATTGCAAGGAAACATAATGCGTAAGCTGATCTTCCTTAAAATAAATTAATTGTTCGGGGGTACGTCCCCAAGTTCCACTTCCAGAACAAGGCACATCTGCAAAAACAAAATCAAATTGTTTTTTTATTTCAAAAGATTGGGTTAGATCTATCTCTTGCAATGACGTGGGTCTTATTCCTGCTTCTGCTAAACGTTTTTCTGCATTATGTAAAATAGAAGCTCTAATATCTGAAACATGAATTTTAATATTATTCAACACATCAAACATTAAAATAGATTTACCGCCACTTGCTGCGCAAGCATCCCATACGTTCATGACTTTATCTAAACTGGTGGGTATTAATTTTAATAAACCAGCAACAGCTTGCGAACTTAAATCCTGTATCACCAGCTCCTTGTTAATCTCCACCACATTTTGCAAAGAAGTCGTATTTACAAATGACAACGCCATCTCGCCTATCTCTTTATAAAGAACATTAGCATCCTTTAATTTTTGAATCACTTTTGTTTTTTGCCAAGGACGAATACGCGCAAATAACAAAGGTTGTTTTTGATGCGATGCAATGAATTGCTCTTTGTTGATAGTTGTCGCTATTTTATGAGCGAAAGGAAACTCCTTAAAATGAGTTCTAAAAAAATCATAACACATGGCCGTGATACTCTTTCGGTCTCTACTTCCATGTTTTTTATTCGCTGCAAAATATTTTTTTAAATAATTAGCAAATGGCTCTTTGCCATCGTATGCTTTGATTAAATTTTCAGCAATATTTTGATGTATGATTTCGTGCATAGTAGTCTACCTAGTGACCCCTGATTGAGGAGGGATCACAGGCTGCAATTTACATGATTACGGATAGGAATACCCATTTACGCTCCAGGATTTGCCCCCCATTTTAGGCCTCCCAACCCTATAAAATGGGTGATCTCCTTTTTATACGTATATTATTGATAATCAATAACTTAATAGTTATGCGATTTTTTTTCAATTTTAATTTTAATTATTTGCTTAAGTACCTTACCTTTGCCCTCCTGAAAATTAAATAGTACATGGCAAATCATTCGGCTACCAAAAAAGATATTAGACAAGCAACTAAACGTCGCGATAGAAACCGTTATTATGGTAAAACTACTCGTAACGCAATTCGTGAGTTAAAAACTGTTGAAGAGCAAAAAGTTTATGACGAGCAGTTACCTAACATCATTTCTCAAATTGATAAATTAGCAAAACGTGGAATTATCCACAAAAACAAAGCTGCTAATTTAAAGAGTAAATTAGCTAAGCACACTGCTGTTAAAGCGGTTGCCGTTAAGAAAAAATAATTTTTCCCGCTCAGCGGAATCAAACTTATACACTTCAAAATCCCACCTCTATGGTGGGATTTTTTTTTGCGTATCTTCGCCCCATGACTGAGAAAATCCTGATTCTTGACTTTGGTAGTCAATATACCCAACTAATAGCAAGGGCGGTTAGAGAAGCAAATGTGTATTGTGAAATCACCCCCTTCCATCATGCCATCCAATTTGACAATACCCTAAAGGGGGTTATTTTGAGTGGTTCTCCAGCAAGTGTAAATGAAGACGAAGCTCCTTCAGTAGATATTAAAGCCATCCTTGAAAAACTGCCTGTATTAACCGTATGTTATGGTGCTCAATTAAGTGCTAAGAACTTTGGTGGTAAGGTGGAAAAATCCAATAAGCGTGAATATGGTAGAGCTCAATTAAACCTCTTAAAAGAGGACGTATTATTTAAGAATATACCCAACAATAGCCAGGTTTGGATGAGCCATAGCGACTCTATCACTCAACTCCCTGACAATTTTGAACTTCTAGCCAATACAGAGAGCATTCCCGTAGCTGCTTTTAGAAAAAAACAGGACGAGGGGAACAGTTTACATGGCTTACAATTCCACCCGGAAGTGTACCATTCTACCGAGGGTAAGAAAATGATTCAAAACTTTTTAGTTGAAATATGTGGCTGTCAACAAAATTGGACACCAGCTTCTTTTGTACAAGAAACGGTTGATAAGCTAAAAGCGCAAATTGGAGAAGGGCATGTGATTATGGCCTTAAGTGGCGGGGTGGATAGTACGGTGGCCGCTACTCTTATTCATAAAGCCATAGGCGATCGTTTACACGGCATATTCGTGGATAACGGGGTTTTAAGAAAAGACGAGTTTCAGCAGGTTTTGGATACCTATCATGCAATAGGTTTGAATGTAAGAGGTATAGATGCAAAGCAAATGTTCTATGATGGCTTAGAAGGCAAATCAGAGCCCGAAGAAAAGCGAAAAATAATTGGAAAACTATTTATAGATGTATTTCAAATAGAGGCCTCTAAGATGTTGGAAGCTAAGTTTTTAGGTCAAGGAACAATTTATCCTGACGTCATTGAAAGCGTGAGCGTTCATGGACCTTCTCAAACCATTAAATCCCACCATAATGTGGGTGGATTACCCGATACTTTACGCCTAGAATTAGTAGAGCCGCTTCGTAATTTATTCAAAGACGAAGTGAGAAAAGTGGGACTTGAATTAGGTATTCCTAAGGATATGATAAGTAGACATCCTTTCCCTGGACCGGGCTTAGCGATTCGTATCCTAGGCGAGATTACTCCCGAAAAAGTAGACCTTTTGCAAAGAGCTGACGCTATCTATATGAATGGATTAAAAGAGTTTGGCTTGTACGATAAAGTATGGCAAGCTGGAACTATTTTATTACCTGTAAAAAGCGTGGGGGTGATGGGTGATGAACGTACTTATGAATTTACGGTCGCCCTAAGAGCAGTTACCTCTGTGGATGGAATGACCGCCGATTGGGCGCATCTACCCTATGAGTTTTTAGCCCATATGAGCAATTCCATTATCAATGAAGTGAGAGGTATTAACCGCGTGGTGTACGACATCAGCAGTAAGCCGCCAGCAACAATTGAGTGGGAATAATCGGCTCAGTTTGATTTAACCTCACCAGATAAATCTGATTTATTGAAGTAGACTTCAATTTGAATTTAATGAGAATTTAATTTCAAATAAACTCTAATAAATAATTGTATATCAATTATATAGTTAATTATATAATAAATTGTATCACAATTAGATAAATAATCTTGTACTAATTTAATTTGCGCTTTAAGCTTGTAATTTGGTCCTGCAAGCTGTTCACTACCCCAGCTAATTGATCCACATTCCACATAGGTTGAGACCCTGCCTTATTAATAATGTAAACTGCCTTCCATAACTCCACAACATCTTGTGTATTTACTTGATATGGCTCGTATAACGGATTGTCACTCAACAAAGTAATCTTTTCTTTTGTATCGTCATTTGTGATGACCCTTTTGTATACAACACCGTCGGAATTAGACACCACGATATAGGTATTACTGTTCTTTACCTCTTTCATATTATCTACTTTTTCACCCACAATGACACTACCGCTTGGTGTAGGCAACATACTATCGCCTATGATTTCAAAAGCACGGTAGTCCCCTGGCGCCAACATAGGCAGGGTGAAGGTATTTAACTCATCCAGGAACTCAGGATCAGCATAGCCTGCTAAATACCCTGCGGCGGCCTTTACAGGCACAAAAGAGACAATTGACATAGACGAATTAGATCTATCAGATTTAAGGGTACGGCGGCGCTCCAAATAAGAAGAAGCTCCAAAGCCATCTTCCCCGTCAGCCCCTAAAGTGGACAAATCCTTGAATAAAAAGTCCTCTAAACTAATATTTAAAAGAGCGCATATAGCCTCTTGTACTTCTAACCTTGGTTCGGCTCGCTCCTCTTCATAAGCACCCACTAAGGATCGCTTAATTTGAAGTTGATTCGCCATTTCTTCTTGTGTCCATTCGCGCTGCTTTCTGATGTATTTTAAATTTTTTCCTGCGTATGACATAACTAATAATTTTAGTGCAATATACTAATAATTTTAGTATTTCCAAATATTTTTAGCAATTTCTAAATTTTTTTTTAGCACCCATTATCTAGTTAACTTGCATTATGGCTAAAGTAAAAAAGGACCTTCCAGTCATTTTAATCACGAATGACGACAGTATTACAGCACCCGGTATTCGTGCTTTAACCGAAGCTGCCCTCCCTTTTGGTAAAGTAGTAGTCGTGGCTCCCGATAAGCCTCAAAGTGGCATGGGACATGCCATTACCATTGGTCATCATTTGAGATTGGAAAAAGTGTCTTTTATGGACGGCGTAGAAGCTTATACTTGTAGCGGAACGCCTGTAGACTGCGTTAAATTAGCAGTGGATAAGGTACTGCACTGTAAACCTACCATATGTTTGAGCGGGATCAATCATGGCGCCAATCATTCCATTAATGTGATTTATTCAGGAACCATGTCGGCTGCCTTGGAAGCTTCTATTGAAAGCATCCCAAGCATAGGATTTAGTTTATTGGATTTAAGTGCAGAAGCTGACTTTACCGCTGCAAAACATTTTGCGGCTATTATCATTGCTAAATTACTTGCAGATAAAAATGTAGATAAGCATTTGTGTTTGAATGTGAATATTCCTAAGTTACCTGTAGCGCTCATAAAGGGTATTAAAATTTGCAAACAATCTTACGCTAAGTATGAGGAGAAATTCGTGGAGCGTACCGATCCTCATGGAAAAAAATATTATTGGTTAACGGGCGAGTTTGTCAACTTTGATAAATCTAAAGACACCGATGTGTGGGCTTTAAAAAATAATTATGTGAGTGTGGTGCCTGTTCAATTTGATTTAACACATCATATCTTAAAAGAAAAACTAAGCAAAAAGTGGAAATGGTAAAAGACAATTACATATTGGGTGTGGTACTTGGATTAGCCCTACCCTTCATTGGCTTTTATGGATTTTACCAATGGAAGTTTAGTGTTTTTAGTTTTAGTGAATTTGGAGATATGTTGGTGCAACAAAAATCGGTATTGTCAGCTATGATTAGCGTTTCTTTATTGTTAAATGCAGGAGCTCTGACTTATTTTTTTCAAAAAGAAAAAGACAAAACAGCCAAAGGAATTTTTTTTACCACTTGTATTTATGCAATCACCGCGATTGCGTGTAAATGGTTTTTATAAATGCGTTACTACATGATAGCTGGCGAAGCCAGCGGTGACTTACACGGATCTAACCTCATCAAAGCTATTAAAGCTAAAGATGTGGATGCCCACATTCAGTGCTGGGGTGGCGATTTAATGCATGCTGCAGGAGGGAATGTAGTAAAGCATTATAGAGATTTAGCCTTTATGGGTTTAGTGGAAGTTTTGATGAATTTAAAAACGATTCTATCCAATATTACATTTTGCAAAAAAGATATTACACAATTTCAACCTGATGTTTTAATTCTCATTGATTATCCTGGATTTAATTTACGTATTGCTAAATGGGCTAAACAACAAGGGTTCAAAGTAATTTATTTTATTGCACCTCAGGTTTGGGCTTGGAAAGAAAATAGAGTACCTAGTATGCGCGCAAGTATAGACCGTCTTTTATGTATTCTCCCTTTTGAAAAAAAATATTTTAAGGATAGATGGAATTGGGAGGTAGATTATATAGGACATCCTTTAATGCAAGTATTAGAAAGTCAAACTCATTTACCTCATCCCCTTCCAACCATTCAAAACGAGCAACTCATTGCATTATTACCAGGAAGCAGAAAACAAGAAATTGAAAAGAAATTGCCTATCATGCTTTCGGTGGTAGCTCATTTCCCTTCCTACCATTTTGCTGTAGCGCAAGCTCCTGGATTGGAAGATGAATGGTTTGCTTCTTTTGTTCCTTCTCATGATCGCATACATATTGTGAAAGACAATACCTATGCATTGTTAAATCATAGTAAAGCCGCATTGGTTACTAGTGGGACAGCTACGCTCGAAACCGCCTTATTAAATGTGCCTGAAATTGTTTGCTATAAAGGAAACGCCATTACACTAAGATTAGCCAAATGGTTAGTGAAAATAAAATTCATTGCTTTAGTGAATTTAATTATGGAAAAAGAAGTCGTTAAGGAATTGATTCAGGAAGCATTAACTACTAAAAATTTAGTACGACAATTGCATTTAGTTTTAGAAGACCCCATTACCATTGAGCGAATTAAAAAAGACTACGCTTTATTAAAAGATAAATTAACCACTGGAGCAAGTGCCGTCGAAATGGCTGCTCAAATTATTGATGAAACGATTCTTGGGTAAGAATGATAAAATCATCGTCATCCTCTTCTACTACTTCTACTTCCTTTTCAACTTTTACTTAAAATAAGGTAAGATGAGCCATTTAAAAAGCATCACTAAAAGCCCTACTATAAAAATCAATAATGAAATTCGATTCATGCCATGCATGTATTTCATCCATTTTGTTCTTTCTTGTTTAGGATCTCTCTTTTTAAGAAACAAATATTCTGCAAATTGATTTCGGATACCCATAATTCTTATTTGTATAAAATTACTGATTTTTTAACCATGTACTTAAATGCAAAGTGATTTGTTCTGTCTCAATAATAAATCCATCATGCCCGTATATAGAATCAATAGCCACCAAAGTAGCATGTGGCATATGTTCTTCCATAAATCGTTGCTCCGCTAAAGGACATAAAATGTCACTATTAATCCCCATAATAAAAGTAGGTATTTGGATGGTTCCTAAAGTGGCAATCAAGTCTCCGCCTCTTTTACGCGCCAAGTGATGACTGTCCATTGACTTTGTCAACAACCAATAACTATAAGCATTAAAACGACTTACTAATTTATCTCCTTGATAATTGATATAGGAAGAAGCTTTAAAATTGTCCATTTTTTCAGGATCCTCATCGGTTTGTTTTTCTTGAAAGATGGCATAGTTTCTATAGGTTAACATACCAATCGCTCTAGCTGCTTTCAATCCTTTTGCTCCTGCATTTTTTGTAGCTTCTTTCCAAGTACCATCTGCTTCAATCGCCAAACGTTGAGCCGTATGGACCGCCACACCCCATGCACTTTCGGAAGAAGAAGTCGCCATTAAAAACATTTTTTGAATCACAGATGGTTCCATCACAGCCCATTCTAATGCTTGATAACCACCCATGCTTCCACCCATTAATAAATCAATGCTATCTATCTTTAAATGTTGTCTTAATAAAATATGTGCCTTTACCATATCACGAATGGTGATGTTTGGAAACTGATCAAAGCTTATGTCGGAACCCATATCTTCCACCGACATAGGTCCCGTTGACCCATAGCATGACCCAATAATATTTGCACAAACAATAAAGTAATCCTGAGGGTTGATAAAACTTCCTTCTCCTACTAAACCCTTCCACCATATATCTGCTTGCATATTGGCTGTCAATGCATGACATACCCAGGCCACCTTCTTACCTGCTTGATAATCACCATATACTTGATAGGTAATCTTTATTTTAGGTAAGGCAATGCCACATTCTAACTCAAAAGCATGATTGTATTCAAAAACTTGTACACCCATTTTTTATCTTTCTAATGCAAAGTAACTATCTATTTGAATTACATTTGCATATTCTTAGTAATTTATATTTTCAATAACTAACACTTATTCATATGGCTAAAATGTTACTTAACCGCATAAACGATGGATTTGCTTTTCATGTAGTAGATGAGGCTGGCAATACAATGCGTATGGATATTCCTAAGGATCAAGGTGGTCATGGAACAGGGCTTCGACCTATGCAAACTTTACTAAGTGCATTGGGCGCCTGCAGTGGTGTAGATATTGTTATGATTTTCAATAAGCAAAAAGAAACTATGGAGGATTTTCAAATGGAGATTGAGGGGGAACGTGAGGCTGATAAAGAACCTGCATTATGGAAACAAATTCATATCATTTTTAAATTTAAAGGTACCATGTCAAAAGAAAAAGCCGAAAAAGCATGTGCTTTATCCATTGACAAATATTGTTCTGTTGCCGCTACCCTTCGTGCAGCCGGAGCTATTATTACTTGGAATGTGGAAATGCTTTAATTTATTTTACTATTTTTTATAGACCTATTAATAAATTTATTTTTTTTAATATTTATATTCCACTTACTTATATTACTACTTGAAGCATTTATATATGAAACATTCTCAATCAAAATTAATTAGAACCAGAGTAGATCAAACTTCGGAACATGAACATTCTACTCCCTTATTTTTAACGAGCAGTTTTACTTTTGACAATGCCGAAGATATGCGCGCTGCTTTTGCAGATGAATCCGATGCTAATATTTATAGCCGTTTTTCCAACCCCAATGTGCAAGAATTTGTAGATCGTTTATGTGTATTAGAAAATGCGGAAGATGGTTTTGCGACTGCAAGTGGAATGAGTGCTGTATTTGGATCCTTTATGGCTTTATTAAAAAAAGGGGACCATTTATTATCCTGTAATTCTATTTTTGGAAGTACCCATACAGTCATTTCAAAATACCTTCCTAAATATGGTATTGATTATAGTTATGTGAGTGCACAAGCAACAGCGGCCCAATGGGAAGCTGCCATTACTCCATACACTAAAATGATTTATTTAGAAACGCCTACCAATCCAGGATTGGATATTGTAGATATTAAAATGGTGAGTGAGATAGCTCGTAAACATAATATTATTTTAAACGTTGATAATTGCTTTGCCACTCCCATTGGTCAAACTCCTATTGAATTAGGAGCTGACTTAGTCGTGCATTCTGCGACTAAATGGTTAGATGGGCAAGGTCGTGTTTTAGGTGGTGCTATTGTGGGTAAGAAGGAATTGATTCATGAAATATATTTATTCTGCAGAAGTACTGGACCCTCTTTATCTCCTTTTAATGCCTGGATATTAAGTAAGAGTTTAGAAACCTTAGAGGTAAGAATGGATCGTCATGGAAGTAATGCCTTATTTATTGCAGAACATTTACAAGGCCATGCTAAAACAAATTTTGTGAAGTACCCTTTTTTAAATTCTCATCCTAATTTTGATATTGCACAAAAGCAAATGAAAAACGGCGGAGGTATTTTTTGCTTTGAATTAAAAGGCGGTATTGAATCGGGCAGAAATTTTTTAAACCATTTAAAAATGCTTTCCTTGACTGCTAATTTAGGGGATACCCGAAGTATTGCATCTCATCCAGCAAGTACCACGCATTCAAAACTTTCTGAAGCTGAAAGACAAGCAGTCAGTATTACGCCTGGTTTAATTCGTATTTCGGCAGGATTGGAACATAGAGAAGATATATTAGCCGACATTTTACAAGCTTTAGAAGCCTGTTAAAATATTCCAAGATACAAAACGCCTAAAGTTCTATTATTTTAGGCGTTTTTTTATGCGCTACCCCTGCTACGTTTTTCCCTTTTACTTAATCTCCTTTTACCAATTTATTAGTATATTTATTTCGCTTAAAAATTGCTTATGAAAACAAAAATTGGGGTACTACTTTCTAGTATGATGTTTCTACAATATTATATCTGGGGTGCATGGTATGTGACTATGGGAACTTATATGGGGACAGTATTAAAATCATCTGGTATGGACATTGGTGCGGCTTATAGTGCAGGTGCTATTGCAACGATTATAAGTCCATTTTTTGTAGGCATGATTGCAGATCGTTTTTTTGCAGCACAAAAAATAATGGGTGTATTGCATTTAGTAGGTGCTGCTCTTTTATATTATGCCACACAAGTGAATAACGAAAGTTTTTATGGGGTCATCTTAGTGTACTCTTTATTATACATGCCTACTATTGCATTAAGTAATAGTGTGGCTTTTGCTCAAATGACCAATCCAGGTAAACAATTTCCTTGGATTAGAGTATTTGGAACCTTAGGTTGGATTGCTGCGGGTTTAATTATTAGTCAATTAGGAATTGAAAAAACAGCTGACACTTTTCAAGTAGCTGCATTGGTATCCGTGTTATTAGGTATCTTAAGTTTTATGCTACCCAATACCCCCCCTAAAGGAAAAGGAGAAACCACCAATGCTTCTGCTATTCTTGGAACGGATGCTTTTGTATTATTTAAAACAAGATCTTTTAGCATCTTTTTTATATCGGCAATTTTAATTTGTATTCCCTTATCCTTTTATTATGGATTTGCAAATCCTTTCTTAAATGAAATTGGATTAGCCAATGCTGCAGGAAAAATGACCTTGGGCCAAATGTCTGAAGCTTTATTTATTTTAGCCATCCCTTTTATGTTTAATAAAGTGGGTGTCAAAAATATGCTCATATTGGGCATCAGTGCTTGGTTACTTCGTTATGTATTTTTTGCTTACGGATCCATTGATAGCAGCTGGATGTTATATGCAGGTATTATTTTACATGGTATTTGTTATGATTTCTTTTTTGTAGCAGGTTATATGTACACCGAAAAAAAGGCGGGAGAAAAAATAAAGAACGCCGCTCAAGGCTTATTTACTTTTGCCACATATGGCGTTGGTATGTTTATAGGAACTAAATACAGTGGAAGTGTGGTTGATCAACACAAAACTGTAACTGATACTGGAGTGACTTCACATGATTGGCAAACTATTTGGTTAACCCCAGCCATCATCGCAGGGGCGGTATTAATCGTATTCATTCTATTTTTTAAAGAGAAAAAAGAAACTTCAGTCGCTTAAAGAAATAGAAAATAAAAATCAAACTATTCAAAAATAAAATTTACACAAGATGCGAATTGCAATGTTAGGAGCCGGATTTATTGGACGTTTTTACGCAGATGCCTTACAAGGATATAGAAGTAAAGATAAAGTTGTAAGTATTTATGCCCGCCGTGAGGAATCGGCTACTAAATTTGCTGCCGATTATAATTGTGCTCATTGGACCACCAATATGGAAGAAGCTATCTCCCACCCTGATGTAGATGTGGTTTGTATTGCGCTCCCCAATAACATTCATGAAATTGCGGTGATGTTATGTTGCAAACATAAAAAAGCAGTGATGACAACTAAACCTTTAGGTCGCAACAGCGAGGAAGCAAAAAGAATGTTGATTGCAGTTGAAGAAGCTGGTATTTTTAATGGCTACTTAGAAGACTTAGTGTATACACCCAAATTCATTAAAGCACAACAAAGCGTAAAAGATGGCGCTGTGGGTCGCATTTTATGGGCGAAGTCACGTGAAACACATCCTGGCCCACATAGTGATTGGTTTTGGGATATTGAACAAGCTGGTGGTGGTTGTATTTTAGATTTAGGATGTCATTGTGTTGAAATATCACGCAGTTATATTGGAAAAGATATTAAACCTATCGAAGTGATGTGCTGGGCCGATACACAAGTAAAGCCCATTGATGCCGAAGATCATGCCATTGGTTTAGTAAAATATGAAAATGGCGCCATTGGTCAATTTGAAGTAAGCTGGACGTTCAGAGGTGGCTTGGATTTAAGAGACGAAGTCATGGGCACCGAAGGAACCATTTGGATTAATAGTTTTTTAAGAACTGGTTTTGAAATGTTTACCACAGGTAAAGGAGGTGATTATATTTCTGAAAAATCAGAAAGTAATAGCGGCTGGTTATTCCCTGTTGGAGATGAATTAAATGAACTTGGTTACAACCACATGTTTATGGATATGTTTAATGCCATGGAGAAAGGCGAAGCCCCTAAAGAAACCTTTTATGATGGATATGTGGTGAATGCTATTTTAGATGCAGCCTACAAATCGGCTAAAACAAAATTATGGGAGCCTGTCCAATTAGATATTTGGAGAGGCAAAACGGGCCTTACCAAAGAAAGTCATTTAGTTGAATATGATGATGCACATTATTTAGTGAAAGAAGAAATGACACACTATGGCGTAAAAAAATTAATCTTAAAAAATAAAGTTACCGGAAAAATTTCTGAGCAAATTATAGACTAACGAGACTTTTTTATTTCATCCAATTCACTTTTAAAGATTTTACCTCTTTGGAATTGGCGCCTATCATGATATCAAAGTCTCCTGATTCCCAATCAAATTTTAAATCACTATTATAAAACTTTAAAAGTTCGGGTGTGATTTCAAAACTTACCTTTTTAGTTTCACCTGGTTGTAATTCAATTTTTTGGAACCCTTTTAATTCTTGAACAGGTCTTGTGACACTTCCTACAAGATCTCTAATATACAATTGCACGACTTCCTTTCCTGCTATTGCTCCTGTATTTTTAACATCCATACTTGCCACTAATTTTTGATTCCCTTTTAGCTGTGTGGCAGATAATTTTAAATCACCATAAGAATAACTAGTATAGCTTAAACCATAACCAAATGGATACAATGCATCATTAGAAACATCTAAATAATTGGATTGAAATTTAGAAAACCATTTTCCTAAGGGTCTACCCGTATTTTTATGATTGTAATATAAAGGTACTTGTCCTATGTTTTGAGGAAAGGTCATGGTTAGTTTCCCTGATGGATTCACTTTACCTAATAATACATCCGCAATTGCATCCCCCGCTTCACTTCCTGCAAACCAAACATTTAATATGGCGGGCACATTGGCATCTTCCCATGTAAGAGTCAATGGTCGTCCAGTAAATAATACTAAAACCACTGGCTTCCCGGTGGCAATTAATGCTTTTAATAATCTTTTTTGAGCTTCTGGTAAATCGATATTGCTTCGGGAAGCACTTTCGCCAGACATTTCAGCGCCCTCTCCTAATGCTGCTACAATCACATCTGCATCTGCACTTGCAGCCAATGCTTCTTGAATCATTTGATCTGCCGATTTTTGATCACGCAAAATGTCTTTACCAAACATGGTCGCTCTTTTTTCTAATTCAATATCATCTTCTAGATTAGAACCCTTTGCATACACCACTTTACCTTGTGTGCCCATGGCTTTTGTCAATCCCGCTAATAAAGTAATTGATTGTGTATTATCTGCACCCACACTCCATGTTCCAGTCATATTTTCCTTCGCTGTCGCTAATGGTCCTACTAAAGCAATTTTTTTACCGCTTGCGATGGGTAATACATTTTTATTTTTTAATAACACAAAACTTTGAGCCGCTATGATTCTAGCTTCTGAACGATTTTCTGTTTTAAACACTTCTTCTTGAGATCTTTTTTCGTCACAGTATTTATAAGGATCTTCGAATAATCCTAATTTATATTTAGCTTCTAAAATTCTTTCGCAAGCTTTATCAATTTGTGCTTGAGTCACTAATCCTTCTTTCATCGATTTGGTTAAAGTCGTTAAAAATCCTTCTCCCACCATATCCATATCTACTCCTGCATTCAATGATTTTTGATTCACTGTTTGAAAATCACCTAACCCATGATTCATCATTTCGGGGATACCTGTATAATCAGACACTACAAAGCCATTAAATTTCCATTGCTTACGAAGCACATCATCTACCAACCATTTATTTCCTGAAGCAGGTACACCATCAATTTCATTAAAAGAAACCATCACCGATCCTACTCCTGCATCCACTGCTGCTTTATAAGGAGGAAAGTATTCATTATACATTCTTATACGACTCATATCAGTGGTATTGTAATCACGTCCCCCTTCGGCTGCACCATATAAAGCGTAATGCTTTACACAAGACATAATGGTATTATTTTTTGATAAGTCATCTCCTTGATAACCATGCACCATCGCTTTCGCGATGGCTGAACTTAAAAAAGGATCTTCTCCATTTCCTTCCGAAGTCCTTCCCCATCTTGGGTCACGTGTTAAATCCACCATTGGTGAAAAGGTCCACATAATTCCATCCGAACTTGCTTCATTGGCTGCAATTCGAGCTGCTCTTTCTATTAATGACAAGTCCCATGTAGCAGACATGCCTAATGGGATAGGAAAAATAGTACGGTAACCATGTATGACATCCATTCCAAATAATAGGGGAATTTTTAATCGAGTTTTAGTGACCGCTACTTGTTGTAATTCTTTGATTTTTGTAACTGACCTAATATTAAAAACACCACCTACTTTTCCTGCTACTACTTTACTAGCAATATCTGAACTACTTACTTGACCTGTTACAAAGTCACTTGAAGCAGGTAAATTAAGTTGCCCTAATTTTTCATCTAAAGTCATTTTTGCCATCAACTTATTTACAAACTGATGCATGGCAGCTTCTTTGTTGCTTTGGGCATTGGCTACCATACTTATCATCCACCAGAACAACATTGAAAATATTTTTTTCATTTTCCTTTTTTTAACTTTTGATTTATTTACTTCTATATTTATTCACTTTTATTTTATCCCCTCTTATTTATTCGCTTCTATTTTTTTTCTTTTATTTATAGGGTCCCTTTTTTTAATTCCTCCACCGCATAATGGACCGCTCTTGCTGTTAATGCCATAAATGTTAAGGAAGGATTTTGTGTACTTGTACTTACCATACAGGATCCGTCGGTTATGAAAACATTTTTGCAATGATGCATCTGATTCCACTCATTCAAAATTGAATTTTGAGGATCCTTCCCCATCCTAACACCCCCCACTTCATGGATATCTAATCCTGGAGCCTGTTTGGTATCAAATTTAATAATATTTTTACACCCAGCGGCTTCTAACATTTCAGATCCAGTGATGAAGAAATCTTTTAATAACTTTTCATCGTTTTCGTCATAATCAACGGAAGTCACTAATTGCGGAATGCCCCATTCATCTTTTTTATCAGCACTTAATGCTACATAATTCGTTGCCTTTGGAATGGTTTCACCCTGCATCATCATAGAAACATGCCATCCTCCTACTTCACAACTCTCTTCTTTAAAGTTGGCGCCAATACCATTTGATCGAACTCGCCCCCTGCCTGCAGAAAAAAAGGTCATATAGCCTCTTAGAAAATCTGTTTCTTGACGATGTACATTTCTAAAATTAGGCATCATGGGTTGCGTAGGCCTTCTGCCATAGTAATACTGATCTAATGGCCCATCAATATTGGCATATAGATTCCCTCTATAATTGTGAAATGCAATATATTTTCCTAAAACGCCCGAATCATTTCCTAACCCATTAGGGAATCGATTAGAAGTAGAATTTAATAATATTAAATTGGTATTTAAAGTAGCAGCATTAACAAAAATAATTTTTGCAAAATATTCAGTCGTCTTTTTAGTAACTGTATCAACGACTCTCACTCCCGTTGCTTTTTGCAATTTTTCGTCATAAATAATAGAATGTACTACTGCATTTGTTTGCAATGTCAAATTGCCGGTTTTTTGAGCCCATGGAAGTGTAGATGCATTGGAACTAAAATAACCTCCAAAGGGACAACCTCTTTCACACAATGATCTTGCTTGACAAGATTGTCTATTCTGTTCAATATGTATGGGTTGAGGAACTGTCAAATGAGCACATCTCCCTTGCACTACATGACGGTTATTAAATTTATGCATGATTTTAGACTGCATAATTTTCTCCGTACTATTCATTTCCCAAGCAGGTAAAAATGATCCGTCAGGCAAAGTATCTAGCTTATCATAATTACCACTAATCCCAGCGAAAATTTCAACATGTGTGTACCAAGATGCTAAATCATTATAACTGATAGGCCAAGCCCCAAAGCCATCTCTAGCAGGGCCTTCGAAATCATATCGACTCCATCTTTGCGTTTGTCTTGCCCATAACAATGATTTACCGCCCACTTGATATCCTCTAATCCAGTCAAAAGGTTTTTCTTGTTGATAGGGATGTTCCTGATCTTTTACAAAAAAATGCTCACTGGTCTCATTGTATGCATAACATTTACTCACTATAGGATTCCCTTTTGTGAGCGCATTGGTTTCTTGTCCACGATGCGAAAAGTCCCAAGGATTTTTGGTAGCAGTGGGGTAATCTTTAAGATGTACCACATCCCTCCCTCTTTCTAACACTAAAGTTTTGAGACCCTTATCACAAAGCTCTTTAGCAGCCCAACCACCACTAATACCTGAGCCAATCACGATGGCATCAAATAGATTGGATGACCTTTCTGTTTTAGAAAAAGAAGGCTGTTCTTTCATAGGATTAGGAATGCAATTTTCTAGATTGAAAATAAGATTGAATATATCAAATTACCCGCTTTTTACAAGGCTTTTTATGTTATTTTTAAGGGACAAGAGGCCTTATGATTCAAAAACAACCATTAGATGCATGGAAAATTAAAACCTTAGGGGATCATGCCCTTCAGTTCTCTTTGCCTGCACTTATGGACCCCACTATTGCAGCACAAATCAAGGATTTGAATCAATTTATGGTTGCCCAACAACTTCCCTTTATAAAAGATCTCATCCCTGCCTATCACACCCTTACGCTGATTTATGATATGGAGATATTAGAGCGCCCCCTATCATTTGCTCAAACTATTTTGAAAGAATTTTTAGACACAAAGGGAAGAGGTATCATAAATACTTTTAATGCCAACAATAGTAATACAGGAGAAGACAAAAACATAATTCGTATTCCAGTTTGTTATGATATTTCTTTAGGAATTGATTTAGAATTACTAGCCCAAGAAAAAAATAGCAACTCTCAAGAAATAATACAAATTCATACGAATCAAATTTATCAAGTTTACTGTATTGGATTTTTACCCGGATTCGCTTATATGGGTAAAGTAGACAGCTCTATTCAGAGTCCAAGACATGCTACTCCAAGGCCTTTGGTGATGGCTGGTAGTGTTGGAATTGCGGGAGAACAAACAGGCATTTATCCAATGAATTCACCAGGTGGTTGGAAAATAATAGGACGTACCCCTCGTCCAATTTTTAACAAAGAGGTAGCTCCTTATGCTAGTTTTAAAATGGGCGATCAAGTACAATTTTATTCGATAAGTATAGAAGAATTCACAAAACAAAATGAGTATGCAAATGAACATACTTAAAAAAGGAGTCGCAGATTCACTGCAAGATGCTGGCCGATATGGGTTTCAATCTATTGGCATACCTCCTTGTGGATACATGGATTATTTATCTGCACAACTTGCTAATCTCATTTTAGGAAATCCCATTCAACAAACTGTTTTTGAATTGCATTTTCCTGCTAGCAGTTTTTCATTTGATGAAGATGTATGCATTTGTATCACAGGAGCTAATTTTGTACCTGTAGTAAACGAAAAAAGTATTGAACTCTTTACTCCCATTTTCATCAAAGCAAAAGAACAATTAAAATTCTTACAGCCTATACATGGGAAAATATGTTATATCGCAATCAAAGGAAAAATAAATGCTCCTAAATGGCTGAATAGTCAAAGTTATTTTTCAGAACGTATACAAACAGGTGACACTTTTTCAATTGAAAAAAATAATGTTCCACTCCCCTTCATAAATAGTGAATGGCTGGATACCATTAATAAACATATTTTTCATCCGAGTCCTATTCGATTTATCCCAGGAGCCGCTTGGAATGATTTGGAAGAAACTTCTATACAAGCACTCTTAAAAAATTCTTTTAGTACGAGTATTAAAAGTAATCGTATGGGGTATAAAATTCAAGGCGACCCTTTGTCATTAAAAGGTACCCCTAATTACCTTTCTAGCGCCGTGACAAAAGGGACCATGCAATTATTACCCAACGGAGAAATCATTGTATTAATGGCTGATCATCAAACCATTGGAGGCTATGCGAACATAGGTCAAATAATTTTGGTAGATTTACCTAAGCTAGCACAAATGAAAAACGATATTCATTTTCATTGGGCAGCAGTTTCGGTAGAGGTAGCTCAACAAAGCTATTTAGAAATTCAAAATGAGTTTCATCAATATGATAAGAACCATTGATATAAATTGTGATATGGGAGAAGGTTTTCATAACGAAGACGAACTCATGCCATTCATTAGCAGCGCTAATATTGCATGTGGTTTTCATGCAGGTGACGAAGATATCATGAAGCGTACTATCGAAATTGCACTACAACACAATGTTGCAGTAGGCGCCCACCCCAGTTATGATGATAGAGCCAATTTTGGTAGAACTTCACAAATGGTTTCCTTATTAGAGTTAGCTGAATTAGTAGCAGAACAACTTTATATTTTTGAAAAAGTGGCACAACCATTAGGAGCCAAATTGCATCACATTAAATTACATGGCGCATTATATAACGATTGTGCAAAGGATGCCAATTTGAGTAAAATATTTATTCAAACAGTCCAAGCTATCTATCCCGACATCTATGTATATGGATTAAGTGGAAGTCATACCATTCAACAAGCAATCTTACAAGGTCAACCTTTTGCCAATGAAGTTTTTGCAGATCGTACTTACCAAAATTCAGGACAATTGACTCCTAGGTATTTAGACAATGCTTTAATATTTGATGAAAAAGAAGCCTGTGACCAAGTTTTAAAAATGATACTTGAAAAGAAAGTGAATACCATCCAAGGGGAACTCATCCCCATAGAGGCAAACACGATTTGTATTCACGGAGATGGTTTAAATGCATTGCCCATTGCCACCGCAATTCATTCAAGTTTAAAAGAAAATAAGATTGAAATCAAATACCCCTAGTCCCTTAAAATCTATGACAGGCCTCAGTTTAGGGGCTGCATTTTTAATGGCTAACTCTTCTATTGGCCCTGGTTTTTTAACGCAAACTTCTTTTTACACCGAGCAACTCATTACCAGTTTTGGTTTTGTTATTATGATATCTATTGTATTAGATTTTGGAGCACAAATTAATATCTGGAGAGCCATTACATTAAGTGGTATGCGTGCTCAAGAATTAGCCAATGAAGTTTTTCCAGGATTAGGTCATTTACTTTCATTATTAGTAGTACTAGGGGGTTTTGCTTTTAATATTGGCAATATTGCAGGCTGCGGTTTAGCATTAAATATTTTAACAGGAATTTCATTTGCTAAAGGAGCAATCATAAGTGGTGTAATTGCTATACTTATTTTTTGGATTGAAGAAATTGGAAAAACCTTAGACCAGCTCACTAAAATATTAGGAATTATAAAAATTGGACTCACTTTACTTATTGTGTATGCAGCGCATCCTCCTATTTTAGAAGCGGTACATCATACTTTTGTTCCTGAAAAAATTTCACTCCTCGCTATCGTTACCATTGTGGGCGGAACGGTGGGTGGCTATATTACTTTTTCGGGCGCGCATCGATTAATTGATGCAGGTATATCAGGTACAGAACACATTAAATTTGTGACCAAGAGCGCAGCAACTGGCATTGTGATTTCTTCTTTCATGCGCTATATTTTATTTTTAGCTGCAGTAGGTATTGTTGCACAAGGAATTCATTTAGATAAAAATAATCCAGCGGCCACTGTTTTTGAATCAGCCGGAGGAAGATGGGGCTTATTTATTTTTGGAATTGTATTATGGAGTGCAGCTATATCATCGGTGATTGGAGCATCTTATACTTCTTATTCTTTTTTAAAGCACCTTCAAATTAAATGGATTCAAAATGAAAGAATGATGATCAGTGCTTTCATTATTCTTGCAACCACCTTATTTGTCATACTCGGTAAACCTAAGGAATTGTTATTAATGGCAGGATTAGTGAATGGATTTATTTTGCCCTTTGCATTATCCATCATGTTAATTGCGGGACGTCGATTACCCATTTTAAAAAAATTCAAATATCCTCTATGGATCGAAGTCATGGGATGGTTAGTCGTACTGGTCATGGGAACCATGAGTGTTTTTGCATTACTCGAACAACTCAAAAAATAAAAGCCAGTCATTCAATGACTGGCTTTGTGGAGAATAGCGGGTTCGAACCGCTGACCTCTTGCATGCCATGCAAGCGCTCT
>JBAXBS010000016.1:0-22926 GCA_037141925.1 Chitinophagaceae bacterium
GGGAAGACAGGATATGAACCTCTACTGACGCATTTTGGAGCTGCCCCTAGGATGCCGGAGTGAAACGACGGCCATCCAAATTATTTTTATTAATTTCAAAGTCCAATGATTCTCTTTGAAAAATCACATACAACCATAAATCATATCATATGTTTCAACTCAATCATAAAGTAGCTTTAGTCACAGGAGGCGGAAGTGGTATTGGTAAGGAAGTATGTAAAGTATTTTCACTTCAAGGAGCAGAAGTCATTGTAGTGGATGTCAATAAAGACGCGGCCAATGAAACCGTAAATGAAATTATTGCTCAAGGAGGGAAATCAACATCCATTACTTTGGATGTAGCTAACCAAGAGCAGGTTGTAGCAGCAGTTCAATCCATTTCAAATATTCATATATTAGTCAATTGCGCAGGCATATCACATATAGGCAATGCTACGAGTACAAGTGAGGCCGATTTTGACAAAGTATATCAAGTGAATGTGAAAGGAGTGTATAATTGCATGTATGCTGTGTTGCCTATCATGCAAAAAACAGGAGGAAGTATTATTAATATAAGTTCTATCGCAGCAAAAGTAGGATTGTCGGATCGCTTTGCGTATAGTATGAGTAAAGGGGCAGTGCATGCGATGAGCATGAGTGTGGCAAAGGATTTTATTAAAGACAATATTAGATGCAATACCATTTCACCAGGAAGAGTGCATACGCCATTTGTCGATGGATTTTTGAAAAAAAATTATCCTGGTCAGGAAGCTGAAATGTTTGAAAAGTTATCAAAAACACAACCTATTGGTCGTATGGGTCAACCCATTGAAGTGGCCCATCAAGCACTTTACTTATGTAGTGAGGAAGCCAGCTTTATCACCGGCAGTGATTTTAGTTTGGATGGTGGTTTTGTAACATTAAATAGTTAAGATTAAAAAACATACAACATGAAATTAATTCGTTTTGGAAAAAATGAGCAGGAAAAACCAGGTGTGCATATGGATGGTAAAAATTATGATGTAAGTGCTTTTGTAAGCGATTATAATGAATCATTTTTTGCAAATGATGGCTTAAAGCAGCTCGCTCAAGTCGTTGCCAATGAAAAATTAGTGGAGATTGATACGAATGAAAGAATAGGTTCGCCCATTGCGCGTCCTTCTAAAATAGTTTGTATAGGATTGAACTACGCAAAACATGCCAAAGAAACGGGAGCCAATATTCCTACAGAACCTATCTTATTCATGAAATCAACCACCTCTTTGACGGGGCCTTATGATCAAATTATCATTCCAAAAAATTCTGTGAAAACAGATTGGGAGGTTGAATTAGCAGTGGTGATGGGTAAAAAAGCAAGTTATGTGAGTGAGCAAGATGCGATGCAATATGTGGCAGGATATGTTTTACATAATGATGTGAGTGAAAGAGAATTTCAGTTAGAAAGAGGAGGTACCTGGGATAAAGGAAAAGGCTGCGACACATTTGCACCTTTAGGTCCTTGGATGGTTACACCAGATGAAATATCTAATCCACATCAATTACGTTTATGGTTATCATTGAATGGTAAAATGATGCAAGATGGAAATACAGATGATTTAATTTTTAATATTCCACAACTTATTTCATATCTCAGTCATTTTATGACATTACTTCCAGGGGATGTGATTAGTACCGGAACACCTGCAGGAGTTGGTTTGGGATTTACTCCTAATATATATTTAAAAGAAGGGGACATTGTTGAATTAGGAATTGATGGATTAGGAGTCAGTAAGCAAACGGTAGTATCTTATCGTTCATCTTTATAAATGCTATCTTACCTAATCTCTCAAGTGCATCATCGCCCATTTGACTAAACTATTATTGTCATTAGGTAATTGTAGTTTCTTAATAATATTATAGCGATGATTACGAACTGTTTTTTCTGCAATAAAAAGAATGTCTGCGATTTCTTTACTCTTTTTTTTCTTTGAAATTAAGTCCACCACTTTATATTCAGTACCACTTAGTTTATCTAAAAGCGATTCCTTTTTTTTATTTTTTTCAATTTCATCAATAGCAAGTTGAACTGTGTTTTTTATTTTCTGTTCATCCCAAGGGTAATATATGTATTGAATCGTATTAATGTGATT
The DNA here is from genome assembly GCA_037141925.1 of Chitinophagaceae bacterium. GTDB lineage: Bacteria > Bacteroidota > Bacteroidia > Chitinophagales > Chitinophagaceae > Sediminibacterium. The sequence goes on from JBAXBS010000016.1 coordinate 2,109, forward strand.
CATATGGCTTAAGACCTTTTTAGTGGGGTAAAAGCAAGCATAAATAATTAATGTTTTTGGATGAATTAAATAGGCATCTGTAGCAAAATCAATACTGGCAGTGGATTTGCCTATTTCCATCTTGCATATGGCAATTTGTGGTTTAAAGAGTTTGAGTATTTCTAATGCTTCTTTATACTCGTTGATTATTTTAATCTCATATCCTTGAGGATTTAAAATTAGAAATAATTCATCTGCAATTTGTAGATTATCTTCTAGAATTAGAATTTTTATTTTACTCATAAATATACCGTAATGTAGGTAAGAGCACATTCATTTTATATATGCTTCTTCCATTACGATTAAATGTATATTTATTTTTCACATGTCAAAAATATTGACACAAATAATACGCTTCATATTAAAAAATGAGGCATAAAAACCTTGTTGAGATAGGAATTAATGAGTTCTTCTGAAAAAAATCTACAATAAAATGAACTCGCTGAAAAATTATTTTAAAATAGGTGCTAATACTTTAAAGCGTCCATCAATTTGTTTTTCATCCATTTTAAGTCCTAAAATGTGAGCGACTAAAGGATATACATTTACGTTTTCAAAACCATCCATTTTAATCCCTTTTTTAAAAGCAGGCCCCCAAGCCATAAAGCTGGCTCTCATATCTGGAATGTGATTATCAAAACCATGTTTTCCTTTAGTGGTTTTACTCTTAGATAAATTAAAAATCTTAGGTAAATGGGGTATTAATAATAAATCACCTATTCGATTATGCCAATCATCTGATTTTTTATAATGCCAATAATCAGGAGTTTCATCTAACTTATAGACTGTAATATCTTTTTCGTTTTTTAAAGCTTGATAAGTTAATTCTATTTTGGAAGGATCTTTTGCATACAAGTGAAGTTGGGCATCTCCCCAAGGCACTTTAAAAGAGGCAGTATCAACGCTAGTAGGTAAGCCTAAAGGATTTTCATTGTCTACGGTGGTCATTCCATGATCTGAAACAAATATATAATTGATAGGTAAACCTAAAGGGGCCAATGCGTTTTGTAAAGCATTGATACTGCTATCTACCCATTGAACACTTTTTTGAACGCTAGGATCTTCAGGTCCCATTTCGTGTGCATCATGATCCACTTGTGGAAAATAAAAACATATCAAATGAGGTCTCGTTTCTGGAGGCAAGCTTAACCAATCTTTCACAGCTTTAATTCTTGCCTCTATTCCAGTTTTCTCATTATAGTTATAATAATAAGTAGGGTTTACTCCTTGAATAGGAGCTTCTGAGGCAACCCAATAATAACTCGCTGCAATCATGTTTTGTTGCTCTGCCAAAACCCATAAAGGAGTTCCACCATACCATTTACTTTCTGCCACCGTTTTTTTATTTCCCATTGTGTAAAACCCATTACTTGGAACGTCAATAAAACTATTGTCTACTAAACCATGATGAGATGGATAAAGTCCCGTTACAATGGTATAGTGGTTGGGAAAAGTAACAGAGGGGTAAGAGGGCGTCATATAAGCAGCGCGCGCACCATTTTTAGAAGCTTCTAATAAATAGTTGGCTTGATACTTATCTGCAAAGTCGGCTCTAAATCCATCTGCCGAAATTAATATCACATAGGGCTTATTGATTTGTGCAGCACTATTGCTTCGACCTTTAATTATTTGTTGACTAGTGTCTTGTGCTCGTAATTGCACCCCCATAAATAAGAAAATAAAAAAACTAGCTAATAAGTAACGCATAAAAATTATTTTAAATTGAATTGCGAAGAGAGTGACGCAACCATTGACTGATATGAAGACTTGCAACAGCTACTAATATTCCACCGGCAATATCTAAAGGGAAATGCTGTCCTAAATAAATACGAGAATATCCGCAAAGTAGGGCATAGCATAATCCGATAATAATAATTCTAGGTTGAGGAAAAAAATACACTGTCAATAAAAAAATAGTAAAAGCGGTAGCGGTATGTCCGGATGGAAAACTATTTAAACTATGTAATTCAATTCCTGGTACGGTATGAATTTGTAATGGATTTATACCACTTGCTGTGGGTCTAGTGATGGTGGGCCAAATAAATTGCTTAGGAATTTGAGTGAGTAAAGTGGAGATTAAAAAATTGTAAAGTATCAATCTTCCATCTTTTTTGAACAAAGTCACGAGTAAAATAAAATAAGGGATCCAAATCCAGCCCTCTGCTGCATCGGTGCATAATGAAAAAAAAGAGTCTGCTATTTTCCCTAAATCTGCGTTTAAACTCAAAAAAACTATATTACGACCCTCCCAAAAAGTCAACGAAAATAATGCCAAAGCGATGGCCAAAGATATCATTTGGGCCAAAGCAAAGGGCGATTTAATGCGTGCAGATAGAAACATGGAACGGAGTGTCTGATTTTTCTCAAAATTACAAAATGTTTATGTTGCCCACTCAACTAAATATTTAATTGGTTGTTATAACTTTACCGAAACCCATGAATCAAGAAAAAGAACATATAAAGGTGGTTGGTGCTAGAGAGCACAACCTAAAGAATTTCGACATTTTCATCCCCAAAAACGCCTTAGTGGTATTTACTGGAGTAAGTGGCAGTGGGAAATCCTCACTTGCTTTTGACACCTTATATAATGAAGGTCAAAGGCGTTATATGGAAAGTTTTAGTGCTTATGCGCGCCAATTTATGGGTGAAATGGAGCGACCTGATGTAGACCAAATAACAGGCCTTTCTCCGGTCATCGCCATTGAGCAAAAAACAACGAATAAAAATCCGCGTTCAACAGTAGGAACGGTCACTGAATTGTATGATTTTTTACGTTTGTTATATGCGAGAATTGGGAAGGCCTATAGTTACAATACGGGCAAACCCATGGTCAAGTTTACGGAAGCTGAAATTGTACAAAATATTTACACCAAGTTCAAGGATAAAAAAATTAATTTATTAGCCCCTGTAGTACGAGGAAGAAAAGGGCATTATAGAGAACTATTTGAGGAAATTAGAAAAAAAGGATTTGTAAAAGCAAGGGTAGATGGAGAAATCATAGAGTTGCGTCCTAAGTTTCAAGTAGATCGTTATAAAATTCATGATATCGAAATTGTGGTGGATCGTTTTCCAGTAAATGAATCCATGAAAACAAGGTTGAATGAAAGTGTAAGTCAATGTTTGAAGATGGGAAAGGATTTGCTTTTTTTATTAGAAGAAGGGAAAACCAAAGTCACTCAATATTCAAAACAATTAATGTGCGAAGAGACTGGTTTAAGTTATGAAGAGCCTTCGCCTAACAGTTTTTCTTTCAATTCCCCTTATGGGGCTTGTCCTACTTGTAAGGGGCTAGGAAATGTGTATGCTATTGATATGAGCTTATTGATGCCAGATCAATCCTTAAGTATTAATGAAGGCGCTATTCATCCATTGGGAGAGGCTAGAGAAGCCAGTGTTTTTCAACAAATAAAACAATTTGCTAGAAAGCATAAAATAAGTTTAGACAAAGCCGTTAAAGATTTATCAAAAGAACAATTACAGTTAGTGTTATTTGGAGATAATAATAGTGCCGAGGATTTTGGATTGGATTTGAATGATGAAAATATACCAGATGCTTATACAGGTAGTTATGAAGGTATTGTTCCTATGATGAAAAGATGGTTTACTTCATCTCAAAGCACGGATCATTTAAAATCGTGGGTAGAAACTTATATGGAATTAAATACTTGTACCGCTTGTGGTGGGGCAAGATTGAAAAAAGAAAGTTTGTGGTTTAAAGTGAATGGGAAAATCATAAGTGAATTAAATGACATGCATTTAGACATTTTGGAAAAATGGTTTTTAGATTTACCTAAGTCATTAGATAAAAAAGACACTTTAATTGCTCCGACTATTTTAAAAGAAATCAATGATCGCATTTCATTTTTAATGAATGTGGGGTTGTCGTATCTGTCATTAAGCCGTCCTTCAAAATCATTAAGTGGGGGAGAGTCTCAACGTATTAGATTAGCCACTCAAATAGGATCTCAATTACAAGGCATCACTTATATATTAGATGAGCCATCTATTGGGTTACATCAAAGAGATAATCAAAGATTAATTACAGCACTTAAACAATTAAGAGATATTGGAAATACGGTGTTGGTAGTGGAGCATGACAAAGACATTATGATGGCAGCCGATTATTTGGTGGATATTGGCCCTAAGGCAGGTATTCATGGGGGTCATATTGTAGCACAAGGAACGCCCGCAGAAATTTTAAAATTAAAATCAGACACGGCATTATTTTTAGCAGGAAAAAAGAAAATAGAAGTTCCTAGTTCGCGTCGAAAAGGGAATGGAAAATTTATTACCATCAAAGGGGCAACAGGTAATACCCTTCAAAAAGCCAGTGTCGATTTTCCCTTAGGAAGCTTTATTGTAGTGTCAGGGGTGAGTGGAAGTGGAAAGTCTACTTTGATTAATGAAACCTTATATCCTATTTTATCGCAATATTGTTATGATAGTAAGACCAAACCTATGCCTTATCAAAAAGTTACAGGGTTGGATCATATAGATAAAGTCATTGAGATAGATCAATCGCCTATTGGACGCACACCGCGTAGTAATCCCGCAACGTATTGTGGGTTCTTTACGGATATTCGAACTTTATTTGCATCGGTACCAGAAGCAAAAATAAGAGGGTATCAAGCAGGCCGTTTTTCATTCAATGTGAAGGGGGGTAGATGTGATGTTTGTGAAGGTGGTGGTATGCGTGTGATTGAAATGAATTTTTTACCAGATGTCTACGTGCATTGTGAAAAATGTGCAGGAAAAAGATTTAATCGTGAGACTTTGGAAATTAGATACAAAGGAAAATCGATTAGCGATGTATTAAATATGACGGTAGAAGAAGCTTGTGAATTTTTTCAAGCGGTTCCTTTTATATATCGTAAAGTGAAAGTGTTAAATGATGTGGGCTTGGGTTATATCACCTTGGGGCAATCGGCGGTCACCTTAAGTGGAGGAGAAGCACAAAGGGTTAAATTAGCGACTGAATTAGGAAAGAAAGATACCGGTAAAACATTTTACATCTTAGATGAACCTACTACAGGGTTACATTTTCAAGACATACAATTATTAATTGGAGTATTAAATCGTTTGGTGGATAGAGGGAATACCGTATTAGTCATTGAACATAATATGGATGTGATTAAAGTTGCAGATCATATTATCGATTTAGGTCCTGAAGGGGGAAGCGGCGGAGGGATCATTCAATTTGAGGGAACCCCAGAAGAAATGATTAAAAAATCTAAAACACATACTGCAAAGTATTTAGCTATAGAAATGCAGTAATTCACTATCTATGACATTTTCGCAACCAATATCTATGTTTTCTAAATTTATTGTCATCATAATAAGTGTGATTTTGTCGACGACTTCATTATATGCGAATGTATTACAAGGCAGCATTAAGGATGCGCAAGGCAAAGAAGTTCCTTTTGCTTCTATCTTAATTAAAAAAACAAAAATTGGGACTACGGCTAATAGTAAAGGGGTGTATAGTTTAAATATAGCTCCAGGCGATTATGTAATTGTATGTCAAAGTATTAGTTATAAAACCATTGAAAAGAAGGTTAAAATTAAAGAAGAGCAAACTACACTTGATTTTGTCCTAAACGAACAGCAATATGAGCTCACCGAAGTGGTCGTAAGCAATAAGGCAGAGGATCCTGCATATGAGATCATTCGCAACACGATTAAAAAAAGGGGGGAACATTTAAGAGAGTATAATAATTTTAAATGTCAAGTATATTTGAAAGGCTTGATTCAATTGAATGATTATCCTAAAAGATTTATGGGAGACACCGTTGATTTTCAGGATGGTGATACTAATAAGGCTAAAATACTTTTTTTGTCAGAAACTTTTGCGGATTATTCTGTGAGTGACAAACAAAAAAAGGTAGAAGTAAAATCCACCAAAGTGAGTGGTCGCAGTAATGGATTTGGATTGGGTAATCCTAATATTATTTCTTTTTATGAAAACAGTATAAGCATAGGGGAGGCTTTAAATCCTAGGGGATATGTGTCGCCTATATCAGATAATGCTTTGTTTTTTTACAAATATAAATACATGGGCTCGTTTTATGAAAATGGCCTAGAAGTCACTAGAATTAAGGTGATTCCACGTCGTAAACAAGAACCTTTATTTTCGGGCTTTATCAATATTATTGAAGGGCAATGGCGTTTGTATAGTACGCAACTAAATATCACAAAGGATCAGCAATTACAATTAATTGATTCTATTAGTTATGAGCAAATTTATATGCCTATTGGCGCTCAATGGGTGATAAAGCAACAAGTCAATTACTTATCGGGTAGTTTTTTTAAATTTAAATTTAATGGAAGCATTGTACAAGTATTTAATGAGTATGAATTGGAGAAAAAATTTGATAAAAAATATTTCACTAATATCGTTATTAAGTATTTAGATAGTTCCAATAAAAAATCATTAGAATATTGGGATAGTGCAAGGCCTTTACCTTTACTAGAAAAAGAAGCGATTGATTTCGTCAAAAAGGATAGCTTAGAAAAGGTAAGATCTTCTCCAGCTTATTTAGATAGTGTGGATAAGAAAAGAAATAAAATAAATTTCAATAATTTATTTCTAAGAGGCTATAATTACAGTAAGCAATCTCAAAAATTACGTATTAATGTGGATCCTTTATTATACACTTTCCCCATTAATTTTAATCCAGCTGAAGGTAGAGTTATGAATTTTAAAGCTACTTGGAATAAACAATTAGAGCAAAAAAATAATATCAGCTTTACTCCTTCATTTAGATATGGCTTAGATAAAAAGAAATTGTATACTAGCTTTTCGGGATCTTATGGTTTTCCAACAAAAGCTAGATCTGTGTTGAGTGCTAGTTTTGGAAGGATGGTTTTTCAATTTAATAATAACAATCCAATTACAGAAATAGATAATACAGGGTCAACTCTAAAATGGGGAAACAACTTCATGAAAACCTATGAGGCAGGATTTTTCAAGGTAGATTATGCACGAAATTTTGGGCAAGGTGTGAATATGAATTTAGATATACAATATCAAGATCGTGTTCCTATGGATAATGTGGTCAATGAGCTAAAAGATCATGTTTTTACACCTAATTTTCCAACTAATTGGATGACAAAAAATATTCTTCCGCATCAATCTTTCATCACTAGCTTGAGTGTAACTTGGCGCCCGGGTACTAAGTATTTAGAATTGCCCAATCGACTCATCAACTTAAGATCAAAATATCCTAGTTTTAATTTTACGTATACGCAGGGTATGAATGGTATTTTTGGAAGTGACGTAGATTTTGCAAAATGGAAATTCACGGTTTCCCATAATATGAACCTTCAATTGTTGGGTAAATTAAATGCTCGAATCATAGTGGGCGGGTTCTCCAACGATAAAAAACTATTTGCTCCTGATTACCAACATTATTTAGGTAATCAAATTGTGATCAATCAACATTATATGACGGGTTTTCAAATGTTACCTTATTATGAGTTTAGTAATCATTCGTCATTGTATACTGAATCACATGTGGAGTATCACTTGAATGGCTTTCTCTCAAATAAAATTCCATTATTTAATAAGTTGAATTGGTTTTTTGTGCTAGGCGCAAATACACTCAATGTGAAGGATAAGCCTCACTATTACGAAACATTTTTCTCCATCGAAAATATTTTTAAAATTGCTAGAATCGATTTTGTAAATAGTATCAGAGAGGATCAACCCAATGCAAAAGGGATTAAGTTTTCGGTGGTTTTCTTAAGATAATAATTGTATTAGAAGAAGTGAACTCCATCAACGAATAATATACTTTTTAGACAATTATGTTTTTAAAAGTCAATTAAATATTAATTGGGCGGTCTATTAAATGGGTCTTATCATGGGGATATGCTCAATGGCATCTTCATAATACATCTCACCTGATTGTTCAAAACCTTGTTCGTTATAAAATTTCTTTAAATATAGTTGCGCGCCAATTTTTATGGCGCTTTTGCCAAATAGTCTTTCACATTCTTGAATGGAGTATTGCATTAAATCCTTTCCAATTCCTAAACCTCTATGACGAGGGGATCCAACCACTCGGCCAATACTTTGGTAGCCTTCATATATTTGTCCTGCACTAAATAAACGTGTAGTGGCCACTAATTCGTCCGCTACCCAACCCATGGTATGATAGGCTTTTTGGTCATTATTATCCATGTCTAAAAAAACACAGTTTTGTTCTACTACAAATACTTCACTTCTTAAGCGCAGTATCGAATAAAGCTCATCGGGACTCAATTGTGAGAACTCTTTGGTGATCCATTGTACATTAGGGAGGTTTGACATAAGCACAAAAATAAGGGTTAAACCAAAGTCTTTACGAATAATGATGGCAATCCCAATATATTTTTGCAATTTTGGGCCAAATTAGACTCCTCCATGCGCAAAAAAGTAGCAATTATTGGGGCTGGACCAGCAGGGTTAACAGCAGCTTATTTATTAGGAAAGGCCCATCAAGATGTAGTGGTATTTGAGAAAGATCCTACTTATGTGGGAGGTATATCAAGAACTGAATCCTATAAAGGATACCATTTTGATATTGGAGGGCATCGTTTCTTTTCCAAATCAAAAGAAGTAGAAGATTTTTGGACCGAAATTTTAGCTAGTGAATTATTGGAGCGTCCTCGTAGCTCCAGAATATTTTATAATAAAAAATTTTTCTCTTATCCTTTAGCAGCTTTTGAAGCATTAATGAAGCTGGGTATTTTTGAAAGCTTTTTATGTGTGATGAGTTATTTACAAGCAAAATTATTTCCTGTAAAAAACCCACAAAATTTTGAAGATTGGGTAACGAATCAATTTGGAAAAAGATTATTCAATATTTTCTTTAAAACTTATACCGAAAAAGTATGGGGTATTCCTTGTAAAGAAATTTCTGCAGATTGGGCTGCACAACGTATCAAAGGTTTGTCATTAAGTAGTGCTATATGGAATGCTTTATTTAAACCAAGTGGTAAACAAAGCAAAGGAGAGGTGATTAAAACATTGATTGATTCCTTCCGATATCCAAAGCGTGGTCCAGGTATGATGTGGGAGGAGTGTGTAGTGAAAAGTAAAGCTTTAGGTGTACAAATTGAAATGAATACGGGGGTTCAAAAAATTGAGAAAGTAGAAAATCATTGGAAAGTATATACTGCAGATAATAAAGTGTGGGAAGGGTATGATTATGTATTGTCCTCGGCACCTATGCGTGAATTAATTCCTGCAGTGGCTCCCCAATTTTCTCCAAATGTATTGCATGCGGCGAGTCAATTAAAATATCGTGACTTTTTAACGGTGGTTTTAATTTGTAAGGATCAAGATGCATTTTCTGACAACTGGATTTACATTCACGAACCTAATGTGAAAGTAGGTCGTATTCAAAATTTCAAATCATGGAGTCCTTATATGGTGCCCGATCCAGAAATGGCTTGTTATGGATTGGAATATTTCTGTTTTGAAGGAGATGGTTTATGGACTAGTTCTAACGAAGAATTAATTGCATTAGGAACTAAGGAAATTCATCAAATAGGTTTAACACAACCTTCGGCAGTGGTTGATGGTTATGTGGTACGTCAGCCAAAAGCTTATCCGGTATATGATCATGAATACAAGGATCATTTATCTGTGATTAGAGAAGCGTTAAAACAATATAGTGGACTCTATTTAGTGGGACGAAATGGAATGCATAAATACAATAATCAGGATCATAGCATGATGACAGCGATGTTAGCAGCAAAAAATATTATTGCAGGTGAAGAAGTGTATGATTTATGGGACGTGAATGAGGATGCAGAATACCATGAAGGTGGAGATAGAGGAGCGGAGGGTATTGTAGGTCGCGCAGTTCCTACTAAAATATAGTATACTCCATATCATTTAATACATTACTTATTTTACCAGGTAGGTCTATTTTGTAAACAGTGTTGTGAGCCTTAGTATCCATATTTTCCTTTCCAACGTTCTTGCAAAAACTTTTTGATTTCTTGCTCTCTAGCATTTAGTTGGGGCTCATAAAAGCTAGTGCCTTTTATAGCATCGGGTAAATATTCTTGTTCTAAAAAATTATTTTCTCCTAAGTGAGAATAGGTATAATCCTTACCATAAGACAAATTCTTCATAAGTTTGGTAGGAGCGTTTCGTAAATGCAATGGTACAGGCAAGTTGCCTGTTTTGTCTACTAAAGCTAATCCTGCAGAAATAGCTTCATAAGAGGCGTTGCTTTTAGGAGAGCTCGCTAAATAAATCGCACATTGTGATAAAATAATACGACTCTCAGGGTATCCAATTTTATTCACCGCATCAAAACAATTATTGGCAAGTAATAAAGCATTAGGGTTAGCGTTTCCCACGTCTTCGCTTGCAAAAATGAGCATGCGCCTTGCTATAAATTTGACATCTTCACCACCAGCTATCATCCTTGACAACCAATATACAGCACCATTAGGGTCGGAGCCTCGCATACTTTTTATGAATGCAGAAATGATATCATAATGTTGTTCTCCATTTTTATCATACAGTGCAATATTAGTTTGCGCCACTTCCATCACCCATTCATTAGTAAGTATAAAATTTCCTCCATTTTTTTCAATGCTAAACAATGCTTCCACACTTAATTCTAATAAATTCAACAACTTTCGGCCATCTCCTCCAGATAATTGAAATAAGGCTTCGGTTTCTTTGATTTGAATAGGATGCTTTTTGAACAACTCATCTTTTTCAATAGCTTGTTGTAATAACTTTTGCAACGCTTTTTTATCTAATGCTTTTAAAATAAAAACCTGGCATCTACTCAGTAAGGCACTATTGACTTCGAAGCTTGGATTTTCGGTGGTGGCGCCAATTAAAGTAATAATACCTTTTTCAACTGCCCCTAATAAAGCATCCTGTTGTCCTTTATTAAATCGGTGAATCTCATCAATAAATAAAATAGCTCCTTGTTTAGATTTGGCTTCCTCAATCACTTCACGTAATTCTTTCACACCGCTACTAATGGCGCTTAATTGATAATAAGCAATGTTTAAATGAGTGGCAATGATATTAGCTAATGTAGTTTTACCTACGCCAGGAGGGCCCCATAAAATCATGGAAGGAACTTTTCCATGGGCAATTGATTTTTGTAATATGCTGTGTTCACCCGACAAATGTTCCTGTCCCACTAAATCAGATAAAGTGGTAGGGCGGAGTCGTTCGGCTAATGGAATCAAAGCGTTCATCAACTTAAAAGTATAAAATATGAAGGGCTATTCAAACAAATATTCATATTCCTTTACCAAACGTAAAGTGGTGCGAATATGAATCAATCCAATGATGCTTGTAATTAATAAAAATACAGACACACCTCTCAAAATAGATAGTATCATTTTTTGTGTGATTTCGGCAGGTAAGCCTGCTTGTTGATTTATGAAATCATTAATGTATCCCATTAACACTTGGTCTGAAGCAACTAAAATGCTAATAGAATTGATAAAAAACAAACTGCATAAAAATAAACTTACAAAAGCATTCACTTTTATCCAATCTTTTAATTTTTTAGTTTGGGTTTGTTCTCTTTCAATACCTCTTTTTAAAAATCTAAAACTCGCAAAAGTATAAATCACTAAACAAGCTAATACAAAGACCATTAATAAAACACTCGGATTTCCTAAGGAACTTACTGCCATGAGAATATCTAAAAAGGCAAAAAATAAAGCAATAGGGATTAAACAATAGCTTAATACAGTGTATAATTTCAAATGTTGAGGCATGTATCTTATTTTAAATTCAATTTGATATGTAATTCTTCAAATTGTTTAGCATCAATGCTGCTAGGGGCATCTAACATAACGTCACGTCCGCTATTATTTTTAGGGAAGGCGATAAAATCTCTAATACTTTCACTGCCTCCTAATAATGCGCATAAACGATCAAAGCCAAAAGCAATACCACCATGCGGGGGAGCACCATATTCAAATGCCCCTAATAAAAATCCAAATTTATGTTGAGCTTCTTCGGGACTCATACCTAAAGCTGCAAACATTTTTTCTTGTAATGCTCTTTGGAAAATACGAATAGATCCGCCACCTATTTCATTCCCATTTAATACCATATCGTAAGCATTCGCTTTAATATTGGCATAAGGATGTTCTAGATATTTAGCTGCATCAGAAATTTGAGGTGCGTTTTGAATCATCACTTCAATATGATCAGGCTTAGGAGATGTAAAAGGATGATGTCTTGCTACCCATCTATTTCCTTCTTCATCATATTCAAATAAGGGAAAGTCTAACACCCATAATAATTTAAATTCATCTTCTTTACGGAAGCCTAATTGTTTGCCTAATTCTAAACGTAATTCACTAATAGCTTTTCTAGTTCTCTCTTCGGCACCGGCTAATATCAAAATTAAATCACCTGCTTTTCCTCCTGTAGCAGTTGCAATGGCTTTTAATTTATCTTCTGAATAAAATTTATCTACACTACTTTTAAAAGTACCATCTGCATTACACTTTATAAATACTAAACCTTTCATGCCAATTTGAGGACGTTTTACCCACTCTGTTAATTCATCTGTTTGTTTACGTGAATACTCACTACAACCAGGAGCGGCAATGGCAATAACAGTTTCTGCTTCATCGAATACTTTAAAATCAACCCCATTAATTAAATCGGCTTGATGCGCTTTAGAAGTAAAAACGTGATCAGGTTTTTTAAGATTGCATAATTCCATTCCAAAACGAATATCGGGCTTATCATTTCCATATTGCCACATAGCATCTTCCCAAGTCATTCTTTGAACGGATTCGGTGTAGTCAATATTTTTAACGTCTTTGAAAATGCTTTTGATTAAACCTTCAAACATATTTAAGATGTCTTCTTGTTCCACAAAACTCATCTCGCAGTCAATCTGTGTAAACTCGGGCTGTCTATCGGCTCTTAAATCCTCATCTCTAAAACATTTTACTATTTGGTAGTATCTGTCATAACCACTCACCATTAATAATTGCTTAAAAGTTTGTGGGGATTGTGGTAATGCATAAAATTCACCTGCGTTCATTCTGCTAGGTACCACAAAATCTCTAGCACCTTCGGGCGTGCTTTTAATTAAGAATGGAGTTTCAATATCCATGAATCCTTTTTCATGTAAATAGTTACGTGCTGCACGATTTACATGATATCTTAATTCTAAATTCTTTTTTACTGCGTTTCTTCTTAAATCCAAAAAACGATATTTCATTCTGATATCATCTCCGCCATCGGTGTCATCTTGAATGGTGAAAGGAGGGACCATTGAACTATTTAAAATGCTAAATGCAGTGACTTTAATTTCAATTTCGCCAGTTGGGATTTGTGTGTTTTTGTTGGAACGCTCAATCACAGTCCCCGTTGCTTGAATTACAAATTCGCGACCTAAAGGTTGAGCATCTAATTGCGCTTGCAATTCTTCTCCCATCAATAATTGGGTAATTCCATAACGATCTCTTATGTCCACAAAAGTGATCGCTCCAAATTTACGGATGGTTTGCACCCAGCCCGCAAGGGTGACCGTTTGGTTGACAAATTGAATATTTAATTCCCCACATTGATGCGTACGATACATAAAAAACTATTGATATAAGTTAGAACTGCAAATATAACCCAATTCCCATAAATTCACCATCTTTGCGACATGAGTGACCGTTTGGTATCTAAGAACGCCAGAAGAGCTGTTTTATCTGGGTTTTTCTTCTTTGCAGGTATCTGTTTTGCCAGTTGGGCCAGCCGTATTCCCGATATTAAAATGCAATTGGGCTTAAGTGATGCAGCATTGGGTGGGATGCTATTATTTTTACCCATGGGATCTTTATTAGCCATACCTATTTCAGGAAGTTTGACCTCTCGCTATGGAAGTAATCGCATGCTTAAAATTGCATGTATTTTATACCCCTTGGGATTAGTGCTCCTTGGATTTTGTAAAGTGAAATGGGAGCTAGGTCTTTGTTTATTTTTATTTGGGATGGCCGGAAATTTATATAATGTTTCCGTGAATACGCAAGCCGTAGTGTTGGCAAAACAATTTGAGAAAAGTATTATTTCAAAGTTTCACGGCTTTTGGAGTTTAGCAGGATTTACTGGAGGATTAGTAGGGGGCTTTTTTGTAGCACATCAATTAGCGCCCATATATCAATTTATACTCATTGCAGTGATTGGATTGTTATTTGTCACACTATTTAATTCTTATTTAACTCCCAGTGAATCTAATAAGCAGCCTTTACATAAAATGTGGAACAAACCCACCCCTTTAATATTGCAATTTGGTATCATCGCTTTAGGAAATATGATTTGTGAAGGAATGATGTTTGATTGGAGTGGCATCTATTTTCAAAAAGTAGTAAAAGTGTCGTATGAGTGGCGCACTCTAGGTTATATTTCGTTTATGGCATGCATGGCCACAGGAAGAATGTTTTCAGATAGTTTAATTACTTATTGGGGTCCTCGTAAACAACTCATGTTAAGCGGTGCCTTAGTTACTTTAGGTTTACTTATTGCGGTCTCTCTTCCGCATATCATTATTTCGGCAATTGGTTTTATGTTAGTAGGTTTTGGTGTATCGTCTGTGATACCTACTATATATGGATCTGTAGGAAAAGCAGCAGCGCCAGGTCAGGCAAGTATTGCACTCGCATCTGTTTCCTCCATTGGATTTTTTGGATTTTTAATAGGGCCACCTATTATTGGTTTTTTAGCAGAAGCGATGGGTTTAAGAGGTGCTTTTTTAGTCATCGCTATTTTAGGCGTTTCTACCTTTATACAATCCAATAGACTTAAGAAGTATCTTTAAAATTTCTAAAAAAACCTTCATCAATTTCTTATAAATATATTGACAGAAGACCTAAGAAATATTTATAAGGTTTGTGGATCTTCCTGATGTCTTGGTTTATAAATCAAGTAATAATAAGCTAAAATTAAAACGCCTGTTATAAAAGGAATCATAGCCAAATGCTTGACTGTAATGGTGTCAAAAACAATATTGTTGTCTACCCCAAAAAATTCGCTACACATCCAAAAGGAGTTGGCAGAAATCCAAACCGTGATAGCTAGGTTGTGACAAAGTTCGGAAACAATTTGACGGGTACGCCAAGCAATAATAATGGAGATAGCTAAAGTTGGAATGATCATCATGATGCCTAATGGTTTCCAAAACATACACCATGCAATATCTTTAAACAACCAAAATACAATATGTAAATTTTCCATTTTGCGATAAGCAATAGGAATATTGTAAAATTCATTTTTTTCTTGACTCATGCTTTTAGCTTTATAACTTAAAAATATAATTTTTTTTCAACTTTATGAAAGGCTGTTTTTAAAGAGTAATTCATTGAATCTACTCAAACTCGCTTCGGGGTGAATGGGCGCGCCATTTAAATCATGCGCCATTAATTGAGCAGCAAAAAAGGGTGCTAGCGAACAACCTTTAGTACCTAGTCCATTTAAAATACCCACGTTTTTATAAATTGGATGATACCCTACAAAAGGGCGTCGTTCTTTATTGGCGGGCCTTAATCCCACTAAATGATCTTTAATTTCATAGGGGATGGTGAGTAATTGATTTAGTGCTTCGATCATTTTTTGTTTGAAACTTTCGGAGGGGTGTAAGTTGTCAAAATCCCATTCATAATTAGATCCCACCCAAAATAAATCCTCCTTCCAAGGAACGATGGTGATATTGGATTTGTAAATAAAATGGGGGGATAGATTTTTGATTTCAACAATTAACGCTTCTCCTTTATTAGGCGCAAAGGGCAGCGTATTAAAATAGGGGTTGTTAAAAGCATTCACTCCGTCACAAAAAATAATTTTATTTGCTTTGATATTTTTCCAACACACATTTTCATTTGTAATTGTAACATCATTTATTTCAAAATCGTCCGTAATATAATTTTCTTTTTCAATTTGCAATTGTTTCCATTGCGAAAGCATTTCATTTAAGTCAATCCAATAACAGGAATCAATCATGCCTGTTCCAAAGGGCGTATTGAAATTGGAAAGTGAAATTTCTTCATGGATGGTTTGCAAATAAACATTGTCATTTTGAAGTCGATACTCAAAACTTTCCTTCATTTGTTCAGAAGGATGGATTAATACTACTGGCGCTTTTCGTATGAGTGTAGTATTCAACATTTCTTGCATAGAAGTATAAGCAGCTACAGAAAAGGGGAGTACTTCCTCAATGATCCATGTTTGCACCATACGTCGACCAGTTACAGGATTAATGACACCACTTGCTACTTTACTTGCAGCAGCCTGTGAAGCGCTATTCACTATGACATATGAAATTTCTTGTTGCGACAAATAATAAGATAACCAAGTGCCTGCTAAACCTTGCCCTACAATTAAATATGTCACCTTTTTATTCAAGGAGTTTATTTATTTAGGGTGTTGATGTTGTATCTAACGCTGTCTTTGATGTTACCCACTTGGGCAACAAGTTCAATGGCAAAGCTTCCTTTATAATCATGTGGAACTGTAAAAGGGAAGGAAGTGGTATAATTTTCGTTTTGAATAGTCGTAAAATATTGAAAAGGAAAAAAGTTTAAAAACCAACCATCGGCTGCATTTTTGGAAGTGTTAAAAATAGAAAAACTGAGTTCTCCTGTTTTTTCTTCTGCAATTTGATGTTGAATTTCTACCTTAAGTAAGAAAGCTGCACCTGGCTTTAAATTTTTAGGAGGTGTGCATTTAATATGTAAAGGAGACGTTTGCGCGATAGCAAAACTGCACCAGATACTTCCTAAAATAATTAAACCCATCAAACGTTTCATAGAACAAACTTACAATAAAAAATCCCTTATCGGTGTAGGATAAGGGATTTCAGTATAAGGTATGAATTACTTTATTTTTTTAGCACAGCAGCCATGGTCTTGCCAATATCTGCAGGGCTAGCCACAACATGAATTCCGCAATCTGCCATGATTTTCATTTTAGCTGCAGCAGTATCATCCGCGCCACCAATTATCGCACCTGCGTGTCCCATTCTTCTACCTGGAGGCGCTGTTTGACCAGCAATAAATCCAACCACTGGTTTCTTTAAATTATCCTTAATCCAATTAGCCGCATCTGCTTCCATGCTACCGCCAATTTCACCAATCATAATAATGCCTTCTGTAGCAGGATCGTTCATTAATAATTCTACTGCTTCTTTAGTGGTTGTTCCAATAATGGGATCGCCACCAATTCCAATCGCTGTAGTAATTCCTAAACCTGCTTTCACAACTTGGTCAGCAGCTTCATAAGTTAAGGTTCCACTTTTTGAAACAATACCAATGGTTCCTTTTTTGAAAATAAAGCCTGGCATGATACCAACTTTAGCTTCTTCTGCAGTAATTACACCTGGACAGTTTGGCCCTATTAAACGAGTATTTTTTCCTTGTAAATAATTTTTCACTTTCACCATATCCTGAACAGGAATACCTTCGGTGATACATACTACTAATTCAATTCCAGCATCACTCGCTTCCATGATCGCATCTGCTGCAAATGCAGGAGGTACGAAGATGATACTTACATTAGCAGCGGTATTTTTTACTGCATCTGCCACAGTGTTAAATACAGGACGATCTAAATGAGTAGAGCCTCCTTTACCAGGAGTCACACCACCCACCACTTGGGTACCATATTCCATCATTTGACTGGCATGAAAACTACCTTCTGTACCGGTAAAACCTTGTACAATAATTTTCGAGTTTTTATTTACTAATACTGACATGAGGATGTTTTTTCTTATTTGTGGCGCAAAAATAGGTTAAACCTGCTTTTTTTACCCTTATTTTCCAATAAAAAATGAAGGTTTTTTTATAAATGGTCAGCATGTAGTACTTTTGCCCCTCCCTAGGAAAATATTAAAATAAAAATTATGGCAACAACATCAGACATCAGTCGTGGAATGATTTTAAAATTAGATGGTAGTTTGTACTCTGTAGTAGAGTTTGGAGAGAATAAAACTGCTCGTGCAGCCGCAAAAATTTGGGCTAAATTAAAAGGGGTAGATAATAAAAGATCTATTGAAAAAACATGGAATAGCGGTGAAAACATATATCCAGTGCGTGTTGAAAAGAAGGCGTTTCAGTTCTTATATAAGGATGACAGCGGTTATAACTTAATGAACAATGAGTCTTTTGAGCAAATTGCTATGGCGGAAGAAATGATTGATGCCCCTCAATTTCTAATTGAAGGAGCGGAAGTATTTGTATTTATGAATACCGAAACCGAAATGCCCATTGGAGCAGAATTACCTGAGAAAATTGACGTTTTAATCACTTATTGCGAAAATGGAGTAAAAGGGGATACCGCTACTCGTGCTTTAAAATCAGCGACCATTGAATCGGGTGCCACTGTGATGGTTCCTTTGTTTGTGAACGAAGGTGAAAAGATCAAGATCAATACAAAAAATGGTGAATATGTAGAAAGAGTGAAGTAGTCATATAGGCTATTTTATACTCATATATAGATGAATTATAGTCAAAATAGGGAATTTTAGGTTCCCTATTTTTATGTCCAAAATGCCCATTTTTTATAAAAAAAGGCCATTATTTTACCAAAATCCATAAAAAAACCCCAATTTTACTGAAAATTGCCAAATATGGACTTGAAACAAATTCATGATTTAATCAAAGTAGTTAACAAGAGTAATATCGGTGAAATTAGCATCGAAGACAAGGACGGGAAAGTAACGATTAAACAAAAAGAAGAAAAAGTGACCGTAACCACGAGTCCGGCTCAAGTATATGCATCAGCCCCTGCTGCTCCAGCGGCCGCCGCAGCCCCTGCTGCTTCTGCCCCAGTTGCTCCTGCGAAAGCAGACAACTTCATTACCATCAAAAGCCCTATGATTGGAACTTTCTATCGTCGTACTTCTCCAGACAAGCCTATGCTAGCAGAAGAAGGAACAGAAGTAAAAGAGGGTAAAGTGGTTTGTATTATTGAAGCCATGAAATTATTCAACGAAATTGAAAGCGAAGTAAAAGGTACCATCGTAAAAGTGTTGGTAGAAGATGCTAGCCCAGTTGAATTTGACCAGCCTTTATTTTTAGTGGAACCAGCTTAGTGGACGTATTATCTAATTTTAATTCAAACTAATGTTTAAAAAGATATTGATAGCCAATCGTGGCGAAATTGCTTTGCGTATTATTCGAACTTGTAGAGAAATGGGGATTAAAACAGTAGCCGTTTATTCTACAGCAGATAAGGATAGTTTACACGTGAAGTTTGCAGATGAAGCCGTTTGTATTGGCGGTCCTAAAGGACAAGAATCCTATTTGAATATTCCTCATATCATGGCAGCTTGTGAAATTACCAATGCCGATGCCGTGCATCCAGGGTATGGTTTTTTAGCAGAGAATGCAAAGTTTGCACAAATTTGTGCCGATCATGGTATTAAATTTATTGGACCTACTCCCGAAATGATTAATAAAATGGGAGATAAGATTACGGCTAAGGACACTATGATTAAAGCAGGCGTTCCAGTAGTTCCAGGTGGAGAAGGTTTATTAGAAAGTGTAGATGAAGCAAAAAAATTAGCAAAGCAAATTGGATATCCAGTCATCATCAAAGCCACTGCAGGTGGTGGTGGTAAAGGAATGCGTGTGGTTTGGAATGAAGAAGAAATTGAAAAAGCATACAGTGCTGCTAAAATGGAAGCAGGTGCAAGTTTTAAAAATGATGGCTTATACATAGAGAAATTTGTGGAAGAGCCTCGACATATTGAAATACAAGTAGCAGGAGATCAATATGGTAACGTGTGTCATTTGAGTGAACGTGATTGTTCTATTCAAAGACGTCACCAAAAATTAGTAGAAGAATCTCCTTCTCCATTTATGACTCCTGAACTACGTCATAAAATGGGAGAAGCTGCTATTAAAGCAGCGAGTGCGATTAATTATGAAAGTGTAGGTACCGTTGAATTTTTAGTAGATAAGCATCGCAATTTTTATTTCATGGAAATGAATACGCGTATTCAGGTGGAACATTGCGTAACCGAAGAAGTAGTGAGCTATGATTTAATTAAAGAACAAATTAAAATTGCAGCAGGCGAAAAAATTTCGGGTCGTAACTATGAACCACAATTACATGCGATAGAATGTCGTATTAATGCGGAAGATCCATATAATGATTTTAGACCTTCACCCGGAAAGATTACCGTATTGCATACCCCAGGTGGACATGGTGTTCGTGTAGATAGTCATGTATATGCAGGCTATGTGATTCCTCCTTATTATGATTCCATGATTGGCAAATTAATTACCGTAGCGCAAACACGCGAGGAAGCTATTAATACCATGTATCGTGCTTTAAGTGAATATGTGATTGAAGGTGTGAAAACAACCATTCCTTTTCATTTACAGTTAATGCAAAATGAAGATTTCAGAAAAGGAAACTTTACCACTAAATTCTTGGAAACATTTACAATGAAGTAATTTTAATTTTTCTTCGCTTTTTTTAGAAATATAAAAGCTCGAAAAATACTCTAATGAAAATAAATAGGGGGCCCCATAAAGGAGTCCCCTATTTATTTATAGAAAGCTAGAGTGTAAAGAAGAAAAATACTATTCTGAACGAACATTTGAGCAAAGCGATTGAGAGAGAAGGGTAGTATTTATATTCTTTCTTTCTTTCTTTCTTCGCTTTTTTAAAAATATAAAAGCTCGAAAAATAGTCTAATAAAATTAAAAAGGAGCCACCGAAACGGGGCTCCTTTAATTTTTCTTCGCTTTTTTAAAAATATAAAAGCTCGAAAAATAGTCTAATAAAATTAAA
>JBAXBS010000017.1:0-20284 GCA_037141925.1 Chitinophagaceae bacterium
CATTATATAACACATAGGTGTTTTCTTGAAAAGCATTAAAACAAAAACATTTTATTTGTAGCATTTTGAATTCAATAATTTTTTAGAGAGCTTCTTGCTCTCAGTAATAACACTCATTAATTTTTTTATTAATTTCTCTAATTGATTTCTAAAAATTAGATGAACTTAAATATTCGCATATGTTTTTTACCATTCGTGGTCCTTCATAAATAAAGCCCGTCCATACTTGTATTAAATGGGCACCTGCATCTACTTTTTTTTGCGCATCTGCTCCAGTAAATATGCCGCCGCTTGCAATAATGGGTGTATTGGATCCAAGACCTTTATTTAAATAGGATAAAACATCATTGGACTTTTTAAATAAAGGTTTACCGCTCAATCCTCCTGCGCCATAGCTTTCAGCTAATTTTTGGTTACCAGCATTTAAAAGAGTTCTATCTAAAGTGGTATTACTTGATACCAAACCATCAATATGAATTTCTTGCGTCAATTGTATAATATCATCTAAGGCACTTGTTTCTAAATCTGGTGCAATTTTTAATAAAATGGGTTTCTTATTTTTATTCAGCAATTGTAATTCAGAAAATATTTTACGCAAGGCTTCTTTTTCTTGTAAAGCTCTTAATCCGGGAGTGTTGGGTGAACTCACATTCACCACAAAATAATCCACTACATCTTCTAACCCTTTAAAGTTGATGCAATAATCCTTCCAGGCATCTTCATTTTCGGTGACTTTATTTTTACCAATATTTCCTCCAATAATTAAATCGCTTTGATTTTGAGAACGATATTTTTTTAATCTTGTAGCAATTGCTTCTACCCCTTCATTGTTAAATCCCATTCTATTAATCAAAGCTTGGTCACTAGGCAATCTAAATAAACGTGGGCTAGGATTACCTGCTTGCGCTCTTGGCGTAACGGTTCCAATTTCAAGAAATCCAAATCCCAATAAAGACAATACTTCTAAGTGCTCTGCGTTTTTATCAAAGCCAGCACCCAAACCTACAGGGTTGGAAAAATGTAAACCCAGCACTTTTTTAGATAAGTCTTTCCCTTGATATTGAAATTGATATTTTAAAAAGGATTTTCCTCCTGGAAGTTGTGCTAAAAAATGCAAGCCACTCATTGACACATGATGTGCTTTTTCGGGAGAGAGTTCAAATAATGCTTTTCTTAGCAAAGGATATAACATATTGCAAATTTACAAGGAAATATTTAGTTGCATAAACAACTTTTTATAAAAATCACTACATTTAGGGTGGAATTAATACCGATTTCAAAATTCTTTTTTTATGCAAGAGGCGTATATCGTAGCAGGGTTTAGGACTGCAGTGACAAAAAGCAAAAAAGGTGGTTTCAGATTTATGCGTTCCGATGAATTAGCCATCGAAGTGATTAAAGGTTTAATGAAATCATTGCCCATGGTGGATCCTTTATTAGTAGATGATGTGATTGTAGGAAATGCAGTACCTGAAGCTGAACAAGGTTTGCAATTTGGAAGGATTATTGCTGCTAAAGCATTAGGAATTGAAGTACCTGGAATTACTATTAATAGATATTGTGCAAGTGGTTTAGAAAGTATAGCGATGGCGACTGCTAAAATAAGAACAGGCATGGCGCAATGTATTATTGCTGGTGGAACAGAATCCATGTCGATGGTCCCAACTGCAGGCTGGAAAACAGTTCCAGCGTATTCAATCACTGTAGACGAACCTGATTATTATTTATCAATGGGTCTCACTGCCGAAGCGGTTGCAAATGAATATAATGTATCTAGAGAGGATCAGGATGCATTTGCATTAGGTTCTCATCAAAAAGCAAAACACGCCATTGAGAATGGCTATTTTAAAAAAGGAATTTTACCCATTGAGATTACAGAAACTTATATCAACGAGAAAAATAAAAGAGCCACACGTAATTATACCATAGATACAGATGAAGGGGTTCGTGCTGACACTACTTTAGAAGCTTTAGCAAAACTAAAACCTGCTTTTGCTTTAAAAGGATCGGTGACTGCAGGTAATTCATCTCAAACAAGTGATGGTGCAAGTTTTGTTATGGTGATGAGTGAAAAAATGGTGCAATCTTTAGGATTAAAACCCATAGCTCGATTGGTGAATTGTGCTTCTGCTGGGGTACATCCTCGTATTATGGGGATTGGTCCGGTGGCCGCAATTCCAAAAGTATTGCAACAGGCGGGCATGAAATTGGATCAAATTGATTTATTTGAATTAAATGAAGCTTTTGCTTCTCAATCTTTAGCGGTCATACGAACTCTTGGTTTGGACACCCAAAAAGTGAACATCAATGGGGGTGCCATCGCTTTGGGACATCCGTTGGGCTGCACCGGTTCCAAGCTTACTGTGCAGATTATCAATGACTTAGAAAGATTAAACCAACAATATGGCATTGTGACTGCCTGTGTAGGGGGTGGTCAAGGAATAGCAGGTATCATAGAAAAATTATAGATCCCGCCTTTAGCTTTCCCACAAAATTGTACCGCACATCAAAAGCTTTCTCGTTTTCTTTCTTTTTTTCTCCTTTTTTGCCTAAAAATTAATAGTTTAGGTACTTCATTCATTTGTAAAATCTGCAAATTTTTTAAAATGCGTATAACAATTATTGGATCCTTATTGGTTGCTATGATTTTATCTAGCACCACTTTAACAGCTCAAAAAGCAAAAAAGGCAGCTGCAGTAGTAGCGCCGGTACCTACGCCTCAAGTAGACATTAATAAAGTTTTTAAAAATTGGAAACCTCGTAACGTAGGTCCAGCTTCTATGAGTGGTCGTGTCACTACGATTGATGTGGAAGTAGCGAATCCTAATAATATTTGGATTGGGGCTGCATCAGGTGGTGTTTGGAAAACCAATAATAGCGGTGTGAGTTGGACACCTGTTTTTGATGAACAACCTATTTTAAATATCGGGGCTGTTGCCATTCAACAATCTAATCCAAGCGTAGTTTGGGTAGGAACAGGGGAAGGAAATCCAAGAAACTCAGTAAGCATTGGGGAAGGAATTTACAAAACCTTAGATGCAGGAAAAACTTGGAAGAGAATGGGTTTAGAACAAACAAGAAATATTCATAGAGTCATTGTAGATCCTACCAATGCGAATACAGTATATGCGGGTGCCATTGGAAATCCTTATGGACAAGGCAAAAGCCGTGGCGTATTTAAAACGACAGATGGTGGAGAAACTTGGAATCAAATTTTATATACCAATGACACATCGGGTGTAGGTGATATGATTATGGATCCAAAGAATCCGAATAAATTATTTGTTGCCATGTGGCATCATTATCGCAACCCTTATCATTTAGAAAGTGGAGGTAAAGGAAGTGGTATATATATGACTATTGATGGCGGTAAAAATTTTATCAAATTAGGGAAGGAGCATGGTTTACCTGAAGGAAATTTAGGTAGAGTGGGTATTACTATTAGCCGATCTAATCCAAACAGAGTGTATGCTTTAGTAGAATCTACCAAGAGCGGTTTATATAAGAGTGATGATGGTGGATACAATTGGACTTTAGTGAATGCACAAAAAGCGATTGTAGATAATCGTCCTTTTTATTTCCAAGATGTTATCAGTGATCCTTTGAATGAAAATACTTTATGGTATATCAGTCAAACAGTGATGAAGAGTATTGATGCTGGTAAAAACTTTGAAACTATTATTCCATATAGCGGTATCCATCCTGATCACCATGCATTTTGGATTCACCCTACCGATAATAAATTTATGGTAGATGGAAATGACGGTGGTATTGGTATTACACGTGATGGCGGTAAAACATGGATGTTTGATGAAAAAATTCCAGTAGGACAATTTTATCATGTCAATGTAGATAACGAAACACCTTATCATATTATGGGTGGTATGCAAGACAATGGTTCATGGAGAGGGCCAGCTTATAATTATATGAAAGGAGGGATTAAAAATTTCCATTGGGATAATTTGTGGGGTGGTGATGGTTTTGATGTAATGCCTGATCAAGAAGATGCGAATTGGGTGTATGCTATGAGCCAAGGCGGTTCTGTAGGTAGATATAACACAGCTACTGGGGAATCTTCTTTTATTCAACCACCAGCACCAGATGCAAAAACATTATTGAGATTTAACTGGAATGCTGCTATTGCGCAAGATCCATTTGATAAGAAAACAATTTATTTTGGTTCTCAATTTTTACATAAGAGTTCAAATAAAGGTGCTGCTTGGAAAGTGATTTCTGGCGACTTAACGACGAATGATAGTGCGATGATTGATCAAACAAATAACGGTGGTTTAAGTATTGATATTACAGGTGCCGAAAATCATTGTACCATTTTAGCGATTGCTCCATCTTCCCTTCAAAAGGATTTAATTTGGGTGGGTACCGATGATGGCAATGTACAATTAACTACCAATGGTGGCGCTACTTGGAGTAATGTCACTCCCAATATTGCAGGTTTCCCTAAAGGTGGATGGGTGCAACAAGTAAGAGCCTCTACTTATAATGTAAATGAAGTATTTGTGGTAGTCAATAACTACAGACAAGGTGATTTTGCTCCTTACATTTTTAGATCATCTGACATGGGTAAAACTTGGACAAACATAGTGAACAGCACTAAAGTGACTGGCTATGCTTTATCAGTGATACAAGATCCAGTAGAACCTAATTTGATTTTTGTTGGTGCGGAACAAGGTATGTTTGTGAGTTTAGATAATGGCGAACGTTTCCAACAATGGAAAAACGGATATCCTTCCGTGTCTACTTTTGATTTTGCAATTCAAGAAAGAGAATCAGATTTAGCCATTGCTACTTTTGGTAGAGCGATGTGGGTGTTAGATGATATCAGACCTTTAAGAAAATTAGCACATGATAAAGGAGCTCCTTCTAGCTTCTTTGTAACTGCTCCTAATTATAGCATCAATGCTTCTTACAAAAATTCACCTTACGAATGGAGTACTTGGGGAATGTATGATGGAGAGAATCGTCCTACAGGGTATCCTATCACAGTGTATTTAGTAGATAGTTCGAAAAAAGTAAAAGTTCAAATTAGAGATGTAAATGATGTTGCGATTCGTAATTTAAGTTTCACAGTAGATACTGGATTTAACAGACAATATTGGGGATATGAGCAAAAAGGAACACGTGGTGCAGGTATGCCTAAGTTAGGAGGTGCTGGTGGATTTGGTGGCCGTGGCGGCGGCGGTGGTGGTCGTAGAGGCGGCGGCGGTGCTGGCGAAGAGGAAAGAGAATATCGTGGCCGTGATGTACTTCCTGGTAAATACAAAGTAGTAGTAACAGCGAACAATAAAAAAGATTCTGCTTGGATTGAAGTCAAAGATGATTCAAGAACTACAAGTCGTATTGATGTTGTTAAAAAACAAGATGAATTGACTAAGAAATTTCAACCAAGCGTGGATAAATTAAATACTGCAATGGATCAATTAGATGAAGTAGATGCTTTATTATTAGAATTGACTGCAGAGTGGAAAGATAAAAAAGACAAAGGGTTAGATACTTTAAACAAAGCACACAAAAAAGTAACAGAATCTGCTAAGAAATTAAGAGAGTATGTGAATGGTAAAAAACAAGATAAGCAAGGATACGGCACCGTAGATGTGATAACACCTATGTCTATCATTCGTAATGCTACTATGTTAATCTCAGGAAAAAATACAGTTCCTGGTGAACAAGAAGAGCAAAAATTAAAAGAAGCAGAAGCGGCTATTCAGGATGTGGTGGCTAAAGCAAATGATTTCTTTGCCAAAGAGTGGGCTAGCTTCAGAAAATTAGTGGAAGCAACTCCTATTAAAAAGTTTAAAGACTACGAAGTCATAAAATAAAACAATTTCAAAACCCCTTTATCATCTGGTAGAGGGGTTTTGTTTTTTTGATTCAAAAATTATCATATGAAAAAAATTCTAGTAAGTGCATCATTATTGAGTTGTTTATTCATTACTCAAACAACTTTCGCACAAAAAAAGAAAGTAAGTGCTCCAGTAGTTGCAGCTACTTCAGCATTATCACAGGATCCTATTTTAAAAGAACAATCTTTTAGATTATTAGGTCCTTTCAGAGGAGGCCGTGCAGCAGCAGGAGTAGGATCTTATTCCGATGTAAATACTTTTTACATGGGTGCCACAGGTGGGGGTGTTTGGAAAAGTACTGACGCAGGAAATAATTGGAAAAATATTTCTGATGGATTTTTTGGAGGTACTATTGGTGCGATTGCCATTGCCCCTTCCAATGAATCTATTGTGTATGTAGGGGAAGGAGAGAATTCCATGAGAGGTAATGTGAGTGAGGGTTTAGAAGGTATGTGGAAATCAACTGACGAAGGAAGAACATGGAAAAATATGGGATTGAAAGAAGGAAGACATATTGTTCGTATAATTGTACATCCTAAAAATCCAGATATTATTTGGGCTGCAGTAATGGGTCATTTATTTGGACCTAATGAAAACAGAGGGGTCTATAAAAGTATCGATGGCGGTGCTACTTGGAAAAAAGTATTGTATGTGAATGCGCAAACTGGAGCGAGTGATTTAGTGATGGATCCTAGCAATGCAGATGTATTATATGCAGGTACTTGGCAATTAATGCGAACTCCTTATAGTTTAGAGAGTGGTGGAGAAGGATCTGGTTTATATAAAAGTACGGATGGAGGAGAAACTTGGACTTCTATAAAAACGAATAAAGGGTTTCCAAAAGGAGTATGGGGTATTACTGGAATTGCAGTTGCAAAATCGAATCCAGATAAATTGTATGCTATCATTGAAAATGCAAATGGAGGCTTATACGTGTCTGAAAATGCAGGTAAAACTTGGGAATTAACATGTAGCGATAATAATATTCGCCAACGTGCTTGGTATTATACTAAAGTTTTTGTAGATCCTATGGATGAAAATAAAGTGTATTGCCCTAACGTTAATTTCATGGTGTCTAGTGATGGAGGTAAAACATTCCAAACGGGACGTACCCCACATGGTGATCATCATGATTTATGGATCGACCCCAAAAATCCAAAAAGAATGATTGTAGCAGATGATGGCGGTGCACAAGTAAGTTTAGACGGCGCTAAAAATTGGAGCACTGTGATGAATCAACCTACCGTTCAAGTATATCGTTTGAGTACCGATAATCATTTTCCTTACCGAGTTTTAGGAGCACAACAAGATAATTCTGCATTCAGAATTTTATCAAGTACTTATGGAAGTTATATTGGCGAGAATGATTTTGATGTCACTGCGGGTGGAGAAAGTGGTTATATTGTTGCTGATCCTTTAAATAGTGATGTGGTATATGGTGGATCTTATGGTGGTTTAATCACTAGATATGACCATAAGACAGGTGAAAATAGAATTGTTAATGTTTGGCCTGACAATCCCATGGGTGCAGGGGCAGATGTTCAAAAATATCGTTTCCAATGGAACGCGCCTATCTTCTTTAGCCCACATAATCCTAAAAAAATATACACTTCTGGTAATCATTTATTCTCTAGTGAAAATGAAGGAGCCAGTTGGAAAGAAATTTCTCCAGACTTAACAACGAACGATAAAAGTCGTCAAAAAAGTTCAGGAGGTCCTATTACACAGGATAATACCAGTGTGGAATATTACTGTACCATATTCACTGCTGCTGAATCACCTTTGGAAAAAGATTTATTATGGTCTGGTAGTGATGACGGTTTAATTTATGTAAGTAAAGATGGGGGGGATCATTGGAAAAATGTTACTCCTAAAGACGTTCCACAATGGATGATGTGGAATAGAGTAGAAGTAGATCCTTTACGTAAAGGAACCGCTTACTTTGCTGGAACAAGATATAAGCTAGATGATTTCGCTCCTTATTTATATGTAACGCATGATTACGGCGAAACTTGGGAAAAAATCACCAATGGTATTGCTCCATTACACTTCACAAGATCTATTGTAGCGAGCCCACGTAAGTCTGGAGTCTTATTTGCAGGAACTGAATATGGTTTATATATTTCTATCAATGATGGAAAAAATTGGGAACCCTTCCAATTAAATTTACCTGTGACTCCAGTGACTGATTTATTAGTAAGAGATAACAATTTAATCGTGGGTACACAAGGTCGTAGTATTTACATTTTAGATGATTTAAGATTTATCGAAAATTATGATGCAGCTACTGCGAATGCAAACAAAGTTTTCCCTATCGCAAAAGCTTTCCGTGTTCCTCCTGCTATGGGCGGACGCCGCAATAGAGGCGCCAGTGTAGGTGTTCCCAATAATGTAGGAACCAATCCTCCAAAAGGGGTGGTGATTAATTATTGGTTAAAAAATGCAACTGATAGCACACAAGTATCTGTTACAATTTTAGATGCTTCTAAAAAATTAGTGCGTAAGTTTAGTTCTAAAGAAAAAGGAGGACCTACTGCAGAAAGTGGAATGCAGCAATTTGTTTGGAATTTATATCATAAGGAAATTGAAAAACCAGAAGAAGGGTTGATTTTATGGAATGGTTCTACAAGTCCTGTATTGGCAGCACCAGGTCAATATTTCGCTAAAGTTTCAATTGATAAAGATTCTGTTGAATTACCATTTGAAGTAGTGGCAGACCCTAATTACAAAGTATCTGATGTGGACTTAAAAGCGCAAGAGCAATTTTTATTAGAAGTATCTTCTAGTTTTAGCAATATTATGAAAACGTTGAAAGGGATAAAGGAAATTAGAACTCAAGTACAAGT
This sequence comes from Chitinophagaceae bacterium, assembly GCA_037141925.1. GTDB lineage: Bacteria > Bacteroidota > Bacteroidia > Chitinophagales > Chitinophagaceae > Sediminibacterium. The sequence continues at coordinate 8,708 of JBAXBS010000017.1, forward strand.
ATTACAAAAGAAGACGAAGGATAGTGCTTTCTTAAAACAAAGTAATAGTTTATTAGACAATTTAAAATCAGTAGAAGAAGCCTTGCACCAAACCAAAGCGAAAAGTGGTCAAGACGTTTTAAATTTCCCAATTCGTTTGGATGATAAGATTGCTGGTATATTTGAATCTGCTGCTGCAGGATATACTGCACCTACGAAGCAAGTCAAAGAAACCTATGCTGAATTAAAAGCTTTAGCTGATATTCAATTAAAGCAATATGAAACCTTGAAAAAGGAGGGCGTAAAAGCTTTAAATGAAGCGGTACATAAGTTAGGCATTCCTGTCATTGGAAATTAATTTGACATTGAAGTAACTCATTGAAATAACTCAATAAAGTAGCTCATTATAAAAAATGCCCCCGAATTTCGGGGGCATTTTTTATAATGATACGCTTACTCGAAATCTGGGTACATTAAATATTTTTTTCGGGTATTCTTAAATTTTGTGAGTGCAGGTTCCCAGCTTTTACGAATATCAGCTTCGGATACGCCTAATTTCAATTGTTCCATTAGGCTTGCGTTTCCTGCTAACTTATTAAAAAAGTAAGCAGTGGGTTCTCCCGATTTTGGACGAATAAAAAAAGAGTCCTTTTGCGGAAAGCTTTGATACATTTCAATGATCAATGCTACATCTATCTTATTGTTAGGTGGATTTTTTTGTGTTAGGTCCCAACCAAAACATTTTTGTCCGTATAATTTTGAACTCATAGCACCTACTCTAGGAGCCGGAACAAAACTAAATGCTTGATTACTAATAGAAGGATGACCAATAAAAGCAAAAGCATGTTCGGTTCCGCGTCCTTCACTCATCACAGTACCTTCTACTAAACAAGTAGTGGGATACCAATAAATGGAATTCATACTTGATAAATTGGGAGAGGGAGCCACATCAATATTATATTTACTTTTATGCGTGTAATTTTTATTGGGTATAATGGTTAAGGATAATTGATTATTTCCATCTATTACTTTCAACCAATTTTCACCTTTTAATAATTGTGCATATTCGCCCATAGTTAATCCATAGACTGTTGGAATGGCGTTTTTGCCTACACCGCTTGAGTAGGGTGCTTCTAATACAGGGCCATCTACATAAAATCCATTGGGGTTGGGACGGTCCAAAATAACAAGTGGTTTATGATTGGCCATAGCCGCTTCCATATAGTATTGTAGGGAATTGATATAAGTATAAAAACGGGTACCTACATCTTGAATATCAAACAATAAAATATCTACATCCATTAAATCATTCGCGTCAGGCGTGTTTTTTTTACCATACAAGGAAACAATTTTGATCCCAGTCTTAGCGTCTATTTCATCAGACACTTTTTCTCCTGCATCCGCAGTGCCACGTAATCCATGTTCGGGTGTGAATATTTTTTGAATGTGAATCCCTGCACTTATTAAAGTATCAATAAGATGCTTATTATGAACAGTTGCAGTTTGATTGGTAAACAATCCCACTGATTTTCCTTTTAATAAGGGAAAATATTTTTCAGTTTGGTAAGCACCGGGTAAAATAGCTACCTTTTTTTGAGCTATTACTTGTGTTAAAATCACCAAACAAATAAGGGTGACAAAGAGGGCTTTAAGTTTTTTCATATAGATTAACGTCTTTCAATAATATTTTAAATGTCATCTTTTAACTATATCTTTTAATACAATGAATATCATTTATGTATATAGTTTAACGGCAAGGTTCTATACACAATTTAATATAAAATTGAAAGCGATTGTAATTATTTTGATTAACTCAAGTATTTGCCAACAATGGGCACTCTTCGTCCAACCCCAAAGGCTTTGGGAGAAATTCGTATGATGGGACAAAATTGATTGCGTTTATACTCATTCGCATTCACCATCTTTAAAGTTTTATCAACTAGTGCTGCTTCAAATCCTAATGCTTTTATCACACTTGGATCGGATCTTCTTTCAATGTATTGATATAATATTTGATCCAAGGTTTCATAAGCAGGTAAACTGTCGCTGTCCTTTTGATCGGGTCTTAATTCGGCACTTGGTGCTTTATTAATAATATGCTGAGGAATGATTTCTTCATTTCTATTAATGTACTTGGCTAATTCGTACACTTGTAATTTGTAACAATCGCCTAATACCCCCAATCCCCCTGCCATATCACCGTATAATGTTCCGTATCCAGTAGCCAATTCACTTTTGTTAGAAGTATTTAATAATACATATCCAAATTTATTGGCAATAGCCATTAAGATATTTCCTCTAGAACGACTTTGTATGTTTTCTTCTGCTAAAGAAAAGGGTAAGTCTTTAAATAAAGGCTGTAGCGTGTTTAAAAAACTTTCATACACTTCTTTAATAGGAATAGTAGTATGTGGATTGTTTAAATTTTTACTTAATTCAACGGCGTCATCCACAGAATGTTCGGTAGAATAAGGAGAAGGCATTAAAACAGCATGTACATTTTCTTTACCTAATGCTTCGCAAGCAATCACTAAAGTCACTGCAGAATCAATTCCACCAGAAGAACCTAATATCGCTTTTGTAAAGCCCATTTTATTGAAATAGTCTTTCACACCTAGCACTAATGCTTGATATACTTGATCAATATTTAAAGTAGGTATTAAATGATCCGGGTTCAATTCTTTATTAGGAACTCTTGCAGCAGATTCTAGTATGGGAGCATTAATAGTACCATCCTCATTACATTCAAAAGTAGCCATAGCCGATTCAAACATAGGTAAGGCACCACATAAGTTAGCATCTTTATCAAATACTAATGAACTTCCATCAAATACAATTTCAGTTTGACTTCCAATAGCGTTGCAATAAAATAACGGAATTTTATATTTTAAAACATTGGATTTAATAGTGGCTTTTCTGTCCTCATCATGGGTGTAGTCAAAAGGAGAAGCACTTAGATTCAATAAAATATCTGGATGTTGTTCCATCATTTTATCCATGGGACAAATACGATACAAAGGATTGTCGCCTAGGTTCCAAATGTCTTCGCAAATGGTAATGGCTAATTTTTTTCCTTTAAAAGGAACTACTTTCCATTCGTCTGCGGGTTCAAAATATCGGTTTTCATCAAATACATCATAAGTAGGCAATAAAGTTTTATGAACTTCAGCGACAATCTTTTTTTCATATAAAAAGAAAGCGGCATTATATAAATTTTTGCCTTTATGGTTAGGATTGCGAGCAGGACTTCCAATTAATACACCAATAGTGTCAGCTGCTTCTTTGATACGGTCAATGGATAAATAGCACTGATTGATAAAATCTTCAAACTCCACAAAGTCACGAGCAGGATAACCACAAACGCTCATTTCACTGAATAATATTAAATCGGCCCCTTGCTTTTTGGCTTCTTCCATCGCAGATAACATCTGTTGTGCGTTCTGTTCAAAATTCCCAATATGATAGTTTTGTTGTGCAATGCAAATCTTCATGGGACAAAGGTCGGTTTTTAACAGAAATAACCTTGCTTTTTTTAGTATTTTCGGTCATGCGTTTGACTTCTTATTGCTTTTTAATCCTTTTATTTAACTTAACAGCCTGTAAAAACAGCTATCAAAGTCCTGTTCTTACTGCTCCTGCTTTCTCTTTAAAGGTTGAAAGAATCGATACTGCTTTATTTCAATTAGATAGTTTAGGCTTGCAGCAAAATGGAAAAGCGCTGAAAAAAAAGTATTCATTTATTAAAGAGGTGTTTCTTTCCAATATACTTTTGTTGGATTCCAATCAAGGGGATAGGGAAGTAACAAATGAATTATATTCATTTGTTAAAGCGTATCAGCCTATTTATAAGGAAACAAAAAAAATGAATTTGGTGGCTATTGCCCAGCCACAATTACAGCAATTATTTACCTATTTTCATTATTATTTTCCTTCCTATCATTTACCTTCTACTTTAATTTATTTTATAGGACCCTTGGAGGGTTTTGCAAATACGATAGAGAAAGATGATATGGCAATAGGATTACAAATGTATATGGGGGCCTCTTCGCCATGGTATCAGTCTTCTAAAATACAAGGGCTGTATCCTAATTATCTGAGTCAGCGGTTTACGCCAGACTTTATTCCTATTATGGCAGCGCAAAATTTATGGATGGACATGCAAGCGTCGACCTCGATGATAAAAAACACTCGATCCTCTTTTTCTTCTTCCAATAATTTCATGCAACAGATGGTCCAAGAAGGAAAAAAAATAGTGACGCTTCAAAAGTTATTGCCCCAGAGTAAAATTGAAAATATATTAGGATACACAACTGCACAATGGCAACATATACAAGAGTCTGAATCGGATATTTGGAAGTATATTTTAAAAATGAATTTATTGTATTCCAAAGACCCGAAGCTCTTAAAAAATATGATGGAAGAGGGGCCATTTAATATTTACTTTGGAAATGAGATTCCTGCGAATGTTGGATCCTACTTAGGATATCAAATAGTGCAATCATGGCTGAAGCAACAAAGTCCTATCAAGCAAGATGACTTAAATTCTTTGCTAAAAATGTCGGAGCGTCAACTATGGGAAGAGAGCAAGTATCAGCAGTAATAATAATCAGTAAGAATCAGATTCTAATATGAAATTATAGAAATTGACTTAGAAAGAAAGAATGATTCTATAAGAAACAATCTTTAGTAAAAAGTATTTTTAGTTCAGTTTTACCGGAGCTGCCATTTTGAAAGCAGGAATATTTACATGTATACATTCCTTATTTTCAATATTTTCCATCGTATAATAACCTTGCATTTTACCTAATTCACTTTTTAAATGACAACCACTCACGTATTGATAATGTTTGCCAGGCATAATTAATGGTTGCACTCCAACCACACCTTCGCCTTCGACCACTCTATGTTCGGTGTTGCTATCGAAAACTTCCCAATAGCGCTTTAATAATTTTACAGAAAAGGAATTGTGATTTTCAATGGTAATACGATACGCAAACATGTACTCGTTTTGGAGCGGATTACTATAATCTTTTTGGTAAAAAGTTTCGATACTTACTTCGATGCCTTCTGAAATTTTAGAAACCATAATACATAGTGTCTAAGCGGTACAAGTGCAGAGAATACTGCGCGGTAAAAATAGCAAAAAAAGAGGCGGAAAATTATAAAAAATGTCTCTATTTTTTTAAAACCCACGGAACTCACGTAACTTTGCGGCAACTAAGGAGTTAGGTCAATTTTTCGACCATTTCACATACCCAAAATATTCTAAAATGAAGATCGCTGTAGCAAAAGGAGACGGAATAGGTCCTGAAATCATGGACGCTGTAATGGGTGTTTTTAATGCTGCTAAAGTGCCCATGGAGTATGTTTTTGTGGATATGGGTAAATGGGTCTTCGATAAAGGTTTTAGTAATGGGATGACTCCCGAAGCCAAGCAGACTATTGAAGATCTAGGCATTCTTTTTAAAGGACCCATGGAAACGCCCAAAGGAAAAGGAGTGAAAAGTGTGAATGTGACTGCACGTAAAACATGGAATACTTACGCAAACGATCGAAAATTTCAAACCTTAAGTGGAGTAGATACTGTTTTTATTAAAGCAGGAATTCCTATTGACTTAACGATTGTAAGAGAAAATATTGAAGACACTTATGGAGGTATAGAACATATGTTGACACAGGATGTTGCATTAGGTCGTCGTTTTATTACGCGACCAGGAAGTGAGCAAGTGATTCGCTATGCATTTGAGATGGCTAAGAAAAAAGGGGCACGTCGCATTACATGTGGACACAAGGCCAATATCATGAAATTAACAGATGGTCTTTTTTTAGACGTGTTTAAAGAAGTGGCTAAAGAATATCCTGAATTAAAATCGGATGATGTCATTGTGGATGACTTATGTATGAAATTAGTAAGTCGTCCAGATTTATTTGATGTGATTGTTTTAACCAATTTACAAGGGGATATTGTAAGTGATTTATGTGCTGGATTAGTGGGTGGGCTTGGTTTTGCGCCTTCTGCAAATATTGGTGATCATATTTCCATTTTTGAAGCAGTACATGGCACTGCGCCAGATATTGCAGGAAAAAATATAGCAAATCCTACATCCCTTTTATTAAGTGGTTTAAGTATGTTGCGACATTTGGGTTTAATGGAACAAGCAGTCATGATTGAAAATGCATTATTATATACTTTAGAATCTGGAGTGCATACAGGTGACTTTGGAGATAAAAATATTCCATCCGTCAACACGACTCAATTTGCACAGTCAATCATTGATCATTTTGGAAAACAACCAGCGCATCATCCAAAACCATTTCTACCTAATTTTTATGTCACACCTACTAATTTTAAATTGGAACATAATCCCATGTTACAAAGTGATTTGAGAGAAGTGCATAAAATTGTAGGGGTTGATTTTTTTATTGAAAGTGCCGAACAACCACAAAAAATTGCAGACAAATGTGTCTTACATGCTACCGAAAAATTGAAATTAGTCACCATCACTAATCGTGGCACACAAGTGTGGCCTTCAGGGTCGGTTTTCACAAATTTGGTGAATCAATATTATTGTCGATTTGAGACAGTCAATGAAACCGCTTTGACGCAGGATCAAGTCATCGACCTATATCGTTCTTTGGCCAAGGATTTTCAAATATGTTCCTTAGAATTGTTGAATATGTGGGCGGATAAAAAAGCATATAGTTTAGCGCAAGGTCAATAGTACCTTTGCTTTGATACAAATAGCCCTTATTTGGCCCAATTTGACCAAAAATTGCATTTTTGGGTGGGAAAAAATACATTTTTAATGTAATTTCACGGCTCAATTACAAAACAGCCTTTTACTTATGGCAGAAGTTATCTTAATGCCCCGTTTGAGCGATACAATGACCGAAGGTGTTATCGCTGCTTGGCATAAAAAAGTGGGGGACACCGTAAAAAAAGGTGATTTATTAGCCGAGATAGAAACGGATAAAGCGACTATGGAATTAGAGAGCTATCAAGATGGCATTTTATTGCATATTGGTACGCCTCGTGGTGGAAAATTACAAGTGAATGATTTATTAGCCATTTTTGGAAAACAAGGTGAAGATGTTAGTGCCTTAATTACTCAACATACCAATGCATCTGCTAGTGTTACAGCTGCTACCAACAATGAACCTGCGGCAGCTACTACAACAACAGCTTCTGCACCAACTCCTGCTACTCCAACTGCAGCAAATTCTGATGTATTAAATAGCGACGAAATAGTTTTAATGCCTCGTTTAAGTGATACCATGACCGAAGGGGTGATTGCTGGATGGCAAAAAAAGGTAGGAGATGCCGTTAAAAAAGGAGAAGTATTAGCAGATATAGAAACCGATAAAGCGACCATGGAATTAGAATCCTATAAAGATGGGATTTTATTATACCAAGGAGCACAAGCGGGTGAAAAAATATTAGTAAATCAATTATTGTGTATCATTGGCCAACCTGGTATTGATATTGACGCGATGGTGAATGCCGTGAAAGCAAGTACTGATGCGCCTGCAGCAGTTGCGGCGCCTTCAACAGCAACTCCTACAACAACTCCTACAACAGCAACGCCATCTACTTCATCAGTAGCTCCAGTGACAGCAGCTACTCCTATATCATCAGAAACAGTAGTGAATGAAGGTCGCATTTTTGCTTCTCCATTAGCTAAAAAAGTTGCAAAAGATAAAGGGATAGATTTAAAATTTGTAAAAGGAACCGGTGAGCATGGAAGAATTACTCGCGGAGATTTAGATCATTACACTCCTTCCCATAATGTGTCTGCTAAAGCAGCGCCTTTGGGTCAAGTGAGTTTTGTAGATACGCCCGTTTCTCAAATGAGAAAAGTGATTGCACGTAGATTAAGTGAAAGCTTGTTTACTGCACCGCATTTTTATTTGACCATGAAAATAAACATGGACGCAACGATAGCAGCAAGAGTATTATTAAATGAGACTTCTTCAGTTAAAATAAGTTTCAATGATTTTATTGTTAAAGCAGTGGCGCTTTCTTTAAAACAACATCCTACCGTGAATAGTAGTTGGTTAGGAGATGTGATCCGTACCAATCATCATGTAAATATTGGTATTGCAGTAGCAGTGGAGGAAGGATTATTAGTTCCTGTATTGCGTTTTGCAGATGGCTTATCATTGCCGCAAATCAGCACTTCAGTAAAAGAGTTTGCTAAAAAAGCGAAAGATAAAAAATTACAACCTGCCGATTGGGAAGGAAGTACTTTCACTATTTCTAATTTAGGTATGTTTGGAATAGATCAATTTACAGCGATCATCAATACTCCAGATGCTTGTATATTAGCGGTGGGTGGTATTGCGCAAGAGCCTGTTGTTAAAAATGGTCAAGTAGTACCAGGCAATGTGATGAATGTAACCCTAAGTTGTGATCATCGTGTGGTTGATGGAGCTTCAGGAGCCGCTTTCTTACAAACTTTGAAAGCTTATCTAGAAGAACCATTACGCATGTTTATCTAAAAAAAGTAGTTTGAAAAAATTAGTACAAGTTTTAGTAGATTTCGAAAATCAAACACCTCATTATTTAGCTCAAAATAGTAATGTGTCCGAAGGCAACGTTGGATGGCATATCATACATAGTTGTTTGGTGATTACTTCAGTTACTAAGTCAATTTTGAACTCTTCCCCTTCTCATTGTAAAAAGAAATTTAGCTGGAAAGCTTTTGTAGTATTGCTTTTGGCGAAATTTCCTAGAGGAAAAGCAAAAGCACCTTCCTTTACTCAACCTGCAGGTGAAATTACTTCGGATAGGGTATTAGAACATATCAAAGAAGCACGCAAAAGCGCAAACTTGCTATTGACTGCAAATAAAAAACAATATTTTACACATCCCATTTTTGGAGATCTTCAATTGCCTAGTGCTATTCGTTTTTTATATGTACACAGCTATCATCATGAAAAAATTATAAGAGATATTGTAGGATAAGATTAGTAAGATCATTGCAAAAAAATCCCCCCGAAACTTCGGGGGGATTTTTATTAGTATCCAATAATATATTATTTCAAATTAATCCAAATCACAACCAATAGGAGCGCCAGGTGCAATGGTGACTGGTTTAGGTAAAGTGATTTTATCAGGGTGTGCAATACGCTCTAATGCATATTGATAATGCGCATTATGTATAGGGTCAGATTTAACAAGTCCTTCCAATTTTGATTTTAGTTTTTGAATGGCTTGTTGTGAAATGCTTCTTACTTCATAATTAGCATCTGCACTTTGACTCACTCCCAATAACCAATGTAAGGTTTGCTGTTGAGTTTGCATTTGTACACTACCGGACAATCCTTTTGGAATTGATGCGTACCAGGTGTTTTTCAATATTTCATCTAATACATTATCCCAGCCCATCACATTGGCTCTTGCTTTATTTTGCACTAAACGATTCGCTCTTTCCACATTGAATAAAAATCCTAATTCAAAATCAGCTAAAGATTCTGCAGCACTTAATGCATCAAAACTCATACCAGTTCTTTTTTCAAAAAGTTCGCCTACACCATAATACATAGGCGGGCGGGGCGGGATTAATTTTAAAATATTTTCTGGTAAGGTTAAAGTTTCTGCTGATAAGCAGGCTACAGCAGCATGTAAAGCTTTTAATTGTACCTCGTTAGATAAAATAGTTGGTTTTATTTGATTTGCATCTCCACGAACACTATACATATAATTTATGCCACCGATCACTTTAGTCACCGCTTCATATTGGTAGCGATGATAATTATATAAAGGCACTAACACATCTTCTAATTTAGAAAGTGGAGTGCCATTAGGGATGGCTTCTTCCCCAAATTGTGATAAGGATTTACTTCTTACCGCAATCACTTGTTTTAATCCATCAACGGCATCGGATTGGTTGTCCCATAAATGTGCGTTGGGATGAAATCCGCTCGCAGATCTTGCATCCGCATCTGCTATGAATTGAATTCCATTTTTCGAATTTTCTTCTAATAAGAATTGCAGTGCTTTTGATTCATCTGTTCCTTTGGGAAAATCTTGATAGCCATATGTAATGGCTCTTTTATCCCATTGACCAATTTCGTTGGTGTAGATATCTGAAAAATCAATATCCCCTTTATTATTAACGAATACATTGGGGTGAGGATAGTCCATCACTGAAGCACGATTGTTAAAGCTAGAAGCATAATTATGTTGCAATCCTAAAGTATGTCCCACTTCATGAGCTGCTAATTGTCTTAATCGGTGTAATGCAGCAGTTCTCATTTGATCGGTCACAGGTTTCCCGTTCACATAAGGAGATAGGAGCGAAGTGAAGATTAAATAATCCTGTCTTACTCTTAGGGATCCTAATGTAACCTGACCCTTAATAATTTCACCTGTACGAGGATCGGTAATGCTGGCACCATAGCTCCAACCGCGTGTGGAACGATGTACCCAATTGATCATATTGTAACGAATATCCATGGGATCGGCACTGTCTGGAAGGATTTCTACCTGGAATGCATTTTTATATCCAGCTGCTTCATACGCTTGATTCCACCATCTTGCTCCTGCTAATAATGCAGAACGAATGGGTTCGGGTGTTCCATTATCTAAATAATAAACAATAGGTTTCACTGCTTCACTCATTGATACAGTAGGATCCTTTTTTTGTAGACGATGTCTACTTATAAACATTTTTTGAATGGGCTCACTGATATCACTTCCGTAATCAAAATAACTAATTCCAAAATAACCACTTCTAATATCATACAAACGTGGAGTATAATTGTTATCAGGAAGTTCTACAAAACTATGATGCATACGAAGTGTAATAGCTTCTGTAGAAGGCGTAACTGCTTGAACAAATCTTCCAGCATCACTACCTCCTACAAATGTGAGGGTCGCTTCAAATTCTGAATTTTTAGGAAAGTTTTTTGTGTTTTGAATATAGATGGCAGATCGACCTTCGTTTAAGGTATAGGTGCCTTGTCGCATTTTTCTAATTTTATCTGCTGCGTTGTGTGCATCTCTTAAGAAAAAAGAGGTGGCATCTACTAATACATTGCTACCTTCTTCTGCTTCCACATTAAAACTAAATAATATAGATTGCGCAAATGATTCATTCACTGCTTTTTGTTCTCTCGGGTCGTTGGTGACAGCTCGATAATCATAATTAGGCTGTGTTAACAATACTTTTTTACCTACTCTATTAAAATAAACAATACGTGTATCGCCAATTTGTCCTCTGTCAAGCCCAATATCATTGGATCCTAGGCCTGCTGGCAATGTATTGACGTATAAAAATGAAGTATTCATTTTGTCAATGACTAAATAAATTTTTCCTTGACTTGCATCCCAATAATAATTGAAATACCCTTTTCTAAATTCCATGTTTTTAGTTTTTTCACTCATGGAATTACTTTGTGCTTGAAGCAGGAAAGGAAAACAAAGAAGCAATAATACATTTTTCATAATAGTACGATTTACATTAAATAAAAATCCTCCCAATGACAATAAAGCATTGGGAGGATTAAGATATGAAATTTACTGCTAAATTATGCAGTTGGAGTTGTCGTAGGCTCAGTAAAAAGTGTAGGAGCTACTACTGGAGCAACTGGAGC
>JBAXBS010000018.1:0-18667 GCA_037141925.1 Chitinophagaceae bacterium
TTTTTCATGTACTCATTAAAATTAGTAACATCAAATACCGCTTTATAGGTATCGCTTATTTCGTATAAAATAACTGCAGCAATTTCAATGGGGTTACCTAATTTATCATTCACTTTTAACTTGGTACTTTCCATGCTTTGTGATCTTAATGATACTTTAAGTTTGGTATAAAGAGGATTCACAAATTGCAATCCGTTTTCACGAACAGTTCCCATGTATTTACCAAAAAAGGTAAGTACAATACTATAGTTGGGTTCTACGACCATTAATCCCTTGATTAAAAACACACCCATAATAATTAATAGGATACCAAAGCCAGCTTCGCCAGGACTTCCATCTGCTGTTTTTGCTGCAAGTATGATACTATAAAGCCCAAAGATGAAGCTGAACAAGGCTATTAAGGCTGCTCTTCCACCAGATAAAGGTTTGATTAATTTTTCCATATATTTAAATTGATATTAAAATGATATCGTAAAATTAAATAAATTTGAATCAACTCACCTAATTATATAAAATAATTATTATTTAGAGCATAAAGCATTTATAATCAAGTCTATATGAAAAATAGTTTTTGTTTATATGAAAATATTTAGTTTAAATTTGTGTAACTATAAAATAGTTGCATAAATTTATATGACAAAAAAAGACAAACTACTCGAAAGGTTTTTGAGCGCGCCTAAGGATTTTACTTACGACGAACTAAAAACCGTATTAAATAATTTAGGATACGAAGAGGATAATAAAGGAAAAACTTCAGGATCAAGAGTTGCCTTTGTTCACAAAATAATTAATGATTATATCTTGATTCACAAGCCTCATCCTAATAAAATTGTAAACAGAGTTTATATAAAGAATATTATAAAGGAGTTAATTTCAAAACAAATATTATGAAAAATACATTAGGATATAAAGGATTTTATGCATCAGTCTATTTTAGCGAAGAAGATAATTTGTTATTTGGCAAAATTGAAGGCATCAATGATTTGGTTATGTTCGAGGGATCTTCTGTTACTGAAATAAAACAAATGTTTAAAGTAGCGGTGGAAGATTATATTGAGACCTGTAAAAGATTTAATAAACCCTTACTCAAAAGTTTCAAAGGATCATTTAATGTTCGTGTGAAACCCGAAGTACATCAGCGTGCTGCATTATTGGCAACTATGAAAGGGATAAGCCTGAATCAGCTGGTGCAAAAAGCTATTGAAAAGGAGCTGGAAGCTGCATAATGAGTTTTCGAATTAGGCAAGATCTCTTGTTATAAGCGATAGCTATCTTAATCTATCCGATGCTTTAACCATGTGTTCGTCTTTGTATATTCTAATCACCGCCATGATTTGCAAAATGGGGAGGAGGAATAATACTGCAGATGGAAGGGTGAATCCACCTCCTGGGTGCGCGATAACTACTTTGTAGATGAAAAATCCAATTAGGCCAGTAAGTAAAAAATTCACGAGCACCACTTTTAGTTGCAACATTCTATTGCCGTATAAAAAAATGGAAATAAAAGAAAGGCAGGCACTAAAAGCCAATGCAATTAAAGTGCTGTATTGACTACTGCCATTAATTTCTAGTGCTTGAGGAGTAGGCGTATAGTAAAATGGAAATCTTAAAATAGAAAATGCAGCTGCACTTGCTAAAAATAACCAAATGGTTTGTATTCTTTGTATCATAGTATAAAGTTAAACTTTTTCCCATAAAAAAACCTCCTTGTAACGGGAGGTTCATTTATACTGAGCAATATCATATTAGCCAAGTTCAGGGTACAATATAAATTGTTCCATAAAGGCGTTTACTTCTTTTTTAGTGCTCGCTAACACTGTCTCATCATCTGCATTCATTAACGCTTTATCGATGGCTTCTACTACAAATGGAATATGTGTTTCGGTCATTCCACGAGTGGTAATTGCGGCAACCCCAAAGCGTATACCCGAAGTCACAAAAGCTGATTTGTCATCATAAGGGACCATATTTTTGTTGGCAGTAATATCGGCATGTCCTAAAACTTGTTCTGCTTTTTTACCACTAATGTTTTTATTTCTTAAATCAATTAACATTAAATGGTTGTCGGTTCCGCCACTAATAATTTCATATCCTTTTGCAACAAATGCAGCTGCCATAGCTTGTGCATTTTTTTGTACTTGCTTGGCGTAGATCGTATATTCATCTGTCAATATTTCACCAAAGGCAATCGCTTTAGCAGCAATCACATGCTCTAATGGTCCACCTTGTGTTCCAGGGAAAACTGCCATATCAATCACATTGGACCATAATCTCAAATTACCTTTGGGGTCTTTTAATCCTAAAGTATTTTCACCATCTTTTGCCATCATGATGACTCCACCACGAGGTCCACGTAAAGTTTTGTGTGTAGTAGATGTTACAAAATGACAATGATTGAAAGGAGAACTTAATAAACCTTTAGCAATTAAACCAGCAGGATGTGCAATATCTGCTAAAACAAAAGCACCCACTTCATCTGCTACTTTTCTAATTCTAGCATAATCAATATCACGGCTGTAAGCACTAGCACCACAAATAATTAATTTAGGTTGGTGTGCTCTTGCTTGGCTTTCTAACATCTCGTAATCAATTAATCCTGTTTCTTTGACAACGCCATAAAAATGAGGTTGGTAAGTTTTGCCAGAAAAATTTACGGCACTACCATGTGTTAAGTGGCCACCCATACTTAAATCCAAACCTAAGATGGCGTCACCTGGATGAAGTATGGCTAACATTAATGCAGCATTTGCTTGGGCACCACTATGTGGTTGCACATTCGCATATTCAATTCCAAAAACTTCTTTTAAACGATCTATTGCTAATGTTTCAGTTTTATCTACAATTTCGCAACCGCCATAATAACGACGACCTGGATAACCTTCTGCATATTTGTTGGTCATCACACCACCCATTGCTTGCATCACTTGTAAACTTGTAAAGTTTTCAGATGCAATTAATTCAATACCACGACGTTGGCGTTCCAATTCTTGGTGGATGATGTCAAATACTAGGGTATCTCTTTGCATACAAATATTTTTTGCAAAAATAATTCATTATTAAGCCTGACCCAACCTATGTTTCAACATTTATTGAGCTAATATCCACATTTATAAACAATTGACTTTAATTTGGCCACATTATAATTAAAATTGGCCTATAACTAATGCTAATTTGCTACTTTTACCCTCCCCAATAAAGAACCAATGAAGGCAATTATTCCAGTAGCGGGCGCAGGTGCAAAATTACGACCGCATACGTATACGCAACCAAAGGCACTTATTCCTATTGCAGGTAAAACTATTTTAAGTTTTATTGTTGATCAATTAAAGGATGCGGGTATCAATGAGTTTATTTTTATCGTAGGTTATTTAGGAGAGAAGATTCAGCATTATGTAGAATCTACTTATCCTAATTTGAACACTCATTTTGTGTATCAAAATGATCGCTTAGGAACGGCACATGCTATTGAATTAACAAAAGCAATCGTTCAAGATGAGGAGGTGTTTATTGCATTAGGTGACACCATTTGTGAGTTTGATATTAAGGAAGTGATGGAGAGTGACTGTAGTATGTTGGGAATTAAAAAAGTAGATGACCCTCGTCAATTTGGTGTCGTAGAAATGAATGAAGAAGGTATCATTGAACATGCAGTAGAAAAACCATCTATTCCAAAAAGCAATAATGCATTAGTGGGTTTATATAAAATTAAAGAGTCGCAAATTTTATTTGAATGCTTTCAACAGTTATTCAATGATAATATTAAAACACAAGGCGAATATAATTTAACAGATGCTTTAGAATGTATGATTAAAAAAGGAGTGACTTTTAAATCCTTTAAAGTGAAGCATTGGTTTGATTGTGGTAAAAAAGAATCATTGTTAGAAACCAATGCATTATTATTGAAGAAAACAGGAGGCATTACGGTAGATCCTAATTTATATATGAATAGCATAATCATACCGCCAGTAAGTATCGCAGATGGTTGTGTGATTGAGAATGCTATTATTGGGCCGCACGTAACGATTGGGAATAATACCACTATTAAAAGTTCCATTGTAAGAGAGAGTATTATTGGTTCTTATACCACATTGGACGAAGTAGTGTTAGATAATTCCTTAATTGGAAGTGATGCAGCTGTGAAAGGATTAAGTAGAACATTGAACATAGGAGACAATACAGAAATTGACTTTGGTTAATCATGCCATTTACCAATAGAATAACACAACTTTTTAAAATTGAATTACCTATTATTCAAGCCGGTATGGTTTGGGTAAGTGGGTGGGAATTGGCATCTGCAGTAAGCAATGCGGGAGGACTAGGTATTATAGGTGCAGGTAGTATGTATCCTGAAGTATTACGTACTCATATTCAAAAAACAAAAAGTGCTACCTCCAAACCATTTGCCGTGAATGTGCCCATGCTGTATCCCGATTTACAAGCACATATAAATGTTATCATGGAAGAAAAAGTGCCCATTGTATTTATGAGTGCAGGCAATCCTAAAATATGGACTGCCACTTTAAAAGCAGCTGGTTGTGTGGTGGTGCATGTCGTAAGTAGTGCTCTGTTTGCAAAAAAAGCAGAAGCCGCAGGATGTGATGCAATTGTAGCAGAAGGCTTTGAGGCAGGAGGGCATAATGGAAGAGATGAAACAACGACCATGGTGTTGGTGCCATTGATCAAAAAATCGGTTTCTATTCCGGTCATTGCAGCTGGTGGAATTGCAACAGGAAATCAAATGCTAGCTGCTTTTGCATTAGGAGCAGAAGCAGTTCAAATAGGAAGTCGATTTGTTTGTTCTATGGAATCTTCGGCGCATATACATTTTAAGAATGCCATCCTACAATCTAAAGAAGGAGATACACAGTTGGGATTAAAATCCTTGGCGCCTGTAAGGTTATTAAAAAATGATTTTGCAAATGCCATCTTAGCATTAGAAAAAGAAGGAGCGTCAGCCAACCTGCTTTCTGAGCAATTAGGAAAAGGACGTGCAAAAAAAGGAATGTTTGAAGGGGATATGCAAGAAGGTGAATTAGAAATAGGACAGGTAAGTGCACTCATAGAGCAAATTCAACCTGCAAAAGATATTATACATGAAATCTGGAAAGATTTTTGTGCAGCAGTGAATCATTTAAAATCAATTTCTATCAATAAGGAATTTTAAAATTTCTTATTGAATTTTAGTATTCCATCAAGTTCCCTTTAGTGTTTTGCCCCTTTTATTTCACTCCATTTTTCTTATAACTATCTTTTACACTTAAGGCTTGTGTAAATACATTGAATTTGCTTGCGCTACACAAGTAAGCACCACATCATTAATACAAACATGTGCGGGAACATTAGCTGCATACCATGCTACATCAGCAATATCTTCGGCTTGTAATGCTTTGTAACCATCATACACTGCATTAGCTTTGACGGCATCTCCCTTAAAACGAACTATTGAAAATTCGGTTTCGCTAGCTCCTGGATGAATAGAAGTCACTTTAATTTGATGCGGTAACAAATCTATTCTTTGTGCTTTCGTAATAGCATCCACTGCATGTTTAGTGGCGCAATATACATTACCATCTTTATACACTTCCTTGCCAGCAGTGCTGCCAATATTAATGATATGTCCTTTTTGTTTTATTAAATAAGGAAGAACCGCTCTTGAAGTATATAATAAACCTTTTACGTTGGTATTTATCATCGTTTCCCAATCCTCTAAATTTGCTTGATCAAAAGGGTCACGACCTAAAGCCAAACCGGCATTGTTCACTAATAAATCAATGGCTTGCCATTCAACAGGTAAATTACTTAATTGAGAAAATACGGCTTCTTTATCTTGAACATCAAAAAACAAACAATGTGTTTTAATACCGTATTGTTTAGAAAGTTCGGACGCTACTAATTCTAATTTTTCTTTTCTTCTAGCTGTTAAAATTAAATTCCAGCCCCCTTTTGCAAATTTTTCTGCAATGGCTTTTCCAAAACCAGAACTAGCACCTGTTATGAGAATAGTTTTTGACATAATATATTTTTTATGATAAAGCATTTTGTAGAAAACGATGGATAGATTGATTCACTATGTCGGAAGCTTCTATCATACCCATATGTCCTACCTCTTTCAAAACTATAACATTTTGAGGAGGTAAAAGTTGAGTTTGTGCTAAAGAATCTTCAATAGTTATAGCGATGTCCTCTTCCCCTACAATCATCCAAATGGGAATACGGTTTTGTGTGAGTAAATGGGCGTTTGCTGGACGATTCCGCATGGCCATGACAAATTGAATAAGGGCTTCATTACTCATATTGGCACCCCATTCAATCACTTGTTGAATGGCATCTTGATTTTCTTTTTTAAAACGGCTCGAAAATAAATTGGGAATGGCCATTTGTACATATTTTTCGGTACCCCATTCTTGTAAAAATTCAGCCACTTTCATGCGGCTTTCTTTTTTAGCATCGCTGTCCGCGTAGGTAGTGGAATGGATCAGTCCTAATCCCATGACATGATTGACATAATAATCTGCGAAAGCCAATCCAATATATCCTCCCATGCTATGACCCATAATATAATATTGGTCTATCTTTAAATGATGCATGAGTTCATGCAAAACTTCCACATAATGTCTCATACTAGGAGGTTCACTATGATGAATGGGTAAAGGGGCGCAATGTACCCCAGGTAAATTAGGCGCTATGACACGATAATATTTTGATAAAAAAGTTATTTGTGATTCCCAAATACGATTGTCTTCACAAAAACCATGGATTAATAATACAGTGGTAGTGCCTGACCCTATATCCCAATATTGAAGAGCATCAGACCCATAATTATAATCATACTGCATAACGCCCTTTTTGAATGAAGCGATAATTTAAAACCATCGTAATGCCTATGAGTATAAATATTTCTTTTGAAAAATGCTGAGGAAGCCAATATTGACTTATCAATAGAGCAACAGTAGCGCCCATGAATAATAAACCTAATTTTCCGATAAATTTATTTTTTACAAAATAAAATATGAGCGCTAATAAATACAAAGGGTGCATCCACATGATGTTGTAATTCTGATAGCATGCAGTGTGCATGGACATAAAACTCATATAAAAAATAAGCGTGCCTCCTAAACCCCAAACCAGCATTAATAGTAGATCTATTACTGTGGCTATTCTTTGCAATAAAAGAGTATTGGTTTTCGCTGCAAAAAAATAGAAGATAAAAAATCCAATTAAAATCTGAAAAGGTATTTGGCTTCTTTCATTGGTTACTGGTTGGTCATTAAAATGATATGTAGCAGTGCTTTCTACTAATTTTCTAGTTCTATCATTTTGTTCGTATAACAAGTCAGGTAAAAAAGCAGCTTGAAAATCGTTGGGCTTTTGGTCTGAATAGGCGCCTAGCAATAAATCAATTCCTAAGCCAATCCAAGGAATGCCTTTGCGATAAGGAGCATCTATTACTTTTTCTCTGTAAGTGTTCACGAATGGGCGAACCGTTGAGAAAGAAGTATTTGCGATTAAGCCATTTTTAATGCGAGTGGTACAATTGTCAGAAATAAAATTATATAAGTAATAGCGATTGTCCCCTACCATATTGTTTCTTAGGGCAGCGTACCATTTTTCTTTTTCAGCAGTGGAAAGGTGCAACACTTGTTCCTTGATATCTCTTTTTTCAAATTGGTATTCATTATAAAAATCAGGGAAGGAATTCGCCGACATAAAGTAGTTCAAACTTCCTTTTATAAATTTGGTTATAAAAAAGGGAGTATTAAAATCAAAAGTGCCGTAATTGAAAACGTAGTCGGTACCATTCACGCTATCAACAATACGAATAGCTGTATGCCCCCAAGCGGTATAAATATCTTCGCCTGCATCGCAAGTTAAAATGCTCACGCGTAAACGAGCAGGGGTAGATGTTTGCGCTAATAATAATGTGGCGTTAGAACAGCACAAAACAAATAAGAGTAGAAAAATATATTTTTTCAAAAGAAGTAATTATTTTCTGCTATAGTTAGGTGCTTCTTTGGTGACTTCTACATCATGTGCATGACTTTCTTTCATACCAGCGTTGGTGATTTGAACAAAAGTTGCCTTTTGTAAATCCTTCACTGTTTTAGCACCGCAGTAACCCATACCTGCTTTTAATCCACCTACATATTGGTAAATAATTTCATTTAAATTTCCTTTAAATGCAACTCTACCTTCTATGCCTTCAGGTACAAATTTTTTGGTATCGGATTCGCTTTCTTGAAAATATCTATCACCACTTCCTTGACTCATGGCACCAATACTTCCCATTCCGCGATACCCTTTAAACTTACGTCCTTCGTAAATAATAGTTTCGCCAGGACTTTCTTCGGTACCAGCAAAAATGCTACCCATCATAACGCAATTGGCACCAGCAGCTAAAGCTTTCACCATATCACCTGTATAACGAATTCCACCATCAGCAATGATGGGAATATTTTTTCCTTTTAATGCGCGCGCCGCTTCCATCACAGCGGTTAATTGTGGAACACCTGCACCAGCTACAATTCGAGTGGTACAAATAGAGCCAGGACCAATACCTACTTTAACGGCATCTGCTCCTGCATTTGCTAAAGCTAAAGCACCTTCATAGGTTGCTACATTCCCAGCAATTACAGGTAAATTTTTATATGTCTTTTTTAATAATTTAAGTGCTTCAATCACTCCTTTGCTATGTCCGTGTGCACTATCTAAAGAAACAATATCAACCCCCACACTTTGAAGTGCCGCAGCACGATCTAATAAATCTTTAGTGATACCTAAAGCAGCACCCACTAATAAACGACCAATTTTATCTTTCACTGCATTCGGGAAAGCGCTTAATTGTAAAATATCGCGATAAGTAATTAATCCAATTAATTTACCTTGCTTATTAACAACAGGTAATTTTTCAATTTTATATTGGCGTAAAATTTTTTCAGCTTTTCTTAAATCCGTTCCTTCAGGAGCAATCACTAAATTTTCTTTAGTCATTACTTCACTTACTTTTCTTTTACGATCTGTCTCAAAACGTAAATCACGATTGGTTAAAATACCCACTAGTTTATTGGTTTTGTCCACAATAGGAATACCCCCAATTTTATTTTCTTTCATCAACTTTAGAGCATCGCCAATAGTAGCATTTACTTCCAAGGTGATGGGGTCAACAATCATACCGCTTTCACTACGTTTTACTTTACGTACTTGTTCGGCTTGACGTTCGATACTCATATTTTTATGCAAAATACCAATACCCCCTTCGCGCGCTAAAGCAATAGCAAGGTTGGCTTCTGTAACGGTATCCATTGCAGAAGATAAAATAGGAACATGTAATTGTATATTTTTGGTAAGATGCGCGTGAATATTTACTTCGGAAGGAAGTATTTCAGAATACGCAGGCATTAACAATACGTCATCAAAAGTTAAGCCTTGACCAAAAATGCGGGGATTGTTTGTAGAATTTCTTGTTGCCATAGGCAAAGATAGGACCTTAGGTAATTTAGACAAAATCCTTTTTTTCGACTGATTTACAGTCTAATATACGTGTTGCCTGCTTGTTTATGGATCATTTCCTGCATTTCCAAGTTCATTAAATGGGTTGAAAGCTCGCCAGATGAAAGTTGTAAACCATAAGAAAGCTGGTCGGGATGAATGGGCCCTTTTTGCTCAATCATATTTAATATAGCAATAGCAAGGGGGTCAAAAAGTAAAGTCAGGGGGTTAGAGGTATTTATTTTAGCAGGTAATGGAAGCTCCCATTGCATGCAATCTAAAAAGTGAGTCGTGTCATAAAACATTTGAGCTACGTTATTTTTAATAAGTTGTAAACATCCTTTACTTTGATTATCGGTTAATTTTCCAGGTACTGCAAAAACAGAACGATGATATCCTGCAGCTAAATGAGCCGTAATCATACTACCTCCTTTTACATCCGACTCTATTACAATTGTGGCATCACTCATACCTGCAACAATTCTGTTGCGTTTAGGAAAAATATAAGGAAGAGGTTTAGTTCCTTTTTTATTTTCAGTAATAAGACCACCTTCTGTCATCATATCAATTGCTAATCGACGATGTTGAGGAGGATAAATTTGATCTAGTCCATGTGCCAATACGCCCCATGTGGGAATATGAATATCCAAAGCAGATTGATGTGCCATGCCATCAATACCTAGTGCCATACCACTTATGATGCCTATATTTAAATGAGAAAGTCCTTCCACTAATTCATGAATAATTTTTTTTGCTTGATAACTAGATTGTCGTGTACCCACAATACTTACTAAATATTTTTTTTGAAAATGCATGCTTCCTTTAATATATAAAATAGTAGGAGCGTCCTCGCATTGCGCTAATCGGTGCGGATAATTTTCTCCCATCACATGTACAATATGTATACCATGTTGTGCTGCAAATAAAATTTCTTTCTCAGCTTCTTCTAATGGCCAATCTTGCATTAATAGCACAGAGATAGAAGGATGAAGATTTTGAAAAGGGGAGCTACTGTTAAAACGTTCTTTAAAAATATTTTCAGCAGAACCATACACTTCTAATAAAACTTTACGTTGTAAGTCATTCATGCCAAGAATATTCGTAAAGGCAATTGTGTATAAGGGAGAATCATTCATAAAGCGAATGTCTCTCAAAATATTATTTTAAAGTTGCGTATAAATACGGTAGTTACTTTAAATAGTTACTACTCAAATAGTAAGAGTTACTTTAAAAGCAGAATGGTAAAACTAGTGCGTCTGTTTTGTTGACGACCATTTTCTGTATCGTTGGAAGCAATAGGTTTGGTGTCGCCATAACCAAATGTGCTAATGCGAAGGGGGCTAATATGTTGTTTTGTTAGATATTGCCCAATTGCATTGGCACGTTTTAATGAAAGCGTTTTATTTTTAATAGCATTACCTGTATTGTCGGTATGGCCTTCGATAGTAATGGTTGCTTTAGGTTGTTGTAATAAATAAGCCGCTAATTCATTTAATTCTTTTTCAGAACCAGGTAATAATTGATCAGATTCTGATTTAAATAAAACATTCTTAAAGGTTTGTGTAAAATTATTTTGGATAGGACGTAGTTCAAATATTTTATGAGCAGTGTGATTTTCATTAAAGTCACTTATTCTAATGGTATAAATCAATTTCTCATGAAATGCGCTTTGTATACTTACTGCAATACTATCAATGAGCGGAAGAGCTAACACTAATTGACCGGTGGTATCTGCGCCCAATTTAAAAATACTTGAATGATCGGAAGCATCTAAAATTTCAATGTCACTTGAAATCCCTTTTTTAGTTTGAGCATCTCGAATTTCACCACTCACATACCATTTTATATTGCCCTGTGTTTCTTTGGATAAAGTTATTTTATAAATATCTAAACCACCTCTGCTATCAGAGCGATCACTTGCGATATAGGCATCCTTACCATTATTTGCAACAGCAATACTTCCTTCATTATCAAAAGTATTAATAGGTGAACCTAAATTGATAGGCTTGGACCAGGTACCATCTATTTTTTTTCGCGAAACATAAAAATCAGCTCCTCCAAAACCAGGCCAACCAGTAGATGAAAAATATAAGGTTTGATTGTCGGCGTGAATAAAGGGTGTTTGCTCATCCCCTGCAGTATTAATTTGTTCGCCTACATTAGAAGCTTCTTCCCATACCCCTTGATCATTTTTGTAAGCTACGTATAAGTCAATGCCACCATAGCCTCCAGGGCGGTTGCTTGCAAAATATAAAGCTTTACCATCGGGAGAAATACTAGGAGCGCTGTCCCAATAATCGGTGTTAATTTGGTACCCTAAATTTTTGGGAGCAGACCATTTATGATTTTGAAAAACAGACTTATAAATATCATAACGACCATAACCTTGTTCAGGATAATCTGCAGCAAAATATAAGGTTTGCATATCAGGTAAAAAACTCACACTCCCTTTTTTGTCTGCATCGTTAATGGAATCGGCTAGTAAAATGGATTGCGTAAAGCCATTAGGTTGCAAATGGCTGGTATAAAAATCCTCGCGTCTACTATTTTTTCGACGCATAAAATAAAGTATGCTGTCCTTGGAAGCAAAATAGGGGAAATATTCGGCAGCTTCGGTATTCACGCTATCTCCCGCATTTTGAATGGTAATGTCGGGGCTAGAGGGATGTGTTAAAGCAAAATTACAAGCCTCTAAAGTGATTTGAGCTTTAGAGGCCATAGCTGCGTTCTTTTTTTCGGTAGATGAAAAAGCACTAATGATATTTTTTGCCTTTCCATAGTCACCTAAGCTTGCATATGCCATAGCTTGTTTGATAATATAAGGAGCAGTAGTAATGGAATCTATTTTTTTTGCTTGGTCAAATAAAGGAATCGCTAAAGTATATTTTTTATTATCCAAATACACCTGAAATAAAGTAAGTAAAGGATCTACAAATTGCGGATCTTTTTGAATGGCTTCTTGTAATAAAGTAATGCAATCTTTTGTTTTTTGTTCATCCAATGCCACCAATGCTTTTTGATAAATTTTTTGAGCAGGGCTGGTATTTGTTTGAGCAAAACTCATAGTGCATCCTCCTAACAGGAGGAAAATACAACAACCCATTTTACAAAAAAAAGTACGACTTATCATGACTCCAAAATTAGAGCATATTCATAGAATTAGCGTAAAAAGGAATTAAGGAACTTGAATATATTTATGTAATTGTGCGCTAAGCTCCCACTTTGGATTTGCTTTAATATAATCAATGGCTAAT
This sequence comes from Chitinophagaceae bacterium, assembly GCA_037141925.1. Taxonomy (GTDB): domain Bacteria; phylum Bacteroidota; class Bacteroidia; order Chitinophagales; family Chitinophagaceae; genus Sediminibacterium. The sequence continues at coordinate 12,741 of JBAXBS010000018.1, forward strand.
GGGGTCATCGTATCTGCTTTGTCCCATTCGGGTTGTAAGTATAGTTTACATTCAGTGGATACATGAGCAGCATAGGTTTCGGCCCATTCCATATCGGAGTTATTAAACACCACTACTTTCAATTCAGAAGCGCTAGGTAAGCAATCCGATAATGGGGCTTTAAATTTTTTAGGAGACAAACAAATCCAATCCCATTTTCCAGATAATGGGCTAGAACCAGAAGTTTCTAAATGTGTTTGAAGACCTGCTTGATGAAGCGCTGTAGTTAATGTATCTAAAGAGTGAAGCAAAGGTTCTCCTCCCGTTACTATTGCAATTTTACTGGGATGAGCTAATGCGGCATGGACGATGTCATCTACACTTAGTTGCGGATGTTTACTAGCATCCCAACTGTCTTTTACATCACACCAAACACAGCCCACATCACATCCTGCCAATCTAATAAAAAAAGCGGCCTTACCTTGATGGTATCCTTCTCCTTGAAGAGAATAAAACATTTCCATGACTGGATAAGTAGTTGATGAATTCAAGTGGCTTTATTTAAATTAAAAAATGTAAGGGAATAAATATTTATTCATCTAGAAATTAAGAGTGCTGAGAAGCTTCGTAAGCTTTCATGGTATTTTTTAATAAACCTGCAATGGTCATTAATCCCACACCACCTGGAACAGGAGTGATGGCAGATGCATTCACGCAAGCTTCTTCATAATTCACATCTCCTTTAATTCTAAAACCTTTTTTAGCGGTAGCGTCTTCTACACGAGTAATACCTACATCAATAATAACCGCTCCTGGTTTTACCATATCACCAGTCACAAAATTAGGAGCCCCTAATGCAGCAACTATAATGTCAGCTTGTGCGCAAATGGATTTTAAATCAGCGGTATGACTATGACAAAGTGTAACGGTACAATTACCTTGAGGAATATTACTACTTAATAATATACTCATTGGACGACCCACAATATTACTACGACCAATCACCACGGCATTTTTTCCTTTAGTAGGAATATTAAAATGTTCTAACATTAATAAAATACCATAAGGTGTTGCAGGAATAAAAGTAGAAAGGCCTTGCACTAAACGACCCACATTTGCAGGATGGAAACCATCTACATCTTTTTTAGGGTTGATGGTCTCAATTACTTTTGCTTCATCAATATGTTTAGGTAAAGGAAGCTGCACTAAAATACCATCCACTAAAGGATTGTTATTAAATTCAATGATGGTATCCAATAACACTTTTTCGGAAACATCTGCATCTAATCGCACCAAAGTGGATTCAAAACCAGTTTCTTCGCAGTTTTTCACTTTACTGGCAACATAGGTTTCGCTGGCTCCGTTATTACCTACTAAAATGGCGGCCAAATGAGGGGTTCGTTTTCCCGCAGCTTTTAAGGCTTGCGTTTGCACTATTAAGGTTGCTTTTACAGCTGCTGAGGCTATTTTTCCGTCTAATACTAACATGCTGCAAATTTAGTTGTTTGAAATACAGGGTTCTAATTTTTTTTTAACATTCCATCCCCTGTATCTTTGTTGCCTTAATTGAACCTATGGAACAAAATCCCAACCCGCCCTTGAATATTGAAATTAGTGAAGAAATTGCCGAAGGCAGTTACGCTAACTTGGCTATCATCACACATAGCAATGCCGAATTTGTCATTGATTTTGTGAATGTGATGCCAGGAACCCCTAAAAGTAAAGTAAAATCAAGGGTGATTTTAACGCCAATGCATGCCAAACGTTTTATGAAGGCCTTGGTAGAAAATGTAGAGCGTTATGAGGAAGCTAATGGGGCTATTGGCGATATTTCTCCAGTTGAAATTCCATTGAATTTTGGAGGACCTACTGCGCAAGCGTAAAATTTACCATACTTTTTTAGATCGGTTTACCAATTACTATTTTGTTCAGCATAGCTGTAATATCCTTCTATGCTTACAATTAAATGGTCCACTAATTTGATGTCAAAAAAAGCGGCGCCTTTTTTAATTTTTTCAGTTAATAAATCATCCATTCTGCTAGGTGCTAGTTGACCACTAGGGTGGTTGTGACAAATAATAAATCCAGTGGCTTGGTGACTTAGTGCAAGTTTGAAAATAATGCGAGGGTCCGCCACAGTGCCTGTAATACCCCCTTCGCTTAAAATTTCTTCATGAATGACTTTATTGGCTTGATTGAGTAAAAGCACCATAAAAAATTCTTTGTTTTCGAATTGTAATAAATATTTTAAATGATCGGCAACATCTTTACTTTGTCTAATATTTTTTTTCTCTATACCTTTATGAATACGACGAGATCCTAATTCAATAGCAGCTAAAACCCTTACTGCCTTTACTTTTCCAATCCCATTAATTTTTAATGCAAGAATATCAGTAATAGAAAATTGAGCAAGTTGTTTTAAATTATGATGCGTACTTTGTAATAAAGTCCTTGCTAATTCGACCGCATTTTGTTGTGCAGTGCCATGTTGTAATAAAATTGCAATTAATTCGGCATCACTTAAATACTTCGCCCCTTTTTGAAGCATCTTACAAATGGGTTGATCCTCTTCGGCCCAATTTTTTATATGATGAGATATTTGCATACAATTTTTTTTCAAATCTAGGCGAGGAAACGCCCTAAAAAAAAGGTATAAATACTTCGAAAATGCAAAGGATATGTGTATAAGTCATTGATTTGTTGAAAAGTACCCTTCCTTTTTTTTAAAATTTGAAGTTGATAATGATAACTTTGGAGCATATCCTAAACACATGAATCCGTCCGTAAAAATATTCGCAGGAACAGGCTCGCAAGCCTTAGCTGAAAAAATAGCACAACGATTTGGTGCGCCCAATGGAAAAATCAATATCCAAAAATTTAGTGACGGAGAATTTCAGCCTATCTTTTTAGAAAGTATCCGTGGCGATTATGTTTTTTTAGTGCAAAGCACTTATGCACCCACTGAAAATCTAATGGAGTTGTTGATGATGATAGATGCTGCAAAACGCGCTAGTGCATATAAAATTATTGCAGTAGTTCCTTATTACGGATTTGCTCGTCAGGATCGTAAGGATAAACCAAGAGTTGCTATAGGAGCTAAATTAATAGCAACTTTATTAGAAGCGGCAGGTGCACATAGAGTGATCACCATGGATTTGCACGCGGCTCAAATACAAGGCTTCTTTGATGTTCCAGTGGATCACTTGGACAGTTCGGCTATATTCATTCCTTATATTGAGCAGTTAAAATTAGAGAACTTAACTTTTGCAGCTCCAGATGTTGGAAGTACCAATCGTGTACGTGAAGTAGCCAATTATTTCAATGCCGAAATGGTTATTTGCGATAAACACCGCAAGCGTGCAAATGAAATTGCGAGTATGGTGGTGATAGGAGATGTGACAGGCAAGGATATTGTAATAGTAGATGATATTTGTGATACAGGAGGAACATTAGTAAAAGCAGCAGCCCTTTTAAAAGAAAAAGGAGCCAGATCTGTAAGAGCCATGATTACGCATCCAGTATTAAGCGGCAAGGCATACGAAAATATTGAAAGCAGTGTATTGGAAGAGTTAGTGGTTTGTGACACTATTCCATTAAGGAAGCCGTCTGATAAAATCAAAGTGGTTACTGTAGCTGATTTGTTTGCAATAGCAATTCGAAACGCCTATGAAAATAAGAGTATCACCAGCTTATTTGTGCACTCACAATTAAAGGCAAGAAGCTAATAATCAATTACTTACATAATTTTTTTAAATAATAAGGAGAGACTTTGGTTTCTCCTTTCTATTTATTACCTTTGCCGTCCCTTATTGAGAACGAATAGGGGTAGTGGAAAGTGAAAACCGACCACATTCTTAACAAAGAAAATAATTAAAAATGAAAACAATTACAATCGAAGGCCACTTGAGGACCGAAAATGGCAAAAAAGCCGCCCGCCAGCTTCGCTCTCAGGAAAACGTGCTGGGTGTAATTTACGGGGGTGCTGAGGAGGTAAATTTTTACGCTCCTACAAAGGCATTTAAGTCTTTAGTGTACACAAGTGAATTCCAGATAGCACAAGTAAGCGTTGCTGGTAAAACGTACAAATGTATTTTGAAGGATTTACAATTTGACAAAGTATCTGATGCGTTACTTCACGTGGATTTATTAGAATTAGTAGACAATAAAAAAGTTGTCGCTACATTACCATTAAAAATGATCGGAACATCGGTAGGTGTTAAGGCTGGTGGTAAATTAATCGTAAAGATGAAATCTTTAAAAGTGAAAGCTTTACCAAAGGATTTGAGAGAGTTTATCGAATGCGATATTACAAATCTTGATTTAAATGGAAACATTCGTGTTCAGGATGTGAATGCACCTAACATGGAAATCATGAATCCTCCTCGTATCCCAGTTGCTTCTGTAGTTTTAACTCGTCAGTTAAAGCAAGAAGAATCTGCTGCTACTACACCTGGTGCTGCTGCTCCAGCTGCTGCTGCGAAAAAATAAAATCTTATTTACTAAGAATAATATCATCCCTTCTCGATTACTCGGGGAGGGATTTTTTTTGGAAGCCCATTGAGGGGGACATTTTATTGGATAAGAAGCCTTAAATAATCTTATTTTTGATATCAGCAAAAGCAGGTGTTAAATATGCAAAAATTTTTAATCATAGGGTTGGGGAATATAGGTCCCGAATATGCACACACAAGACACAATATTGGGTTTGATGTTTTGGATGCTTTTATATTAAAGAATGGTGGGTTTTTTAAAATGGATAGATTAGCTGAAGTTGCAGAAGTTAAATGGAAGGGTAAAATATTTTGCTGCATTAAGCCTACGACTTTTATGAATTTAAGTGGGAAGGCTTTTAAATATTGGATGGATAAAGAAAAAGTAGCTATTGAAAATACGCTTACTGTTGTAGATGATTTAGCATTACCTATTTCAAAAATTAGATTACGTGCCGCAGGATCTGATGCAGGACATAATGGATTAAAGGACATTCAACTTACCTTAGGAACAGATGCCTATCCTAAATTAAGATTTGGAATTGGAAGCGATTTTAAAAAAGGCCAACAAGTTGAATTTGTTTTGGGAAAGTGGGCAGCTAATGAAAGAAAAGTCATTGATTTGAAAATTGAAAAATGTGTGGAAGTGATTGAATCATTTGCAAGTATTGGGTTATCGCGCACTATGACTGATGCAAATGCCTTAGAAATAACATTATAATTTTATAAAATAATTGTATGAGTATATTTTGTATAGGAAGAAATTATGTAGAGCATGCTAAAGAGTTGGGAAATGAAATACCAACATCTCCAGTCATATTTATGAAACCCACCGGTGCATTATTGCCTCAAGGTGCTGAATTTGAAATCCCATCATTTACACAGGATTTACATTTTGAAGGGGAGTTGGTATTAAGAGTAAGTAAGGGGGGTAAAAATTTACAAGGGGCTGATGTATTATCCCACTGTGATGCTATTACCGTTGGGATAGATTTTACTGCGAGAGATGTACAAAATGAATTAAAGAAAAAAGGATTGCCTTGGGAAAAAGCAAAAGCTTTTGACGGTTCAGCTGTTTTAGGTGCATGGCAAACATTAACTCCATCTATAGTTGAAAATCCAATCCATTTTGAATTGCATAAAAATGGACAAGCAGTTCAAGTAGGAGATTCATCATTAATGATATTTACTTTGCCTGTTATATTGGAAAGTATCACCGAATATTTTAGCATACACCCAGGTGACTTAATATATACAGGTACCCCAGTAGGTGTGGGCCCTACTGCAAAAGGGGATCATTTTGAGGGCTTTTTTGAAGGAACATCGGTATTTACCCTTAAAGTGAAGGCTTAATTCTCAAAATTTTTAACTAAATTTGCCACCCCTTAAAAAGGGTAAAACCAACCTAAGGCGAGGTAGCTCAGTTGGTTAGAGCACAGGATTCATAACCCTGAGGTC
>JBAXBS010000019.1:0-18585 GCA_037141925.1 Chitinophagaceae bacterium
AATAATTTATAATATCAATATACAATTTATTGAATCTTCACCTCGCGCTCGCATACTTCTAGTGTGATTTTAAAAATGCAATGGCTTTTGTGTATGCATCTTCTTTAGCTGCTGCATTAAATGTAGGGTTGCTAGGATTTGCAAATCCATGTCCTGCTTCATATCTATTCACAGCTAAATTTTTCCCTGCTGATTGCATATTTTTTTCAAACTCATTCACCATAGCAGGAGAAGGACTTTGATCTAAATTTCCAAAGAATCCAATGATATCACATTGGATGGATTTTAATTTATCCATATTGGTTTCGGGACGACCATAATACATGACTGTTCCTTTGGCTTGAGGCCCTGCTAAAATTGCAGTTTGTAAACTCCACATACCACCAAAGCACCAACCCACACTATAAATATCAGCTTTAGCACCTGCATGTTTTATCGCACCTTGAATAAGGGCAGTCATATGTTCCATGTTGGCGCCGCGCATTAATTTCATCGCGCTATCTGGCGTTGCAGCTACTTTACCATCATACATATCAACTGCTAACACATTCACATTGCCTAAGTCGGTATAATATTTATCGGCTTCCATTTTCACATTGTCATTTAACCCCCACCATTCTTGAATGACAATTAACCATTTTTTAGAAGGCTTTTTTGAAGGAATAAAATATCCGCCAGCAGTTTGACCATCCGCCGAAGGGAAGGATATCATTTTACCCAATAAGTTTTCAGGAGCCACAGAAAGTGGGCTAGGGTGTAATTGAGCAAAAGCAGGTTGAGACGCTTCTAATTTATAAGCCTGTTGAGTTTCCATATTTAAGCAACTAATCACTTCCACTTTGTTGACTGCAGGATGTTGATTGATTTGCCATTTCCAGCTGATAAGGGAGCTTACAAAAATGACTATGAAGGTCGAATAAATTAGCTTTTTCATTAATATTTGTTTTAGGGTTGAAAGATGTTCACTTTTAAATAACATTTATAAACATTTTTTGTTGACTCAAATCTATCTTTTTGTTTGCCTCTTTTTTTGATGTAGGTTTGTATGACCTCTAAGAATTTTTCCAATTAAAGATAGGTCCAAACAAGTAAATTAACCCTTTTTTGAAGTGGTTTTACACAATAGCGTTTTGCTGTTGGGTATATTCTATTTTCAAAAAAGATGAATTATATATTATGGCAAAGTACATTTTTGTAACAGGTGGAGTAACAAGTAGCTTGGGTAAAGGAATTATAGCAGCGTCCTTAGCAAAATTATTGCAAGCAAGAGGAATCACTGCAACGATTCAAAAGTTTGATCCTTATATTAATGTGGATCCAGGAACTTTAAACCCCTATGAGCATGGCGAATGTTATGTTACAGAAGATGGCGCCGAAACCGACTTAGATTTAGGACACTATGAACGTTTTTTAAATACACCGACAACACAAGCGAATAATGTGACTACCGGACGTATTTATCAAACGGTGATTAATAAAGAAAGAGCAGGAGAGTTTTTAGGGAAAACAGTACAAGTAGTACCCCATATCACTGATGAAATTAAACGTCGTATGATGTTATTGGGCGTAGAAGGAAAGTATGATGTTGTGATTACTGAAATTGGAGGTACGGTGGGTGATATTGAGAGTACGCCTTTCATTGAAACAGTTCGTCAAATTCAATGGGAGTTACCTGAAGAAGATGTGATGGTGGTACATTTAACTTTAATTCCTTATTTAAATGCTGCAAAAGAATTAAAAACAAAACCAACACAGCATAGTGTAAGAATGTTAAGTGAAACTGGGGTGCATCCTGATGTCATTGTTTGTAGAACAGAACATCCATTAAATGATGATATTAAACGAAAAATAGCATTATTCTGTAATGTAAAAGCAGGGAATGTAATTGAGTCTTTAGATGCAAGTACGATTTATGAAGTGCCTTTATTAATGCTAAAAGAAAAGTTGGATTTAATCGTTTTGAAAAAATTAAATATTACTAAGTATACCGAACCAGAATTAACAAAGTGGAATGTGTTCTTAGACAAATTAAAACATCCTAAATCCACGATACAAATTGGTTTGATTGGAAAGTATATTGAATTACAGGATGCTTATAAATCCATACTTGAAAGTTTTATTCATGCAGGAGCCATGAATGAAGTGAAAGTGCAAGTAGTGAATGTGCATAGTGAAAATATTACCCCCGAAAATGTAAATCAACAATTGGCTGGATTAGATGGATTGTTGGTGGCACCAGGTTTTGGAAATCGTGGAATAGAAGGCAAAATTATTGCAGTGCAATATGCAAGAGAAAATAAATTACCCTTTTTTGGTATTTGTTTAGGAATGCAAATGGCGGTGATTGAATTTGCAAGAAATATATTAGGATTAAAAGGAGCTCATTCGGTTGAAATGGATCCTAATACTCCATTTCCTGTTATCAATATGATGGAAGAGCAAAAAAGAATTACCATGATGGGGGGCACCATGAGATTAGGGGCTTATCCATGTCATATCACTAAAGATACTTTAGCGTACCAAATTTATGGAACTGAAGATATTAGCGAAAGACATCGCCATCGTTATGAGTTTAACAATGAATATTTAAAAGCAGTTCAAGATGCTGGGATGGTTACCAGTGGCGTGAATCCTGCAACTGGATTGGTGGAGATCATTGAATTACCCAATCATCCTTTTTTTATTGGGGTACAATATCATCCTGAATTAAAAAGTACGGTAGAAGCGCCTGCTCCAATATTTGTTCATTTTATTGCTGCTGCAAAAAAATACGCGAAAACCAAAAAATAAGGGTTTATTGATTTGCTTATATTCCTAACATTTGTTAGTTTTACGGCATGAAACCCATCCGTATTCTTACTTCCACTAGTTTATTTGATGGACATGATGCTTCTATAAATATCATGCGTCGCGTGATGCAAGAAAAAGGAGTAGAAGTGATTCATTTGGGACATAATCGTTCTGCTTTAGAAATTGTAGAAGCTGCTATTGAAGAAGATGTGCAAGGTATTGCCATTACTTCTTATCAAGGGGGGCATATTGAATTTTTCACTTTTGTAAGAAAATTATTAAATGATGCCGGCTATCAACATATTAAAATTGTGGGTGGTGGTGGAGGAACTATCACACCAACGGAAGCAAAATATTTAGAAAAAAACGGGATCACTAAAATTTATTTACCAGATGATGGTTTAAAAATGGGATTAGATGGAATGATTCAAGAAGTGGTTTCATTTTGTTCTTTTGAATTTTCAAAACTACCCTCATTATCTAAAAAATTATCTTTTTCCAAAAAAATTGATCCAAGAATTTTAAGTAGGTCCATTACATTATTACAAAATGGGTTGTTAGGTTCCATTAAAAAAAACCAAACAAAAAGCAAAAATATTCCAATCATTGGATTGACTGGAACGGGTGGTGCTGGAAAATCAAGTGTATGTGATCGTTTGGTGCAATATTTTTTATTGACCAATCCCTCCAAAACAATTGCAGTGATTTCGGTAGATCCTTCTAAACGAAAAACAGGAGGCGCTTTATTGGGTGATCGTATTCGTATGAATGCAATACATCACCCGAATGTATTTATGCGTTCCTTGGCTACACGAAATAATCAACAATCGATTGCGAAGGAAATGGATGGAGTGATTGATTTATGCAAGGAAGCGGGTTATGATTGTATTATTGTTGAAACGGCGGGTGTGGGGCAAAATGATTCATCTATTATTGATTTTGTAACGCTCCCTATTTATGTGATGACCCCCGAATTTGGCGCAGCCACACAGTTAGAGAAAATTAATATGATTGATTATGCTTCCATCATTGCAGTCAATAAATTTGAAAGAGCAGGAGGGTTGGATGCAGTGAGAGATGTGCGTAAACAATATAAAAGAACCCATCATATTTGGGAGGCTCATAAAACCGGTTTACCTATTTATGGAACTATTGCATCCCATTACAATGATCCAGGGATTCAAGTGATGTTCAATAAAATGATTGAATTAGTAAATGAAAAACATGCTACTCATTTTGCAAAGATAGAATGGGAAATTCCATATGATGAAACCAAAGTAACCCATCCCTTAATTCCTTCTAATAAAGTTCAATATCTAGGGGAGATTCAACATTTGATTCGCCAAAACAATCAATGGATACAATCACAGAAAGAAGCAGCATCCAAATGGTATGCCTATCAAAAAGTACTTCAAGAAAATCAGTTTGCACAAAATAAATCACTGCTTCAAGCTAGCAAGTCCATTGAAAAAATAGTAGATCCCAAAGTGAAAGAAACTATTTTAGATTGGCCCAAAACCTATCAAAAATATCAACAAGCATTTTTAGAATTTCAGGTAAGAGATAAAAAAATAAAAAGAATTTTATCCTTTGAAACACCCTCTGGCACTACACTTCAAAAAGTGTATTTGCCTAAATTGAGTGATTGGGGAGATATTGCAGAATGGCAACTCAAGGAAAATGTTCCTGGTCAGTTTCCATATACAGCAGGTGTGTTTGAGTTAAAGCGAGACAATGAAGATCCTACAAGAATGTTTGCTGGTGAGGGATGTCCCGAACGTACTAATCTACGTTTTCATTATTTATCACAAGGACAATCAGCAATTCGTTTATCCACTGCGTTTGATAGTGTGACTTTATACGGAAATGATCCTGCTAAAAGGTTGGACATTTTTGGAAAAATTGGAAATGCAGGTGTGAATGTGGCGAACATTGATGATGCTAAAAAATTATATTCGGGCATTGATTTAAATGCACCTTCTACATCGGTGAGTATGACTATTAATGGTCCAGCTCCCATGATGTTGGCTATGTTTTTTAATGCAGCCATCGATCAGGCTTGTGAAAAATATATCACTGAAAATAAAATGTGGACATCGGTTTTGAAAACGGTGAAGTCCATTTACAAAACTCGTCCATTACCCTCTTATGTATCCATCTCAGCAAAGGGATTACCTTCTCATTGGCATAATGGATTGGGATTGAAATTATTAGGGGTGAGTGGGGATCAGGTGTTAGATGCGAAAGTCTATCAAAAAATTAAAATACAAGTATTACATGAAGTGAGAGGTACCTTGCAAGCGGATATTTTAAAAGAAGATCAAGCACAAAACACTTGCATATTTTCTACCGAATTTGCTTTAAGAATGATGGGCGATGTGCAAGCTTATTTTTCACAACATAAAGTTCAAAATTTTTATAGTATTTCTATTTCAGGATATCATATTGCAGAAGCAGGAGCCAATCCAATTACTCAATTGGCTTTTACTTTAGCCAATGGCTTTACTTATGTGGAGTATTTTAAAAATAGAGGCTTAGAAGTAAATGACTTTGTACCTAATTTGAGTTTCTTTTTTAGTAATGGAATGGATCCAGAATATGCTGTGATAGGCAGAGTGGCTCGTCGTATTTGGGCCAATGTGATGAAGACAAAATACCATGCAAATGATCGTGCTCAAAAATTGAAATACCATATTCAAACCAGCGGAAGAAGTTTGCATGCGCAGGAAATTGATTTCAATGATATCCGAACCACACTTCAAGCACTATATGCCATTTATGATCAATGTAATAGTTTACATACCAATGCGTATGATGAAGCCATTACTACACCTACCGAAGAAAGTGTTCGACGTGCATTAGCTATTCAATTAATTATTAATAAAGAATTAGGAACTGCGAAAGTGGAAAACTTCCAACAAGGAAGTTTCTTTATTACGGAATTAACCGATTTAGTGGAAGAAGCCGTGATGTATGAATTTGAAAAATTGAATGCAAGAGGGGGTGTCTTAGGTGCCATGGAAAGAATGTATCAACGTTCTACCATTCAGGAAGAAAGTATGGTGTATGAAAGTAAAAAACATGACGGTAGTTTACCAATTGTAGGGGTGAATACTTTTGTGCATGAACAGGGTAAAAATAATATAGAACAAAAGGAAATATTCCGTTCCAGTAAAGGGGAAAAGCAACAACAAATTGATCATTTAAAAGCCTTCCATGAAAGGAATCAATTACGTTCCCCAGCATACCTCCAACAATTAAAAGAGGCCGCCATTAGTGGCGAAAATATATTCGAAATCCTGATGGAAGCTGTGAAATATTGCAGTTTGGGCGAAATCGCCGACACTTTATATCAGGTAGGGGGGAAATACACCCGAAATCTATAAAAACTCCCGAAAAAACATACCTTTGCTCCTCGTAAATAGGACAAAAAAAATTACACATGAACACAGACAAAAATACGATCATTGGATTTGTATTATTAGCAGGATTGTTTTTTACATATTTCTGGTATACCAATAAGCAGCAAGCTGAAATTACAGCTTATAAACAACACGTTGAAGACAGCTTAAGATTGGTTAAAGCAGCTAACGATAAAGCAATTGCTCTAAAAAATCCTATCAAAGGAGATACTACTTTAGGTGCTGCAGCACAATCGGGTGAAGTAGATTCTGTGAAAGAGCAATTAAGTGTTCTTGAAAATGAATTAGTAAAAGTTACTTTAAGTAACAGAGGCGGTCAAGTAGTTGGAGTGACTTTGAAAAAATATACTAACTCTCAAAAACAGTTAGTGCATTTAGGAGACAGTAGTTCTTTAAATTATCCTGTTAATATAGGAAATAATCAAATCGCTCAAATTAATAAAGTCATATTTCCAGTAGTAAATATGTTACCTCAAAAAGAGGGGGTACAACAAATTGAATATGTTTGGGTAACACCAAATGGGAAAACAATTCGTCATCAATTTTCATTAGCCAACAATAACTATAATGTAGATTGGAACATTCAATTGGAGGGAGCCAACACTTTGTTGACGAATCAACAAATTAATTTCTTGTGGGATGTGCATTCTTATCAACAGGAAAAAACTGTCATATACGAGCGTCAAATGTCCAATATCTGTTTTTCAGAAGGCGGTGAGTTTGATTATATTTCAAGTAAAACAACCAAGAGTTTTGAAAAGCCAGTGCAATGGGTAGGTTTGGTACAACAGTTTTTTAATACGACCATCATTAACAAGCAAGGCTTTGCTTCCGGTAAAATTGACTGGCAACGTAAATTAGATAGCAGTAATGGATTAGCTTCTTTGCAGTCTCAATTTCAAACCAAGATAAGTGGGGACAATGCAGCTGTTAACTTATCCTTGTTTTATGGCCCTAATGAATTCAAAGTGCTTAAAACACAAGCTCCCGAAATGGAGAAAATAGTGAATTTAGGTAGAGATTTATATTCATTCGTACGTCCTATTAATAAATATATTTTAATGCCAGTGTTTGGATTCATTGCTGGTTTTATTTCCAATTTTGGTTGGGTCATATTTATTTTAACCATCTTCATTCGTTTAATCACCGCTCCTTTAACCTATTCGAGTTATTTGAGTAGTGCAAAAATGAAAGTATTAAAACCTGAATTGGATGCTATTAAGAAAAAATTAGGAGATGATCAGCAAGCATTTGCTATGGAGCAAATGAAGTTGTTTAGAGAAGCAGGTGTAAATCCGTTAGGAGGTTGTATTCCTGCCTTATTACAAATTCCTATTTTCTTTGCCTTGTATAGTTTCTTTAATTCTAATATTGCATTGAGAGGTCAGTCGTTTTTATGGAGTCATGATTTATCAAGTTTTGATTCTATCGCTACACTTCCTTTTTCAATACCTAGCTATGGTAATCATGTGAGTTTATTCACTTTAACAGCCGTGTTGACTAGTTTCTTGATGTCTATATATAATATGGCAATGACGCCTACACAGGATAATCCAGCATTGAAATATATGCCTTATATATTCCCGGTAATGTTATTGTTTATATTCAATGGTTTACCATCTGCTTTAACATGGTACTATACAGTTTCAAACGTGATTACCTTATTAATGCAATTAGTGATTCAAAAAGTGATCATTAATCATGATAAAATTTTAGCCGATATTGATGTGAAGCGTAAAACACCAAAGAAAAAAAGTAATTGGCAAAGTAAGTATGAGCAAATGATGGAAGCACAAAAAAAAGTACAGGATTTAAAAGATAGAACCAAAAAATAAAGGTGTTTGCATCTGAATGAATTTTAAATCCCTTTTACCCCTAGTCTGCATTTTCTTTTTTCAAGTCAATGCAAAAGCACAAGCAAAAGTGCTGGGGGAATGTAGTCTTCAATTTGAAGTAAGTCAGCAAAAAAATAATGAGTGGGTTCCGTTGGGACAAAAAAAAGTGTGGGTCAAGGGAAGTCAATGCAAAACCTCGCTCATCACGCCACTACTTACGCAAACACTTATATTTGATACGCAGGAAAGTATTGCATATGTGATTAAGTTAATGGGAGAAGGCAAGTTTTTACAAGAGATAACATATCCACCCACAGGCCTTCCTACGTTGGTTTCTATGAAGGAGATGCCCTCCGATTCAGCGGTTGTTATTTTAGGATATTCATGTAAAAAAATGCAACTTATTTGGAGCGATGGAATGGTCTATGAATTGTTATATACACCCGAAGTCATTCCTTCGGTAAGTACATTTGAATTAGCTTTCAAGGAAGTGCCAGGACTCGTTTTGTCTTATTCTATTTTAAATAAAGAGGGCATATATTTTAAGTACACGGCAAATCAAATAGATTTAAGTCCCATCACCTTGAATCAATTTTTGATCAATAAGATAGACTATCAAATATTATAAAACGAAGAAGGGAGAATGACTGCAATTAATGGATGGGTGCAGTTGGTGTTTTGAAGCGAGGCAATATTACTTTGTAACGATAAGGAATCACGTAAGAGATATTTCCTTTGTTATATTTCAAATAATTGTTGCTTGCAATATTACTATTAGAGAATCCTTTAAATTCTAAACTTGATTTTAAAGTATAAAAAGTAGCAGTTTTGTGTGCAAGAGATCCTAAATTTTTAAGAGAGTACTTTTCTTCTGCTTTTTTAGATTCGATGGTGGTACCTGTTACAATACTACTTGCATACACCGAGCTTGATAAAAATAAAGCGGTGGATAAACAAGTGATTAATATTATATTATTTACGGTACGCATCGTAGAACAAAGGTAGGATTTTTTAGAATTTCCTTTAAAATTAATTTTTAACGATATTTTGGGGGGATGTGCAGAATAAAATATTGATAATTAAGGGGTTGTTTGTACATTTAATTAGAGCTATTGATAGTAGTAATTTTATTATAACTCATTGAAAATCAATATTTTTCTAACCCAATAAAACAATAATCATGTTTGATCCACAGCCTGATGACGAGGGTAGAGATATACAAGAGTTGATGCAACGCTACCATAATCTTAAAAATGGTAGGGGTAACGCTTATATTGAGGAGGATGATTTTGAAAAAATTATAGAACACCTAGACGATAAGGATGAAATAAGCGAGGCTATTTTAGCCGCCAATATGGCTTTGGACCAATATCCGTTTTCTGCATTATTAATGATTAAAAAAGCAGATTTATTGTTAGCCACACGAAAATATAAGGAAGCATTGCAATTATTAGATACTGCCGCATTGTATGATCATAAGGATATGAATTTATTCATTCTTAAAACCGATGCATTTTTAGCATTAGATCAACCCGAACAAGCAATTGTATTATTACAAGAAGCTTTGCATTTATTTGAAGGGCAGGAGCGAACCGAATTATTATTTGAATTAGCGGATGTATATGATGATCATGAAGCTTTCGATAAAGTATTTGATTGTTTACAATTAATATTAGAAGAAGATTCAAACAACGAAGAAGCATTATATAAAATTTGTTTCTGGACAGATTTCACTGGAAGAAATGAAGAAAGTATTCGTTTGCATCAACGTCTTATTGATGATCAACCTTATAATGCTTTAGCCTGGTTTAATTTAGCGGCAGCGTATCAAGGATTAAAATTGCATGAAAAAGCAATTGACGCCTATCAATTTGCAATAGTCATTGATGAAAAATTTGATTATGCTTATCGAAATATGGGCGATGCTTTTTTACGTTTACGAAAATACAAGGAAGCCATCGAAGCTTTAGAAAAGGTTTTGGAATTATCAAGACCCGAAGATGTCATTTATGAAGCCATCGGCCATTGTTATCATAGAATGAAAAATTATGCACAAGCTAGATTTCATTACAAAAAAGCAGTGCATTTAAATTCGGAGGACAGTCGACTATTCCAAAAAATTGCTATCACTTATATGCTGGAGGAAAAGTGGGAGTTGGCTATAAAGCAATTGGAGAATGCCATACGAGTGCACAAGCATATTAATGAGTATTATATATTGATGGGAGAGTGTTACATGAACTTAGGTCAAAACAAAGAAGCTGCTTTTTACTTTGGGACAGTGGTAAAAAACAAACCTAAACAAATTGCTGGCTGGGAATATTTAATTAGATGCTTAATAGCAAATGAACAATTAGATGCGGCGTTAGAGCAAACCGAACTAGCCTATATGAGTACGCAGGGCAAAATTTTATTCATCTATTATCGCAGTGCGATTTTATTTATGATGCGTAAAAATAATGATGCATTATTACAATTAGAAATGGCACTGTCTAAGTCCACTAAATGGTTGAAGAAGTTTATGAAATTATATCCTGAAATCACACAAGATCAAAAAGTGATTGATATCATGAGTAAGTTTAAGAAGGGGAAAATTTCTTAATCATTTTAAATTACCTTTGTGATCAAACTGATTAATACACTATGAACTTTCATTTAACACAAATACCCGAACGTACTACTAAGCCCCGCAAACATGGATTGACAATGGTGATGGACAAAGGCTTGAGCTTTGGAGAAGCTGAAAATTTTTTAAGTGTTGCTGAGCCCCATATTGATATCCTAAAATTAGGATTTGGAACTTCTTTTGTGACACCTAATTTGAGAAAGAAAATTGAATTATATCAATCGCATCATATTCCTGTCTATTTTGGAGGTACTTTATTTGAAGCATTTGTGATTCGGAATCAATTTGATGATTACATCGCAATGTGTAAGGATTATAAAATTGATATGATTGAAGTGAGCGATGGATCTATTGAAATTCCGCATGCTGAAAAATGTGGCTACATTGAAAAGATTGCCAAATACGCCACCGTATTAAGTGAAGTAGGAAGTAAGGATGCTGCACATATTATACCTCCTTATAAGTGGATCGAACTCATGAGTGCTGAATTGAGTGCAGGTAGTACTTATGTGATTGCAGAAGCAAGAGAAGCAGGCAATGTGGGCATCTATCGTGGCAGTGGAGAAGTGCGTGAAGGTTTAGTGCAAGAAATTTTAACTAAAATTCCATCTGAACAAATAGTATGGGAAGCGCCACAAAAAGCGCAACAATTATACTTTATTGAATTAGTGGGGTGCAATGTGAACTTAGGAAATATTGCTCCTACTGAAGTGATTCCTTTGGAAGCCATGCGTATAGGTTTACGTGGCGATACTTTTGATTTATACTTAAATAAATAGCAGTGCGTAAATATGGTCTCATTGGATATCCTTTAACGCATTCTTTTTCAGAGGGCTATTTTGCAAAGAAGTTTGTGCAAGAAAATATTGTAGATGCGCATTATGCCAATTACCCCATCGATGCAATTCAAAAATTTTCGGCATTGTGGGAGGATGGTTCACTAGCTGGATTAAACATTACAATTCCATATAAAAAAGAAGTGCTGGTTTATTTAGATGAGATGTCCGAAGTGGTAAAACAAATGCAAGCATGTAATTGCATCAGAAAAGTAAACGGAAAATTAATCGGGTATAATACGGATGTGATAGGTTTTCAAAAATCCTTAGAACCTTTTTTAAAACCACAGCATCAAAAAGCATTCATACTAGGAACCGGCGGAGCCGCAGCGGCAGTCGAGTACGTCCTAACCCAGTTAGGCATTCAATACGCCTTTGTGTCGCGCAAAACCACGAGACATGCGGCGCACCCCACTTATCACTATGATGATTTAGATGCAACCATTATGAGTACGCATACTTTAATCATCAACACTACTCCAGTAGGGACTTTCCCTAATAGTCAAGAGTTTCCCGCAATTCCATATGAACTATTAAGTGCGCAACATCATTTATACGATCTGGTTTATAATCCCGCTGAAACAGTATTCTTACAAAAAGGAAAACAACAAGGGGCGACTATTCAAAATGGATTGCATATGTTGCATTTACAAGCCGAAGAGAGTTGGAAAATTTGGAATGAGTAAATCCTTTACTTCTTTCAAGTTATACGACCCACTTATCTCTCTGCAAAAAATTCCAATAATTTCGTCACCGCTTTTTGTCGGTGACTATATAAGTTTTTTTCTTCCATGGTCATTTCTGCAAAAGTTTTTGAAGCACCATCGGGAATAAAAATAGGGTCGTATCCAAAACCAGCGTTGCCTTTATTTTCATGGATTATAGTACCTCTGCAAATGCCTTCAAAATAATTTTTTTGTTGATTCCAGATGAAACAAATGACTGTTCTAAATTGTGCAGCACGATTTTCGATTCCCTTTAAATTTAAAAGTACTTTATCTATGTTGGCTTGAAAATTGCGATCTTCTCCAGCATATCTTGCACTGTGTACTCCAGGAGCACCCTGCAATGCATCAATTTCTAAACCGGTATCCTCGCTAAAACAATTTTGTGCAGTGATCTTAAAAATGGTGTTTGCTTTTTCTTCCGCATTTAAAATTAAAGTATCATGGGGTTCGGGAATATCAATGTCAATGCCTGCTTGACGCAAAGTAATCATATGAATATCCTTTGGTAATAAGGATTGCAGCTCACTTACTTTATGTTCATTATTAGTAGCAAAAATTAAAGTAGTCATTTAAGGTAATCATTTAAGGTAGTCAATTAGAGTCGTCATTGATAGTATAAATTTAAAATAGTCATTGAGAGTCTTCATCTAGCTCACTTATATTACAATTGAAACAATTGTTTTAATACATTCCACAGTTTGGATTTCTCTACTTTAGCTAATTGATCTGATCCTTGCATAGTGGCTAAACTATTGCTGAATAGTAAATAGGTGTCCCCTAATTGGACAGACTTATATAAAGTAGTGGGCAATTTCATTTTTAAATCGGTCCCACTTACTTCAAAAATAATGACCAACTTGGAAGGCAAGGTTTCTAAAATTTGATGTAAACTTAATTTTTGTTGTGCCACATTTACAAGAGCTATATCCGCTAAGGTTAACTTACATGCTTTTAAAATGGACGTCAATAAATTCAAATCGTTTTCGTTCAAGTATACCGCCAAATCATCTTTTACAATGACGGTGACACCTTGTTGATGTTCCCCCAAATATTTGAATGAGGCATCACTCGTTGCGTCAATAACTTTGGCTTCGCTGTTTATTTCTACGATGACAGGAGCCGAGGGGGGAGGGGGATCTAATTTTTTTTCCAGGATGTCGACCTTTCCGTTTTCTTCATTTATTTCTGAGGGTTTTTTGCTTAATTCAGGCAGCACCAAACTATCTTTGTATAAAGAAACTAAAAGGCTATTAGGAAGGATTGTTTTTTCTTGGCTCATTCGGTTGGAAAATTACTTGAATTGAATCAAATCAAAAAATAACAGTTGTAAGTTTTTATATTTTTCGTTTCTTTGTGCCGCAATTTGAATGAATGACTTTTTTAAACATTTAGAGACTCTACAAATAACAAGAACATGACGAACCCCAGTTTCCCAGTAACCAAAAACACAGCGCCCAAATTGCCTACATTCAATATGGATGAAATTGCTTTTGGCAAACACTTTACCGATCATATGTTAGTGGCGGATTATGAAAACGGAGAATGGAAAAATGTAGAAATCAAACCTTTTGCGCCCATCATGCTAGATCCTTCAAGTGCGGTGTTGCATTATGGTCAAACTATTTTTGAAGGCATCAAAGCTTTTAAAAATGAAAAAGGGGAGGTTGTTATTTTTAGACCCGATCAAAATTTTATTCGTTTTAATACTTCAGCAGAGCGTATGCAAATGCCTGCAGTTCCTGAATGGCTTTTCATAGAAGGTATGAAACAATTAATAACATTAGAAAATGGTTGGGTTCCCAATAAACCAGATTGTTCTTTATACATTCGTCCTTTTATGATTGCAACCGATCCTTTTTTAGGAGTGCGTCCTTCAGCAGCATATAAGTTTATGATAATTTTAGGACCCAGTGGTGCTTATTTTTCTGCTCCGATGAAAATTTTGATTGAACAAAAGTATACGCGTGCAACACCTGGTGGCGTTGGGTTTGCGAAGAATGGTGGAAATTATGGAGCAAGTTTATATCCAGTGGTGTTAGCACAACAAAAAGGGTATGATCAAGTTTTATGGACAGATGCACTCGAACATAAATTGGTGGAAGAAGTAGGTATGATGAATGTAATGTTTGTCATAGATGGAAAAGTAATTACACCCAGTTTAGAAAGAGGAACGGTGTTAAAAGGAGTGACCAGAAATTCATCTATCATTTTATTAAGAGAGATGGGATATGAAGTAGAAGAAAGAAATTTATCGGTAGAAGAAATTATAGAAGCACATAAAAAAGGAGTATTCCAAGAAGTATTTGGGGTAGGGACGGCTGCTGTGGTTTCTTACATTTCCAGATTAGCGCATGAAGATTATATCATGGATTTTGATATGAATGCACTCAAAGTGGCACCCGCACTTAAAAAACAGTTGAATGATATTCGAATGGGGAATGTACCTGATACCCATGGTTGGTTGGTGAAAATTTAGTTAAGTAACTGATTATCAATACAATTATCCCGCAATTAGGTCAAATAAAGGCCTCATTTGCGGGATTTGTTTTATTTTTTTAAAAATAGCGAATAAACATTTTGGTAATTCATCTGCACGCCTTACCTTTGCCGTCCGAATTTTTTATAAACCGAAAGTGAACAAAACAGCATAATTAATGCCTACTATTCAACAATTAGTGAGAAAAGGCCGTGAGATCATCAGGGCTAAAAGTAAATCAAGAGCTTTGGACGCATGTCCTCAGCGTCGTGGAGTTTGTACCAGAGTATATACTACTACTCCTAAAAAGCCAAACTCAGCGTTACGTAAAGTAGCGAAAGTGCGTTTGACTAATAAGATTGAAGTTATTGCCTATATTCCAGGTGAAGGTCACAACTTACAAGAGCACAGTATCGTTTTAATCCGTGGTGGTCGTGTTAAGGATTTGCCAGGGGTACGTTACCATATTGTTCGTGGTAGTTTGGATACTGCAGGGGTGAAAGATCGTAAGCAGTCTCGTTCTAAATACGGTACAAAAAAGGAAAAAGCAAAGAAATAACAACTAACAACTAATTATACTTAGACATGCGTAAAGCACAACCTAAAAAGATTCCATTAGCACCAGATCCTCGTTTCAGCGATGTTTCAGTGACTCGTTTTATTAACAACATCATGTTGGATGGTAAAAAAACTACAGCTTACAAAATATTTTATGATGCATTAGACAAAGTGAGCAAATTCACTGGTGAAGATGGATATGAAATGTGGAAGAGAGCAGTCGTGAATGTAACTCCAGCGGTAGAAGTTCGTAGCCGTCGTATTGGTGGTGCTACTTTCCAAATCCCTGCAGAAGTTCGTGCTGATCGTAAAATTTCTTTAAGCATGAAATGGTTAGTACGTTTTAGCCGTGAGCGTAATGGTAAAACAATGGCTGACAAATTAGCGAATGAAATCATCGCAGCTACAAAAGGCGAAGGTGGTGCATTCAAGAAGAAAGAAGATACACACCGTATGGCTGAAGCCAACAAGGCTTTCTCTCACTTTAAAGTGTAAGCCCTTCCCGTCCTTCGGGACACGGTCCTAAATAACTACAAAAGAAACCCTAGCTTCGGCTGGGGTTTTTTTATGCCCCTAAAGGGAATGTCTAATAGTTTGTTGAAAAATATTTCGAGAATGAGGCTTTCAATTACTAATATCATTAACTTTGCGCCTCGGAAAAATATGCTTTTTAGGAAGTAATTTTTCGGTGTATTAAAAAAATAAACAACCCTAATATGGCGGATTTAAAACTACAAAGAAACTTTGGTATTGCTGCGCACATTGATGCCGGTAAAACAACTACCACGGAACGTATCTTACGTTATACTGGTATGATTCACAAAATTGGTGAAGTACATGATGGTGCTGCAACTACCGATTGGATGGAACAAGAAAAAGAAAGAGGTATTACTATTACTTCTGCAGCGGTAAGTTGTCAATGGCAATTCCCTACCACTTTGGGTAAAAAAGATGCGAATACAAAAGATTATTATTTCAACATTATCGATACTCCAGGTCACGTGGATTTTACCGTTGAGGTAGAACGTTCTATGCGTGTATTGGATGGTTTGATCGCTTTGTTTTCTGCAGTAGATGGAGTAGAACCACAATCAGAAACAGTTTGGCGTCAAGCAAATCGTTATAAAGTTCCTCGTATTGGATTCGTAAATAAAATGGATCGTGCGGGTGCCGACTTTTTAATGGTCGTAACACAAGTAAGAGAAATGTTAGGCGCGAAAGCGGTTCCTTTACAATTACCTATTGGTGCTGAAGATGGATTTAAAGGGGTAGTGGATTTAATTAAAATGAAAGGAATTATTTGGGATGATGCTACAGAAGGTATGACTTATGTAGAAACTCCTATTCCTGATGATATGAAAGAAGATGTGGATTATTGGAGAGCTCAATTAATTGAAGCCGTTGCTGAATACGATGATAAATTAATGGAGAAATTTTTTGAAAATCCAGATACCATTTCTGAAGATGAAGTACATGAAGCCATTCGTAAAGCTTGTATCGATTTAAGTATCGTTCCAATGATGTGCGGTTCTTCTTTCAAAAATAAAGGAGTACAAACTGCACTTGATGCGGTATGTCGTTATTTGCCTTCTCCAGTAGATGTAGATGATACAGAAGGAACAGATCCTGATACAGGAGAAAAAGTTTACCGTAAACCAAATGCAAAAGAACCATTTGCTGCATTGGCATTTAAAATCATGACCGATCCTTTCGTGGGACGTTTAGCGTTCTTCAGATGTTATTCTGGTCATTTGGATGCAGGTTCTTATGTAAAGAATATGCGTAGTGGAAAGAACGAGCGTATTTCTCGTATCATGAAAATGTTTGCGAACAAACAAAACCCAATCGATTTTATCGAAGCAGGTGATATCGCAGCAGCAGTTGGATTTAAAGAAATTAAAACAGGAGATACATTATGTGATGAGAATCACTTAATCGTTCTTGAAAATATGTTTATTCCTGAACCCGTTATCTCTGTAGCAGTAGAGCCTAAAACTCAAGCTGACGTTGATAAAATGGGTATGGCGATTGCTAAGTTAGTAGAGGAAGATCCTACTTTAAGAGTAAGAACAGATGAAGACACAGGTCAAACTATCTTATCTGGTATGGGTGAATTACACTTAGAAATTATCGTTGATCGTATGCGTCGCGAATTCAAAGTGGAAATCAACCAAGGTAATCCTCAGGTAGCTTACAAAGAAGCATTTGGTATTACTTTCGAACACCGTGAAGTGTTGAAAAAACAATCGGGTGGTCGTGGTAAGTTTGCCGATATCCAATTTTCTATTGGACCTGCTGATGCAGAATGGTTAGCTGCAAATCCTGATAAAAAGGCATATCAATTCCAAAATGATTTATTTGGTGGATCTATACCTAAGGAATTTGTACCTGCTATTTCAAAAGGTTTTGAATCTGCAATGACAACAGGGGTATTAGCTGGTTATCCAGTAAACAATATGAAGATCAGAGTATATGATGGTAGTTACCATGATGTGGATTCTGATGCAATGTCTTTTGAATTATGTGCTAAAGCTGGTTTCAGAAATGCAGGTAAAAAAGCAAAACCAACATTGTTAGAGCCCATCATGAAAGTAGAAGTAGTCACTCCAGATCAATACATGGGAGATGTAACAGGTGACTTAAACCGTCGTCGTGGTATGTTAGAAGGGATGGACAGCCGTGGTAACTTACAAGTTATCAAAGCTAAAGTTCCTTTGAGCGAGATGTTTGGTTATGTGACTCAATTACGTTCTTTAAGTTCTGGTCGTGCGACTTCCACTATGGAATTTAGTCACTACAACCCAGCTCCAAATAATATTGCGGAGGAAGTAATGGCAAAAAACAAAGGAAAAATCAAAGACGACGAATAGTTTTACGACTATTTTACAATATCAAAAGGGCCTTTGGGCCCTTTTGACGTTTTAGGGGGTTAGAGAGGAAATAAAGGATTGATTTACAGTTAATTATTGCGTAGGAGGGCTGGTTTCAAAGTTTTTTGAAAATATTTGAAAAAAAGCAACCTATTTCTTGAATGTTATGTATTAACGCCTTACCTTTGCAACCCCAAGATAATTTGGGTATGTAAGCTATGTCTCAAAGAATTAGAATAAAATTACAATCTTACGATCACAACTTAGTAGATAAGTCTGCTGAAAAAATCGTAAAAACTGTACGCAGCACAGGTGCCGTAGTAACTGGACCTATCCCTTTACCTACACACAAACGCATCTTTACTGTGTTACGTTCTCCGCACGCTAACAAGAAAAGTCGTGAGCAGTTCCAATTAGCAACGCACAAGCGTTTATTGGACATCT
>JBAXBS010000020.1:0-17336 GCA_037141925.1 Chitinophagaceae bacterium
AAGGGTTTTGCGATTAACCAAAAGATAAAAAATAAAATTTCAATGGCGATTAAATAAGGTGCCGTCAAGGATAAAAAACCATTGATCCAAATAAGCGGTAAGGGCTGAATATAAATAGGATACAATAATAATAGCGACACTAATAAGTGTAGCATTAATATTATTTTTTTTCCTACAATACGTATACGTGATTTTTTAGCCATGCTTACTTGGGCGATGCTGATTTGTTTACCCAATGTAATAAATTATGCATCCAATTACCTAAATCCTTCCCGTTTTTTAATAACAGTCCGTACAACACACCAGCACCTATTGCAATGAATGTAAGGAGTATATCGGACCAATGAGCTGTACTTAAAAATACTGCTTGTAATACAAGATACAATACCACCATAAACAAAACGGGGATGCCGCCTTTGATCCTTTGAAATATTCGATAGCGGGGGCAAATGATTAATATAGATACCGCAATTGCTATGATAGAAAAATTAGCTCCCATTAAAGGATGAGGCAAAATAGTGAAAGCACTTAGTATGATGTATGTAATACCTGTTAATAACCCACTATAAAAATAAATTGGAAATAAATGCTTGTTACTTTGATTGTTTTGTAAAACATCCGCAAAAAAAACAAACCAAATTATAGGCGTGAACACACTCCAAAATCCATCATGAATCCAATTAAAAGTAAATAAAGTCCAAGGCTTTGAAAGTGTGGCGCTCATGCTAGGCGACAAAGTAAATACATGAAACACTTGGCTATAAAAATCTTCTAACGGAAGACTATTTAAATAATAAATAATTTTTAAAAATCCCATGAGCGCTACGACCAATAAATTGATCCCTAAAATAGCTACTAAGGCGTTATTATCTGCGCCCAATAAGGGTTTAGAAGGTGTAGGATTTTCCATATTTAATTATAAAAACGGTGTTGATTGTCTTTCTTTTTCCAAATAAATACCAAAATAAATCCAACAAGAGCGCCACCCACATGCGCCCATCTTGCCACATTATCTCCTGCTGAATTTTCTAAAGCTTTATACAATTCAAAAGCAAAATAAACAATACCTAACCACTTTGCTTTAACAGGGAATAAAAAATAAATGTAGATATAAGTATTGGGAAATAAATAAACAAATGCTATTAAGATTCCAAACACAGCACCGCTCGCTCCTAAGGTTGCCGTATTCATTGATTTCTGATAAAACGATGTAATCAAATCCATTAACTGAGGTGCTAATCCTGGAGTCGATAAACTTACATGATTGTCATTTAAGATACGCGCTAGTGGAATATGGTGTGCTTTTGAAAATGCCAACACCGCATCACTAAATCCGGGTGCGTTGGATTTACTCAACATCAATAAATTTTCATACTGATCTACAAAAGGAATAAACTCAAATGATAAGACAAGTAAATGTATCACAGCAGCGCCCACACCACACAATAAATAAAATAATAAAAAACGTTTAGGCCCCCATGTATTTTCTAAGATGGAACCAAACATCCATAAGGCAAACATGTTTCCTAAAATATGGCTAAAATCACCGTGCAAAAACATATGTGTTACAAGCTGCCAAGGGCGATACAGGCTGCTTTGCCAAGCATGCAATGCAAAAATATCTTCAAATGAAAAAGTGCTAGTAGGACCTGCAAAAGTATTTTGAGCTAAAAACATTAATCCGTTAATGATTAATAAATTTTTAATGATCACGGGTAAAACTTCAAATCGGGTCGGTCTAAATTGGGTCATACATTTTTAAATTAAATCAGTTCTTTTTAATTGAACTACATTTTCAATATGTAAAGTATGGGGGAACATATCTACCGGCTGTATTTTAGTCACCGTATACTTCTCACTCAATAAAGATAAGTCTCTTGCTTGAGTTGCTGGATTACAGCTTACATATACGATTAATGGCGCTTCCATGTCTAATAATTTTTTGACAAGCTTCTCGTGCATACCTGCGCGTGGTGGATCGGTAATAATGACATCGGGCTTACCATGCGTTTCAAAAAAAGCATCATTACAAATATCAATTACATCGCCTGCAAAGAAGGCCGTATCATTTAATTGATTCAACTGTGCATTTTCTTTTGCATCCTCAATGGCTTCTGCCACAAACTCCACCCCAATAATTTTTTTTGCATTTTGACTGCAAAAAATTCCAATGCTTCCTGTACCGCAATACAAATCATATACGATTTCCTTTCCTGTTAATTCGGCAAAGTTGCGTGTTACTTGATATAAGCGCTCCGCTTGTTTGGAATTGGTTTGAAAAAAGGACTTCGGGCTTATTTTAAAAGAAAAATCTTCGAGTTTTTCGGTGATATAGCCGGTTCCATGAAATACTTGTGGAACCAAATCCTGCATACTATCGTTACGCTTCGTATTAATAGTATATAATAAAGTAGTGATTTGAGGAAACTGCTCTAATAATAATTTTAATAAGGCTTCTCTTTCCGCTGGGGCTTCATACCCTAAAATAAGATTCACCATCCATTCTCCTTGCGTGGTGTTACGAACAAACATATTTCGCAACCAGCCCTGATGTTGTTTAATATTATAAAAAGGCATGTTATTTTCTAACGCAAAATTCACGACTGCCTTACGCATGAGATTAGTAGGCTCAGATTGTAAATAACAAGTATCTATCTCCACTACTTTTTCAAAAAATCCTCTTGCATGAAAGCCTCCCGCACCGGGGGTTTTAACAGGTTCGGTCCCTGCTGCCTTCATCGCTTTAAAATCTTCAAAAGGGATAAATTTTTCAGTTGCAAAAGTATATTCTACTTTATTGCGATAGCCTTGTGTTTCGGGTGCACCCAAGATAGGTGGAATCACGGGTAAAGGAATTTTTGCAATGCGCGTTAAATTATCCACTACTTGCTGATGCTTATACACCAATTGTTGTTCGTAAGGAAGCATTTGCCATTGACAACCTCCGCACACTCCAAAGTGGCTACAAAAAGGGGTCACTCTTAAAGCAGAATAGCTGTGAAATTTTTTCACAAATCCTTCGCCCCAATCAGCCTTGTTTTTTTGTAATTGAATATCTACTACATCACCCGGAACGGCAGCTTCCACAAAAATGACTTTGCCATTCACTCTGGCTAATGACTTACCCTCGGCTGCATAATCCTCAATAGTTACTTTTTCTAGTATAGTGACCGGCTTGTTTTTTCTCACGGAAACAAAGGTACTATCCTAACATTAAATTAATAGTAAAACGGGCTACTAATTGTAAGTAGATTTATACATATTATGTTATTTTTACAAACCTTTTAAAGGTTTTTACTTTCACCTTAGACAAGATATATCCAATATGAACCATACTATGAAAAATATCCTTCGATCCATTGCTTTGATACTAGGAGTTTTATTGACGCTTCCCTTCTTGGGCCAAGCTCAAGCAAAAAAAACACCTACTACGTTGGCAACTCCCAAATCCACCACATCCAATACCATTGGTCATTCCATTCAAATTACTTTGAAGCCTTATCAAAATGCTAAAATATATTTAGGAACTAACTATGGTAATAGTAGAGTGTTAGCAGATTCTACTTTATTGAATGAAAAAAGCGAAGGCGTTTTTGAATCAAAAAACAAACTCACTCCAGGTATTTATTTTGTAGTTTCTCCTAAGTATGCCATTTTATTTGATTTTTTAGTAGATGACGCGCAACATTTTAAAATTATTGCAGACACTTTACACTTAACGGATGTGGTTATAACGGGTAGTAAGGAAAATGAGGTATTCAAAGAATATTCAAAATCCATGAATACCATTGGCGGTCAATTAAACGAATTGGAAAACAAATTTAAAGCCGCTAGCACTAAGGCAGATTCAACTTCTATTACCGATCAATACAATGCAAAGAAAAAAGAATTAGTAGAAAATCGTCAAAGCATCATTAAAAATCAACCTAAATCGATGACTGCTTTTTTTCTGAACGTGATGCAAAGACCTGATGCGCCTGCGATTCCGGTGGTCAACGGAAAAGCAGATTCACTCTATCCATTTTATTATATGAAGAATCATTTTTGGGATGAAGTGGTTTTTAATGATGATAGATTAGTGCGTACTCCATTTTTTGAACAAAAACTAGATGAGTATTTTAAAAACTATATATCACGTGAACCTGATAGCATCATTGAAGAAGTGCAGTATATGTTAACGGTTGCTAAAACAGGAAAAGAAATTTTTCCATTCTTATTATTCAAGTTCACCAATAAATATATTAGTCCAGAATTTATGGGACAGGATAAAGTGTTCTTACACATTTATCAAAACTTTTTCGCCAAAGGAGATACGGTCTTGCTAAATGAAGCATCACGTCGTTCCATTACCGATCGCGCTTATAGTATGATGGCCAATCAGTTAGGTTTAGCCGCACCAGCATTGGTTTTAAACGATATACAAGATAAAAAGATTTCATTGTATGATATGAAAGCGCCTTATACTTTTGTGGCTTTTTGGGACCCTACTTGTAGTCACTGTAAAGTAGAAATTCCTCGCGTAGATTCTTTTTATAAAGCCATTTGGAAAAATTATCAAATCAATGTTTTGTCGGTGAATATTAATTACAAGGAATTGCCCGCTTGGAAAACATTTATTAAAGAACATCATTTAGAAGGATGGACCAATGCGTATCAAACTGAAGCGGATTTAAATAAAGAAATTAAAGAAGGTCGTCCTACAACCATTCGTCAATTGTATGACGTATTTAAAACACCTACTTTTTATTTATTGGATTCTGCAAAACGGATTATAGCCAAAAATTTGAGCATTGAACAGTTCAATGACTTTATAGTGAACACGGCTAAAAAAGTAAATAAGTAAAAAAGCAAAAAAGTATTCGCCTAGTATTAAAATACAGCTTTCACTACATCCTTAATCACTTTAGGTTTTCCTAAAGTATAATAGTGTAATACCGGCACGCCTGCTGCTTTTAATTCCTTGCTTTGCTGGATCAACCATTCTGTTCCAACTTTCTCGCAATCCGCATCTGTCTTGCATTTGTTGATGGCATTAGATAAGTCCGTAGGAATATCTACATGAAAAATACGCGGTAAAATAGTTAATTGCTTTTTATTCGTGATAGGTTTTAATCCTGGAATAATAGGTACTGTAATACCCGCATCATGACAAGCTTTTATGTATGCCAAAAATTTACTGTTGTCAAAAAACATTTGCGTCATAATATATTCCGCACCAGCCTCTACTTTATCTTTTGTTTTTTGTAAATCAATCTCAAAATTAGGCGCTTCAAAATGTTTTTCAGGATATCCTGCTACACCCATGCAAAAATCAGTTTTGCCTCCGTTTAAAATGTCTTTATCTAAATAAATACCTTGATTTAATTGTCCCACTTGTTTCAACAAATCAATGGCATATTTATTTCCGTTGACCTCTGGCTCAAAGCTGGCCTCGTTCTTAGCAGCATCTCCGCGCAAAATTAAAGCGTTATCAATTCCTAAAAATTGTAAATCAATTAGTGCATCTTCTGTTTCACGTTTCGTAAACCCTCCGCAAATAATATGTGGAACGGCATCAATATTATAATGGTTCATAATAGCTGCACAAATACCTACTGTTCCTGGGCGCTTGCGTACATCTATCTTTTCAAAAGTGCCATCCGCTTGCTTTTTGAACATGGTTTCGCTACGGTGATAAGTAACGTTAATCCAAGAAGGATTGAATTCCATTAAAGGATCCAAATGTTCATATAATGATGTGATCGTTTTCCCCTTTAAAGGCGGTAATACTTCAAAAGACACCAAGGTGTCTTTTGCTTTTGCTAAATGTTCTGTTACGTGCATAGAATACAAAAATAGTTAATATTAGTTTCCAATGAGTCAAATCCTTGATTTACCCTTATTTTTGTATAAATATATACCGTGATACTCGCTATACATACCGACAAATTAATTAAGCAATACAAAGGCCGCAAAGTGGTGGACCAAGTGAGCATTTCGGTGAAGCAGGGTGAAATTGTAGGCTTATTAGGACCTAATGGAGCTGGCAAAACCACTACTTTTTATATGGTTGTAGGTTTAATTGCCCCCGATGAAGGCCGTGTGTTTTTGAATGAAGAAGATATTACGAAACTTCCTATGTATAAGCGTGCACAAATGGGATTGGGCTACTTACCTCAGGAAGCAAGTGTGTTTCGTAAGTTATCGGTAGCAGATAATATTATGGCGGTGTTAGAAATGACAAAACTTACCAAAGGCGAACGTGAACATAAATTAGAAAGTTTATTAGATGAATTTAATTTGCATCAAGTTCGAGATAATAATGGAGATAGTTTAAGTGGTGGAGAACGTAGACGTACCGAAATTGCGCGCGCATTAGCAGTAGATCCAAAATTTATTTTATTAGATGAACCCTTTGCTGGCGTGGATCCTATCGCAGTGGAAGATATTCAATCGGTAGTCGCAAGATTAAAATTAAAAGATATTGGAATATTAATAACCGATCATAATGTAAACGAAACATTATCTATTTGCGATCGCGCTTATTTGTTAATTGAAGGAAAAATATTTAAACATGGAACAGCGGAAGAGTTGGCAGAAGATGACCAAGTACGTCGCTTATATTTAGGAACCAACTTTGAATTAAAGCGCAAGGATTGGATCATCGAAATGGGAAACAAAGCACCCGAACTCTAATCAATTATTGAACTTATTAGTTAAATATTTAAAGCGTATGGCTTATATTGTGCTATACCTATGAAGATTTTCAGCCCCGCACTGTCAAGATTGGCTCGATTACGTTATTGGCGTATTGAGAATTGGGTGAATGACCCAATTGCTGCTCAGCGCGAGACATTACAGGATTTAATTACCCATGGCCAGTACACCCATTTTGGCCGAAAGTATAATATGAGTGGGCTATTTAATATTAGAAACTTTAAAGCCACCATCCCCATACACGAATACCAGGATTTAAAGCCCTATATAGATCAAATCATGGAGGGGGAAGAAAGTGTGTTGTGGAATACCCCTGTAAAATGGTTTGCCAAAAGCAGTGGAACCACGAGCGATAAAAGCAAATTTATTCCCTTAACCCAGGAAAGTATTGAAGACAATCATTTTCAAGGTTCCAAAGATGTGTTGACTATCTATTATCACGAAAAACCAGACAGCGATTTATTAGTGGGCAAAGGATTAGTGATTGGCGGAAGTCATCAAGTGCATCCCATTAAAGAAGATATACAATATGGTGACTTAAGTGCCGTGTTATTAGAAAACTCACCTTTTTGGTCCAGCTTTATTAGAACCCCTGAATTATCTATTGCACTCATGGATGAATGGGAAGCAAAGATTGAAAGCTTAGCACAAAACACCATCAACGAAAATGTAACTTCTATTGCGGGCGTACCTACCTGGACTTTAGTTTTATTAAAACGCATTTTAGAAATTTCAGGTAAACAAAATATTAAAGAAGTATGGCCCGACTTTGAATTATACATTCATGGTGGCGTTTCCTTTACACCCTACAAGGAACAGTTTCAAAAAATTATTGGAGGTGATTGTAATTATGTAGAAATATATAATGCCAGTGAAGGATTTTTTGCAGCACAAGATAGAATAGACGAAGAAGGCATGTTATTATTTTTGGATCATGGAATTTTTTATGAGTTCATGCCAATTGAAGAATATGGAAAAGAATTCCCTATTACATATGGATTAAATAAAGTGGAACTGGGGAAAAATTATGCGATTGTAATAAGCACCAATGGCGGCTTGTGGAGATATTTAGTAGGTGACACGATTCAATTTGTGAGTTTGGCACCCTATCGTATTAAAGTATCGGGAAGATTAAAACAATACATCAATGCCTTTGGCGAAGAATTAATTGCAGACAATAGTGATCAAGCGATTGCCGCTACCTGCAAGGCTTTTGGAGTGAGCATTAAAGAATATACGGCAGCACCTGTGTACATGTCAGATGAAAATACGGGAGCGCATGAATGGTTCATTGAATTTGATAAAGCGCCTAATGACTTAATAGCATTTACAAAAACATTGGACGAAAATTTAAAAGCAGTAAATAGTGATTATGAAGCGAAGCGACACAAAGATATTGCTTTAAGATTACCACAAATAACGGCTGTAGCGACTGGATGTTTTCATGAATGGTTAAAACGAAAAGGGAAATTAGGAGGACAACATAAAGTACCTCGATTATCCAATGACAGATTGTATGTAGATGACATTAAAATGATTCATCAAGAGTTGAGTCAGACCAAGCAGAATTAATTATATTTGCAATATTGTTTTTAAATAATACAACTATGAAATTACTACAAGGAAAAGTGGCTATTGTAACTGGAGCAGCTAGAGGAATTGGTGCTGCCATTGCATTAAAATTAGCAGAACAAGGAGCACATATTGCTTTTACCTATGTGAGTAATGGGAGTGCAGAGAAGGCTGCTGCATTAGAAGCAGAGATTAAAAAATTAGGCGTCAGCGCAAAAGGATATCAAACTAATGCCGCCGATTTTGCAGCATGTGAAATATTTGTAACAAATGTACTAGCCGATTTTGGCACCATTGATGTTTGTGTCAACAATGCAGGTATATCAAAAGATAATTTATTGTTACGCATGACTGCAGAACAATGGGATGATGTCATGGATACCAATTTGAAAAGTGTTTTTAATATGACCAAGCAAGTGATTCGTCCCATGATGAAAGCAAAGTCGGGTAGTATTATTAATATGAGTTCCATCATTGGTATTCGTGGCAATGCGGGTCAAAGTAGCTATGCCGCAAGTAAAGCAGGCATTATAGGTTTTACAAAATCCATTGCGCTTGAATTAGGTAGTCGCAATATTAGATGCAATGCCATTGCGCCAGGTTTTATTGAAACTGACATGACACATTATTTAAATGAAGGAGATGCCGGTAAAGCTTTCTTGGAAAAAATTCCTTTAGGAAGATTTGGTAAAGCAGAAGAAATTGCAAACACCACTTTATTCTTAGCAAGTGAGTTGAGCAGTTATGTTACAGGACAAGTAATAAGTGCTTGCGGTGGATTGAATATATAATTCAATTATTTTTTGGGGGGGTAGATGACTTATTTAATTTAATTAGATATTAAAATTAAATACGTGCATCAATTTCTTTTTTCAAATCGGCGTAAATACTTTCAACGGTTCCTTCGCCTTTAATATTTACTACTTTATTGAATAGTGCATAATAGGTGGCAACCGCAGTCGTTTTATCATGGTATTCTTGAATACGCGCGCGGATCACTGTTTCATTCGTATCATCACTTCTTCCAGAAGTAGCACCACGACCTAATAATCTTTTCACTAATTCCTCTTCGGTTACTTCTAAAGCCAACACTACATTTATTTCACTCGATTTTTCTTCTAATAAAGCATCTAACGCAACACATTGTGCTGTTGTACGAGGAAAGCCATCAAATAAAAAACCTTTTGCTTCCGGATGTGCATCCATAAAATTGCCCACCATACCTATCACGACCGCATCGGGTACTAATTGACCTTGATCCATGATTCTTTTTGCCTCTAATCCTAAAGTAGTTTGATTCGAAATTTCGGTTCTCAATAAATTCCCAGTAGAAAGATGTTGTAAGCCGTTAGCGGCAATAATATTTTCACTTTGTGTTCCCTTTCCGCTACCTGGAGGACCGAATAAAATTAAATTAAACATGCTGATTGATTAGAGTGCTGACAAAGATAAGCAACTAGCCTAAATTTGTGGGGAAAGACGCGGAGAAAATTGAACAATTTATCTGAATGCTTGTTAGTATTTTTACAACAGCAAATAACATGATGTATAAACTATTATTCATAGCACTTTTAGTAAGTCAATCCGCTTGTTCGCAAGCAGGATCCACTTCCCCACAAAAATTGGCTGACACTCAAAAATCTACCCTTATGTCATCTAGCAAAAACACCTACTACTCTAAAACAAATAAGGAAAAACTCGTTTTACCTGATAGCGTTTGGAAACAAGTTTTAGCACCTGAAGTATATTATATCGCACGTGAAAAAGGCACCGAACGCCCCTTTACCAGTGCATTTGAAACCTCTAAGGAAATAGGAACTTATCACTGTGCCGCTTGCGGAAATCCACTATTTAAAAGTGATACCAAATTTGAAAGCGGTTGTGGTTGGCCTAGCTTTTTTGATCCCATTGCCAAAGGTTCTATTATTTACACACCCGATCATTCTCATGGAATGGACCGTACCGAAGTACAATGCGGAAAATGTAAAGCACATTTGGGGCATGTATTTGAAGACGGCCCTAAGCCCACCGGTTTGCGTTATTGCATCAACGGCGTGGTCTTAGATTTTGAAAAAAAGTAATACATCGCATACAAGGTTATAAAGACACCCACCAAAGAAAGTATCATCACACTTTGGGAAAAAAACTGTGTCCACTTTAATTGCACTTTCATGCCTTCTTTAAATAACATCACACCTACGCTTCCTACATATCCCACCGAATCGGCCAGGTAGATAAAGAAGCCCACATTGCCTTTCATGGAAAAGGCGGCAATCAATCGATCAAAGAAAATGGAGTTAAAAGGGATGTACACTAAATACAAACCCAAGCCCACCCATAACATCCACCAAAAGGGTGCCAGCAATTGATGCGTGAAAAAATAAGTACTGGTGCCGGCAATAATAAATCCGAACAAGATAAATACATGCGCCACCATGAGCGCCTTAAAACTATTTTTTAAAACAACGACCGCGCCCATTAATATCAAAATAAAAATGGTGATAGGAATTTCGGTTTGAGTAAACACTTCGGGTTTAGATCCATATCCCATTTCCTTCCACATATCTGCCGAAAAATTATCGCGGATATCACGAAAGATGGTTGCAAATAAATAAATGACTACAAACGCAATGATGCCCGGCAAGTACTGTAACAATAAAGATTTGCGATCTGCGCCTGTCATAGGAATACGTTGCGCGCGCAGTAATTCATCTTCAGGGGAAGGCGGAGGTACTTTTTCTAAACCATATACACAAATCACTAAGGGTAATGCAAAAACAAGACCCGTGCAAAAAGGTACCCAAAATTCTGATATATGAAATTGTAGCATCAACCAACCGCCCACTGACTTTACCCAACCCGCAGAAAATATAAAACTAACGGCTAAAGCAGCTCCAATAAAATCGGTACTTCTTCTTCCTTCTACATAAGAGAAAACCACGCCCCATAACATTCCTAGCGGAAACCCGTTGATGAATAAAAACACTACATTATACGGTGCGGGCACCACGGCGAACAATAACCAAGCAGCCCAGGCAATACCTGTTAATAAAAAAATGATTTTATAACGATTCACTTTTTGCATACCAGAAATAAATCGGATGCCATAAAACTTTGCCAACAAATAACCTAACATTTGACTAATTACCAATGCAGTCTTGTAGGCTATAGGGCCAAAAGTCATTCCGTCAAATGTACATACGGTAAATGATTTTCTAAATCCAAAAATAAACACATAGGTTCCAAAGGAAACGAGTGCTGCATACAAAGCAATAGATTTATCTTTTGAAAGTAATGGCATGATTCACAAATTAAATGGACAATATACGTTTTACCAAATTTACATTTTATACATGTACAATAATGACTAAATTAGTGCTTTATGAAACGAGGCAATATTTGTATTTCACCCATTGATTGGGGATTGGGACACGCCACCAGGTGCATTCCACTTATACAAAGCTTGCAGCAGCTGGGGTACAACATATATATCGCCACAGAGGGCCATCATCAAGTCATCTTACAAGAAGCCATTCCAGATGCTCATTTTTTAACCTTACGGGGTTATCGAATTAAATATACGCAAAGAAAAAGTTGGTTTAATCTCGCCATGCTATTGCAAACACCACAAATTATTTTTAGTGCAGTGTATGAATATTTTTGGTTGAAACAAAAAGCAAAACAAATTCATTTTGATTTTATTATTTCAGATAATCGTTTTGGGTTTTATCATAAAAATATTACTTCCGTTTTTATCACCCATCAACTTAATCTGCAGACACCTTATACTTGGTCCACTTTATTATTTCAACAATTTCAATATCGTTGGTTTCATAAATTTAAAGCTGTTTGGATTCCTGATATGGAATCAGGCAATGGGTTAGCGGGGATTTTATCTCACCCCGCAAAATTACCTTCCACGCCATTATGGTATATGGGATGCTTATCCAGACTGCATCAAAATATTAGTACAAACTTAGGTGATGTTAATAGTGGTATTAATAGTGAAGTGATAGCAAAACCAATACCCTTTTTAGGAATCGTATCAGGGCCCGAACCACAAAGAAGTCTATTTGAAAAAATACTTTGGGAACAAGGAAACCAAACGGGCAAACCCTTTGTGATAGTGGGTGGTAGGCCATTGCACCCACAACAACAAAAATCGGAACACGGTATTTTATACAGTCATTTATCAGGAAAAGAATTAGCACTTCAAATTCAACAAGCCGAATATATTATATGTCGAGGAGGCTACACCAGCTTAATGGAACTCATTCCTTTTAGAAAAAAATTAATTGTAGTACCCACACCCGGACAAACCGAACAGCAATATTTAGGAAAGCAATGGCAGGATAAAAAATGGGCCATTTGCTATGAACAAGAAAATTTTAATGTGACTACTGCAATAGATACTGCCCATGCGTTTAATTATACTCTTCCCCCTTTTGAGGAAATGAGTCAGGAAGCTTTAATAATGCAATTAAAGAAGCTATCTTTATACTAATGGCGATTCAAAAAATTTCTATCACTGATTTTATAAAATTGAAGCAGCGTAGCTCAACGGATCCTTACATTATTATTGATGTAAGAAGTCCCGGCGAATTTGAACATGCGCATATTCCAGGTGCTTATTCACTGGCTCTATTTAGCAATGAAGAGCGCGCCATTGTGGGAACCACTTATAAAAAACAAAGTCGTGCAGATGCTATCAAAGTAGGGATTCCGTTTTTTGCTCAAAAGCAAATTGCCATGATTGAACAAGTGGAAAAATGGATTGCTGAAAAACAAGAAGCAGGAAAAAATCCACCTGCGGTGATTGTTCATTGTTGGAGAGGGGGCATGCGAAGTGCAGCAGTAGCTTGGCTTTTGGATTTATACGGTTGTAAAGTCATGCAATTAGTGGGAGGCTATAAAGGCTATCGAAATTGGGTGCTACAACAATTTAATATCCCCTATCATTTAAAAGTATTGGGGGGCTATACTGGTTCCGGTAAAACAGAAATTTTACACGCTTTAAAAAATAAAAAACAATCTATAATAGATTTAGAGGGTTTAGCGCATCACAAAGGTTCTTCCTTTGGAGCATTGGGACAACCCACACAACCCACACAAGAACATTTTGAAAATAAATTAGCAGAAGCTTTATGGAAATCAGTTCAAGAACAAATTAATTTACCTCAAGCCGTCCATAGTATTTGGATAGAAGATGAAAGTCAACGTATTGGTACTGTTATTGTTCCTACAGAACTATTCAAACAAATGCGCGCAAGTACTTGTTATTTTTTAGAAATTCCATTTGAAGAAAGATTAAATTTTATTGTGGAAGCCTATGGATCCCTAGAGCTGCAAGGTTTACAAGAAGCAAC
Organism: Chitinophagaceae bacterium; assembly: GCA_037141925.1. Lineage (GTDB taxonomy): Bacteria > Bacteroidota > Bacteroidia > Chitinophagales > Chitinophagaceae > Sediminibacterium. Next base: position 13,635 of record JBAXBS010000020.1, read on the forward strand.
CATTAGGATTCAAAAAAGATTGGGTGGATTAGAAACCAAAAACGCTTTGCAATTTTTAGAAGAGAAAAAAATAAAAGCAGCATTTGATATTTTATTAAAATATTATGATCGCTGGTATGCTAAGTTTTCACAAGCTACTACGCAGCCTAAGTTGAGTGTGCAAAAAATAGGATGCGAGAAAGTAGATGCTGAAGAAAATGCACTAATATTGATACAAACAATAGTATAATTATTTCTCCTATTATTTTGTTTTTGAGCATGAAGATGTGCCCTTATTTATTCATAAATTAAGTGATTCAAATCACTCCTATTTTAAATGGGATGAATTATCTTTAGGTATATTATTTTATGCATCAATTATTAGTGTGGTGGTTTTTTACGGTGAAGGGGTGGAGAATTAAAGGTGAATTTCCATTCTATTTAAAAAAGGCGGTATACATTGTAGCCCCGCATACGCATAGTAGTGACTTCTTCTTAGGCTTAGCGATACGCAAAAAAATGCATTTTGAGTTTCTTCGATTTCTAGGCAAAAAGGAGCTTTTTATACCTCCGTTTAGCTGGATATTACATTCCTTAGGTTGCTCTCCAGTGGATCGCTCCACGAATAACAACCTAGTGGATCAGGTCGTTCAAAAATTCAATGAAAACGAAAGCTTTCATTTGGCTTTATCTCCCGAAGGCACTCGAAAAAAAGTATATAAATTAAAATCTGGTTTTTATCATATTGCCAAAAAAGCAAATGTACCTGTGGTGATGGTGGGGTTGGGTTTTTTCAAAAGAGAGGTGGTTTTTGCAGAACCTTTTATGTTAAGCGACGACGAACATGCGGACAAGCGCAAAATCATCGACTTTTTCAAGGATTTTAAAGGTTACATCCCAGAATATGGCATTACTGCCGATATTGAATGTTAAGGAAATGCTGATTTTTCAAATTTGTTTTTGGACTCTAAACTATATTCTTATTTTTGTAATAGCCGTTGGCTAATTTATTTAAACTAATAAAAACAGATACAGTATGAAAAGTAAAATTTTTTTAGCGCTTGCAGTGTTATGTCTTGGTGCTTATTCTTGTGTTAGCCCTAAAAAATTACAAGAAGCAGAAGCCAAGTATGGTCAGTTAAATGGTGCTTATGCTGAATTACAAGGAAAATATCGTGATGTACAAGATGAGATTACAAAAGCAAAAGCGGAACAAGATAAAAATGCTTTCAAATCAAAATCTTTACAGTCCACTATAGATGATTTAAACAAACAAATTGATTTTTTAAAATCTAATAACAATGTCGTTTTAAATCAATTAAAAGATATGTCAGTGGTGACTGGCTCTCAAGCTGAAAGTATCAAAAAGTCATTAGAAAACATTGGTGCCAAGGATATGTACATCCAAGATTTACAAGGTTCTATGGCTCGTAAGGATTCTTTAAACATGGCATTGGTGATGAACTTAAAAGGTGCGATTGGTGATTTAAATGATAAAGACATCGATATTAAAGTAGAAAAAGGAGTCGTATATGTTGATATCTCGGATAAATTATTATTCAAAAGCGGAAGCTTTACGGTAACAGACAAAGCCAACGTGGTATTGGGTAAAGTAGCAAAAGTATTAGCTGCACAACCTGCTATTGAATTTTTAGTAGAAGGTCATACCGATTCTAAACAATTATTGGGATCGGGTAATTTAATGGAAGACAACTGGGACTTGTCTGTAAAACGCGCAACTACTATTGTTCGAATTTTACAAGAAAAATATGGTATCGATCCAAAACGTATGACTGCAGCTGGACGTAGTGAATACATGCCGGTGGTTGCTAATGATACTCCCGAAAACAGAGCGGCTAACCGCAGAACTAGAATTGTGATTTTACCTCAATTAGATCAATTCTTTAAATTATTAGAAAGAAAATAAGCAACCATTAAAATCTTAAAATGATTTTATAAAAACGGTTCTTATCATTTTGTTCGAAAAAACCCTGTCTCAAAAGGCAGGGTTTTTTTTATGAAACTTGTTTTCCCCAAGGCATTAAAATGAAGCTAGTCACCGTATCTTCGTTGCATGCAAGCATATTTGAATGGATTAAATGATCGTCAACAGGAAGCCGTATTACACATTAACGGACCCTTAATGATTATTGCCGGAGCGGGAAGTGGAAAGACAAAAGTATTGACTAGTCGTATTGCTCACTTAATGCATAGCGGTGTAGATTCTTTCAACATTTTAGCACTTACGTTTACGAATAAGGCTGCTAAGGAAATGAAAGAGCGTGTTGAAAAAATATTAGGCAACAGTGAGGCACGTAATTTATATATTGGCACTTTTCACAGCGTATTTGCACGTTTATTAAGAAGCGAAGCCTCAAAATTAGGTTACCCGCAGAGCTTTACCATTTATGATACCGATGACTCAAGATCGGTGCTGAAAGCGGTTATCAACGATATGGGCTTAGACGACAAACATTACAAACCCAATATTGTACATAATAGAATCTCCTCTGCTAAAAACGCATTAATGGGTCCCGTGGAATATGCGATGAATACTTTTGTTCAACAAGAAGACGCAAGATCTAAGCGTCCCGCTATTGGAGAAATTTATGCGGCTTACGTTGCCAGATGTTTTAAAAACGGTGCCATGGATTTTGATGATTTACTTTTCAAAATGCATGAGCTATTGCGCGACTTTCCAGAAGTATTACACAAGTATCAACATAAGTTTAAATACTTGTTAATAGATGAGTATCAGGATACCAATCCGGTGCAATATCAAATTGCAAAACTATTAGCGGCAGTACATGAAAATATTTGTGTCGTAGGTGATGATGCGCAAAGTATTTATAGTTTCCGTGGAGCAACCATCGAAAACATTTTACAGTTTCAAAAAGATTATGATGATGTGAAGTTGGTGAAACTGGAACAAAACTATCGAAGCAGTGCTTCTATTTTAGAAGTGGCCAATCATGTGATTAAAAATAATCAAGGACAAATTCCCAAAAACTTGTGGACCGAAAATGAAGAAGGAGATAAAATAAAGTTGGTGCGCACGATGACCGACAATGATGAAGGAAAGTTTGTGGCAGATGCCATTCAAGAAAATAAATTAAGAAACCATTTTTATAATAATGATTTTGCAATTTTATATAGAACCAACGCACAAAGTAGATCCTTTGAGGAAAGCTTAAGACGTAGTGGTATTCCTTACAAGATCTATGGTGGGCTTAGCTTCTATCAAAGAAAGGAAATCAAAGATTATATCGCATACTTGCGTATTATCGTCAACACGAAGGATGAAGAAGGATTAAAAAGAATTATTAATTATCCCACTCGAGGCATTGGAAAAACTACTATTGAAAAATGTTTGGTATTAGCTAGTGAAAATAATATTACCTTTTTTGAAGTGCTTGAAAAAGCAAAAGGGTTTGGTTTTAAAGCAGGAACACTAACTGCTATTGAAGAGTTTGTAACGATGATTAAATATTTTCAAAATCAACTCACCAAACATAATGCATACGATGTCGCAGTTCAAGTAGGTAAGCATACCAATATTGTAAAAGAATTATTTAACGATAAATCCACCGAAGGATTAGCGCGTTATGAAAACATACAGGAATTATTAAACTCTATTAAAGAGTGGACCGAAAGCCCTAGCAATGACGATGGAGAGTATGGTGATAAAAGCTTGGGGTCTTATTTACAACAAATTACGTTGAT
>JBAXBS010000021.1:0-16643 GCA_037141925.1 Chitinophagaceae bacterium
GAGAAAAAGGATATGAGGGAGATGTCAGTATTTCAACATTAGCAAAAAATCCAAAACTATTTATCACAGCCGATGAAAGAAGTAAATTGTTTTCTTATATTAATACCAAAGACACCGGATCTTTAGAAGTTTCAGTAATGGGGGATTGGAAGCCGGGAGATACTGTAAAAACAAGACCCACTTATATTTTAAATAGAGGAAGTTATGATGCACCTTCAGATATTTTAGTAAGGCCCACTGCATTAGAATCTATAATGCCTTATGATACGACAAAATTTGAACGCAACCGATTAGGTTTAGCAAAATGGACCACAAGCAATAAAAACCCATTAACAGCTAGAGTGTTTGTGAATTTTATTTGGCAGGAGATTTTTGGAAAAGGAATTGTAAAAACATCTGCCGATTATGGTTTACAAGGCGAGTTGCCTACGCATCCAGAATTATTAGATTGGTTGGCCGTGGATTTTATGGAACATCGTTGGGATATTAAATATCTACTTAAAAAAATAGTAACCAGTAGTACGTATAAACAATCCAACGATGTAACAAAAAAACAATTAGAAGTAGATCCAGATAACGTTTATTATACGCGTTCGCCACGTACTCGATTTAAAGCAGAAATAGTTCGTGACTTTATATTAAGTTCAAGTGGATTATTAAATACAACTATTGGAGGTCCTAGTGTGAAGCCTTATCAACCTAAAGGGGTGTGGGAAAGCACGACTTCTGGGCGAGGCGTATTGGCAACTTATAAACAAGATCATGGAGATGCGATTTATAGAAGAGGCCTATATACATTTATTAAATTAACAGTTCCCCCTCCAAGCATGATGATATTTGATGCTAGTAATAGAGATCAATGTGAAGCTAAAAGAGCCAGCACTAATACTCCCTTACAAGCCTTGACCATGTTGAATGATCCCACTGTATTAGAAGCTTCTAGAGTGTTAGCAGAAAATATAAGTAGTCATCCCAAAAATTTAGAAGATAAAATTGTAGAAGCTTTTGAAAGAATAGTCATTCGAAAACCCAGCAGGTTTGAAAAAAATAAATTGATAGACTATTGCGAGCAACAAATAGAATTGTTAAAAAGCAAACCATTGATGGTCAAAAATGCTTTAGCTGTTGGGGAATATCGACACCCTGTTCAAAAGTATAATGAAACAGAAGCTGCTGCATTAATGAAAACGATATTAATTATATATAATTTAGAAGAAACCATTGCTAAATCATAAAACCGATGAATGAATTTTTAGAACATGGCTTAAATCAAAATAGACGAAAGTTTTTATCCAAACTGAGTATGGGTTTGGGGGGATTAGCGTTAGGTTCTCTTTTAGTACCAGGCATGTTTGATGGTGCCAATGAAGAAGAAATATTTACAAAAGTATTACCTCACTTTGCACCCAAAGCAAAAAGGATTATTTATTTATTTCAAAATGGGGCCCCTTCTCAATTAGATTTATATGATTATAAACCCATGCTTCAACAAATGCATGGTAAAGATTTACCTGCAAGTATTCGCAATGGGCAAAGATTAACAGGGATGACAGCGAATCAAACTAAATTTCCATTAGCTGGAACTCGATTTAATTTTTCTCAACACGGAAGTAATGGCGCTTGGTTTAGTGAAACCATTCCACATATTGCGAGCATCGCAGATGATTTATGTATTGTAAAAACCATGTACACAGAAGCGATCAATCATGATCCAGCACTTACCTTTTTTCAAACCGGTGCACAAGTAGGAAACAGGCCTAGTATGGGTTCATGGATAAGTTATGGTTTAGGAAGTGAAAATAAAAATCTACCTGCATTTTGTGTTTTATTAAGTAAAGGAAAAGGAAATGGACAAGGGGTGTATTCCAAATTATGGAACAATGGTTTTTTAGATTCAATACATCAAGGGGTTCAATTTAGTAGCGGGGAAGAACCTGTAAAATATTTATCTGATCCAGATTTTATGGAACGCAATGATAAGCGTGCTATACTTGATGAATTAGCTGCTTTAAATCAAGAGTCGTATAAAAATATTGGTGACCCTGAAATTGTTGCTAAAATTCAACAATATGAATTGTCTTATAGAATGCAAATGGAAGTGCCTGAAATTACTTCCTTGCAAAATGAACCAGAAAGTATTGTGAAAATGTATGGACCCGAATGTTTGGTACCGGGTACTTATGCAGCCAATTGTTTGTTGGCGCGTAAATTATCCGAAAACGGAGTTCGATTTGTACAATTATACCATCAAGGTTGGGATGGACATGGTAATTTACCCAATGAACTCATTGGACAATGTAAAGATGTAGATAGAGCATCAGCAGCTTTAGTGAAAGATTTAAAACAAAGAGGATTACTAGATGAAACCTTAGTGATATGGGGTGGGGAATTTGGAAGAACGAATTATTGTCAAGGGGCACTTACCAAAGATAATTATGGAAGAGACCATCATCCAAGATGTTTTACCATTTGGATGGCTGGTGGTGGGGTGAAACCGGGCGTACACGGTGAAACAGATGATTTTGGATATAATATTAATACATTACCTGTACATGTGCATGACTTTCATGCGACCATTATGCATTTAATGGGAGTGAATCATGAAGAATTTACTTTTAAACATTTAGGCAGGCGTTACCGATTAACAGACGTATCCGGAAATGTAATAAATGAATTAATAAGTTAGTTAAAGCAATTGTAACAATAATAGTGATGCAAGAAAATAAATGGATGTCTTATTGTAAAAACGGCTTATGGATACTCAATCCATTTTTAGCTGTCATTGCATATTACCATGAAAAAATAAATTTCAATGTTTATTTTCAATGGTTAGGTAAAATGCACCCTATGGTGTTACATTTTCCAATTGTTTTAGGATGCATCATGGGTGGCTATTTATTATTCACAAAAAAGTTGAACAAGCATATTGCTTTAGTACAAATAGGAAGTATTGTCAATGCGTTTTTAGCCAGCATCGTAGCTATATTGGGTGTGTTTTTATCCAAACAAGACGCCTATGATGCGCCACTCCTTTTTTGGCATCAATGGGGTGGTATTAGCATTGCCTATTTGAGTTGGATACTAGTGTACTTGTTAGAAAATAATGGGATATTTCATAACACTTATCGATTCAGAATTTTATTCGCACTAGTGTATGTTTTTGTGATTGCCTTTTTTACACATAAGGGTGCACAATTAACACATGGTACAAAGGCATTATCTTGGCCAGAAAATAAAGTCATATCCCCTATTGTTATACAAAAAGTAAAATTGGATAGTACTGCCACGCTGTATGAAAGAGCCATTGGGCCTATCCTACAGCAAAAATGTGTAAGCTGTCATGGACCCGAAAAAATAAAAGGAAATTTATTACTCAATACTCCTGAAAACATTTTAAAAGGCGGTAAAGATGGTGCTATTTTAATGGCACAAAATGGAAAAGAGGCATTGTTATTTCAACGCATACACTTACCCCTCACTGATGATAAACATATGCCCCCCGATGGAAAAACTCCATTGACACCAGAGGAATTATTAATATTAACTCGTTGGATTCAAGCCGGAGGAAATTTGCAATTAAAGATGAGTGAAATAGCAAAAACTGATAGCTTATTTATGATGGCCAATCAATATCAGCCAAGCATTGGAAGTTCAAGTCATATAGATAAAGGAGGAAATAAAAACAAAAATACTGGAAGCGATTTTCCGGATTTAAAACAATATAATTCCAATTATTGTACTGCCAATTATATCTATAATGGAAGTACTGATATTGAAGTAAGTTTTTATCAGAGTAAATTTTATTTGCACGATAATTTACAAAAATTACTTCCTATCAAAGATCAAATCATTAGTTTAAGCATGCAAAACATGCCACTTAAAGAAGAGGATATTGCATTTATAGCGGAGCTTACTCACTTAAAAAAATTAAATTTAAATTATACCTCTTTATCTTTGAATCAATTGACTCCATTAAAAAAATTGAAGGAGTTAAATAGCATTTCAATATGTGGATACCATTATGATGAAAAGGCTTTGACCTCTTTTTTACAAAAAACGCCCATCGAAAAAGTACAATTATGGTCTAATAGTGTAACGAGCACACAAGCCAATAGCCTAGTACAACAATTTCCAAAAATTCATTTTACCATTGGAGATAATCTAGAAAACGAACTTATTAAAATCACCAATCCTATTATTCAACAGGATTCTTCCATTATTGTGAATCACTTAGATGTGACTATTAAGCATTTTTTAAAAGGCACTAATATTAGATATACCACCGATGGTAGCGAACCTGATAGCCTAAGCAGTCCTATATTTAGTAAGCCTTTACGTTTTTCAGCAAATACTACTTTAAAAACAAAAGCATTTAAGCCAGGTTGGATAAGTAGTGATATAGTTCAAAAAACATTTTACAAATCAGAGATTCATCCTGATACTATTTATTTTATCACGCCTCCTGATAAAAAATATCCTGGCAGTGGTGCTAAAACTTTAATTGATTATGAATTGGGGGAACAAAATTTTTCTAATGGTAAATGGATTGCCTATCGCGATACCACTATGGTGTTCGTCATTGGATTTAAACAAAATAAAAAATTAAACGAAGCACATTTTAATGCTTTCATTGATAACGCTGCCTATATATTTCCTATTTTATCTATTAAAGTAGAAGGAAGTATTGATGGCAAACAATTTTCCAAAATCAATGAGGTTAAGTTTCCCTCCTTAGAAAAAGGAGACATGACACGTGAAAATAAATCCTTTAGTTGCCCCATTACTAGCAACAATCCTTATAAATTTTATCGTTTTACCTTGATGAATTTAAAAAGATTGCCCGAATGGCATCCCGGCAAAAGAACACATGCGTGGATTTTTGTGGATGAATTATTTTTAAACTAATTTCTTTACTTTATTCAATCACATACCAGGCAAAGGTATCAGGAGGAATGGTAAAAGTAAAGGAAGTAGTATAATCACGATTTAATTTCAATGTTTTTCGCGTACCCTTTTGATCTGTAATAATGGCCTGCTGCGTTAACCCTGTATAATAAAGCGGCAATGAAATAGTACGAGTCATCACTTCCTTAGTAGGATTAAACAACATCATAAAACCTTTTTGAGCAAGTAATGGATTTACATGTAACCAACCATCCCAGTCTCTGCCATCCGCACGACGCAATTGAATGATATCCGAATTTAAAATAGAACGATACTTTTTATACCAAGTAATCGTACTGGATACTACTTTTTTAGTGGCTTCGGTATCATACAATCGAGGCCCTCTATAACAAGCTTGCACCCCAGCGCCATAGTATTGCATCATGAGTTGTTCATAATCTTTTAAATGTTCGCTTAATGGCTCTAGCACTGCATCTTCGCTTCCTCCCTGGTATTTGGTTAAAGGCACAAAGCCCCATCCCATAGAAGGTGTTTTTTCGATCGTTCCATCGTGTATATTTTGGCGATTCAATATTTTTTGCTGTGCACGTGATAATGAAAAATTGACTTCTCTATAGCCTACTGCAATTTTATGAGTACCATCTAAAAAATACCAATCCGGTGCATTAATATATACTCCCTTTTCATTCAACCAATGGTATAGCCCTTTTTGAATTTCCATTTGTCTCCATTGAGAATCATCATACCCTTTATGACCAGGATGTAAAATGGAAGCACATTTGTCTCCAGGATAAGGTCCATCATTTTCCCAAATATCAAAACCTGTTTGCGTAAAAAATAATTTTATTTTATCTCTATAGGTTAATCCCCATTTACTTCCAAAGCAAGGAGCATTCCCAAAAAAAGCACCACCAGGTTTTCCTGTTTTGATATCTACAACATCCTCTTCATCACTAATTCGTCTACTACTAAATAAACTATAGCCACCTAATAGTATCTTATGTTGATGCGCATAATCGGCTAATTTTTTCCATTTACTTAAATTGATAGCCGAACTATCTTCCATATTTAAATGACTCCCAAAACTTAAAATCACTGCTTCATATCCAGTAGCAACACATTGATCTATTGCATTGATTACTTCCGCATCATTTTTACTTACTAAATGCATAAAAATGGGATTTTGCGTCGTCCAGGGGGCAATGGTTCTGTACATTTTACGCAGCATTAAACCTCTTCTTTGGCGATCATAGCTATCCATCAGTAATTCCTGCGTGCGCACTGAGCGAATGGTTTCACCCGGCTGTAACTCAATGCCAGGTGCATTTTCGGGATACACTTCTAATAATACAGGAGTTTCATAATTATAATTTACTTGAGAAGTATATTCAGGATCCATTTTCCAATGGGTAGTTTGATCACTGATATCATAACGCATTGCATTATTAAAAGCATAATTTGTTTCCACATAAATGCCATGTTGTTTTTTCATTTCTTCTGGCTTGCCAACCACCGCACTTTCTTCTTCTACCAATCCTAATACTTCATTAACAATTCTATTAATTTTAATTTCCTTGGATCCCTTATTCTCAATCCATAATGACTTTGTGATTAAGGGGAGTCCATCATATAATTCATACACCACATGTACTTTAATGTCTTTGACTGCAGGTAATGAAGAACTATAATCAAAAGTTATTTTTTGACCCGTAGGTTGTTGATAATTCATCGCCCAACTATTCCATTTCCATTGTATAAAGGGAGTGATAGGCCCTATTTCATAATGCACCATTCTGAAAGAAGAATCCTCATTCGTAAAATTCCCTATCCAATCATTTAATAAATAAGCTTTTTCCTTTTGCCCCTTCAAACCCCCTACTTTATAAACTACATTATCTAAAATCAATTTAGCCTCTGGCTCAATGCTTCTTAGTAATTGTTGACCATTAGATAAATTAGTATAGTCAATACATGCCACATTGGGTTGTATGACAAAAACTCTTTTCACCAGTCCATTATTTAATTCAATTTTTTGACTGGCTGTGCTCATCTTCGCTTTTTCTTTAGATGGCTTGACTAACCAATCTTGCGCATTTAAATGGAATGAAAAAATGACTTGTGTCAGTATTAATAAATATTTCATAAGCAATCCATATTATTATACTTAAAACTACTAAATTCAAATAATGATTCATAAATTATTAGGTAACTTTAGGAATGAAATATAGCAGACACAGCAACCTCTATACTTTAGCGTTCAGCGCCCTTTTCCCTCTTTTATTTTCTTGTGGTAAAAAGCAAGCAACCCTTCACCCAACGCTAGAAAGTATTACTTATTCGGTATATGCCTCAGGAACTGTTAAAAGTGATAACCAATATCAGGTATACTCTAAAGCCAATGGAGTGATAACAGATATTTATGTGAAGGATGGCGACAGGGTCAAAAAAGGACAAGCTATTTTACGCTTGTCTGATGTGACACAAAAATTAAATTACGAAAACGCAAAATTAAACGCTAATTATTTATCTATACAAGCCAATCAAGAAAAAATTCAACAAGCACAAACTGATCTAGAAGTAGCAAAATTTAAAATGGATAATGACGCCTCTTTATTAGATAGACAAAAAAAATTATGGGCACAGGAAATTGGATCAAAGAATGAATTAGACATGCGTGAATTAGCTTATAAAAATTCGGCGAGCTTGTACCAAGCTGGGAAATTAAAATTAAACGATTTAAAAAAACAGCTCGATTTTCAAACGAAGCAAACGGAAAGATCGTTAGCCATATCCTCAGCATCAATGAGTGACTTCACTATTAAAAGTGAAATGAGTGGTCGTTTGTATAGTTTAAATAAAGAGAAAGGGGAAATGGTGAATACGCAATCTCCTATTGCTATTATTGGAGACAATTCTCAGTTTTATGTAGAATTACAGGTAGACGAATATGATATTTCAAAAATTCAAATAGGTCAGGAAGTGCTACTGAGTATGGATAGTTATAAAGGAGAAGTATTTGAAGCTACTATTCGTAAAGTGTTTCCTATTATGAATGAAAAATCAAAATCATTTAAAGTAGAAGCTAATTTTACAAAGTTGCCAAGTAATCTATTTCCTAATTTAAGCGCTGAAGCAAATATTGTGATTTCTAAAAAAAATAAAGCACTTACTATTCCTCGTAATTATATTATAGAAGGAGATTATGTTTTGTTAAGCAATCATGAAAAAAGAAAAGTGGTGGTGGGATTAAAAGATTACGAAAAGGCCGAAATTATTTCTGGTATTACAGAAAAAGACGAGTTGATTAAACCCCAATAATGAGTAAGCAATTATTAACAAGCATTGCCAAATCGCTTTTAATAGCAAGATGGAAGCAAACATTGGTAGCCGCTATTGGCGTCACTTTTAGCATTACTATGTTTATTACCCTACTCAGTTTTATGTCAGGCCTTAATGATCTATTAGATGGCTTGATATTAAATAGAACCGCTCACATAAGGATGTTCAATGATATTAAACCCAACGATAATCAACCTATTAAATTAGCCCATAAAAATAGTAATAGCCATCACTTTATTGAATCTGTGAAATCCGACGGAAATAGATTAGCCATATACAATAGCGGTGCTATTATGGAATCCTTGCAAAAAGACAGTCGCGTGTTAGGCTACTCACCTAAAATAAGTACACAGGTATTTTTTAATGATGGAAATATTGATATTAATGGATCTGTTTTTGGCATTGAACCGATTCAAGAAACAAAATTGTTTCATTTTGATGAATATGTGACTTCGGGTAATTCAGCAGATTTAAGTAAGATTGACAACAGTATCATTTTAGGAAAAGGACTTGCCAGCAAAATGCTTGCTAATATTGGTGATGGCATTCAAGTAACTACATCAAAGGGAGATCGATTTCAACTAAAAGTGGTGGGGATTTTTCAATCGGGCATTAAGGACCTTGATAATGTTCAAAGTTTTGCTTCTATTAAAACGGTGCAAAAAATTATGGCACAACCTAATAATTATATCACCGATATTCAAATCAAACTAAAAGATATGACTTTGGCACCAGCTATGGCAAAAGAATATCAAAAATTATACGAAATAGACGCCGAAGATATTCAAACTGCGAATTCACAATTTGAAACAGGTAGTTCAATCCGAACTTTAATTTCCTATTCGGTGGGCATTACTTTATTAATTGTTGCAGGATTTGGTATTTATAATATCCTGAATATGATGATATTTGAAAAAATGGATTCTATCGCTATCTTAAAAGCGACCGGTTTTTCGGGGCAGGATGTAAAGCGCATTTTTATTTATATCGCTGTAAGTATAGGAATTTTTGGAGGTCTACTGGGTCTGCTACTGGGTTTTGGACTTACTTCCATTATTGATCAAATTCCATTTAATACCGCTTCCTTACCTACTATTAAAACCTACCCCATCAATTACAATCCCAAATTTTATATGATAGGAATTGTGTTTTCATTAATCACAACATATTTAGCAGGTTGGTTTCCTGCAAGAAAGGCAAGCAAAATTGATCCCGTGATCATCATTAGAGGAAAATAACATGAGTGAAATAATTTTAGAAGCAAAAAACATTAATAAATTCTTTACGGACCCTATTCGGATTCAAGTATTGAATGATATTAATTTTTCCATCAATAAAGGTGAATTTGTTTCACTCACAGGAAAATCAGGTTGTGGCAAATCTACTTTGTTATACATCCTTTCCACCATGGATACCGATTATGATGGAACTTTATTAATTGATCAAATGGAGATGCCCAAAAAGAATGAGGCCCTATTAGCAAAAGTGAGAAATGAAAAAATAGGATTTGTTTTTCAATTTCATTATTTGCTCAACGAGTTTAATGTGTTAAATAATGTCATGTTGCCTGGTTTGAAATTAAAAAAATATTCGACCGAAGAAGTAGAAAACAGAGCAATGGAAAAATTAAAAATTTTAGGTATTTCTCAGCTAGCTCTTAAAAAAGCGAATCAAATTTCAGGTGGGGAAAAGCAAAGAGTGGCTATAGCGCGCGCACTTATTAATGATCCCTTAATTATTATGGGCGATGAACCTACAGGGAACTTAGATAAAAAAAATAGCGACTTAGTATTTGATATTTTCAAAGAATTATCATCAATATACCAGCAAACCTTATTGATCGTTACACACGATCCCAGCTTTGCAGAGCGAACCCATCGCATCATACATATGGTAGATGGCAAAATTGAAAATTAAATAAGTCGTAACAACACGTTACCAAGCAATTCCATAATCTTCTCCATGGTTGGAACTACCCCCCCAAAGACTACCATGTTTCCAATCAAATAATATCGCATTGATAGGTCCACTTGATCTGTCTTCAAAAGTTAAAGAGTAACCCATTGCTCTTAATTCCTTGCGCACCCAGTCAGACACATTACTATTTACAATCATGCTGCCAGGCTTAGGTTTACGATCTTCTAATTTGGTTCCTCCTAAGGATAACCACAATTGATTGGAATTAATATTAGCTGCCTCGGTCGCTTCTTGCACAGTCATTCCAAATTCAACGATGTTCAAGAAAAATTGTAATAAATTTTGATCCTGTGTATCTCCCCCTTGCACTGCAAATGCTAAAAATGGTTTTCCATCTTTCATGGCTAAACTTGGTGTTAAAGTCACTCTAGGTCTCTTTCCTGGTGCTACCACATTAAATGGATTTTGAGCTGAATCTAATACAAAACTTTGCATACGTTGACTCATCCCTACACCTGTATTACCCGCAATACAAGCAGGCACCCATCCACCACTAGGCGTAATAGATACGACCCAACCTTCTTTATCAGCCGCTTCTACCGAAGTCGTTCCACGCCACATTCTATCCATGTATTCAGGGTCTAATGTAGGAGGTAAAATATTTTGAGTAATGCGTGCATCATGCGCCGGGATCGCACTTCCTTTAGATTTCACCGTATCATTTGCAAATGAAATTCCTTTAGATTTTAATAAAGCTGTAAATGGATTTTGCTTTCCTTCAAAAGGATACGGATCGCCTGGACCCGCCAAAGGATTGTTTGAAACAAAATTAATTTGACCCGCTCTTTGTTTCGCATATTCTTTACTTAGTAATCCTTTGATAGGTTGATTGGTTGCAAAACGAGGATCTCCATAATAAAAATCACGATCTGCAAAACTTAGATTCATTGCTTGATATACTGTATGCATATATCTTGTTGAATTATACCCCATGGACTTTAAATCAAAATTTTCTAAAATATTTAAAGCTTGCAACATCGCTGGACCTTGTGTCCATGGTTGTAATTTGTAAACATCAATTCCTTTATAATTAACATGAGTGGTTTCTTCTTCCACTGGTTTCCAGTTTGCTAAATCTTGCTTCGTAATTAAACCACCTTGTTCTTGTGCCCCACGAACAAATTCATCTGCAATATCGCCTGTATAAAAACGATCATACGCTGCCCAAATAGCTTCTGCACGTGACTTTCCGTTTTTCAAAGCATTTTGTTCCGCGTCCACCATTTTAGTTAAAGTGTTTAATAAATCTTTTTGTACAAAAATTTCACCCGCTTCAGGAGCTTCTCTTTTTTGTCCAGCATGTGGCAAAAAAACTTTTTTACTATAAGGCCATTCTTTAATTCTTTGTTTGGCGCGTTCAATACTATTAGCAGTTTGCGCTTCAATAGGATAGCCTGCTGCTAAATCCATGGCAGGCTGTAAAACTTCCTTTAAACTTAATTTACCATAAGTAGCCAACATATAACAAATGCCCCCTGGAGTGCCAGGAGTGGTTGCTGCTAAAGGACCATATTCGGGAGGATAGTTTAAACCTTTGTTTTTAAAAAATTCAGGAGTCGCCCCTGTAGGAGCAACACCCATCGCATTAATGGCGATTACTTTTTTAGTATTTGGATTATATATTAGTGCTTGCGTTTCTCCGCCCCAGCTTAATACATCCCACATGGTACAAGTAGCTGCTAACATTGCACAAGCTGCATCTACCGCATTGCCTCCTTTTTGAAATACAATAGAACCTGCTGTAGCGGCTAGAGGCTTACCAGTAATGGCCATCCAATTTTTTCCATGTAAAGGCGGTTTTTGAGTTTGCTGTGCCATCAACAAAGTGAAGGGTGTCAACATCCAAAGAGAGATCACAATATATTTTTTCATACACTTATTTTTCAGTGAATGAATATACTACAGTCTTATGAAATTTTGTAGCCGTTAAAAATATATTTATTATTTAAATAAAAAAGGCTACTTCCCAATGAAGGAAAGTAGCCCCACTTAAAATTGAAAATCGACTATTTAAACATTTTTATGTTTTACAGAAAGAGGTAAAGATGGGTTTTGTAACCAACCTAAGAAATTAGCTACCATAGTGTATACAAAATGATATACAGCAAGATTGATATATAATACAACCAATCCAAATGCAACATTCACAAAAGCAGCACCTACCAATAATAAATCATTGATATTCCAAAGCATATCTCCTGTAAATGATTGACTCGCGCCTAATTTCCAGCCCACAAAATTAGTTAGCACTCCCGATAAGTAATCTAATTTTAAGGCACCCAATAAAGTATTGAAAGCTTGCAAAGGCAATGCGACAACACCGCTAATTGCAGAAAAGGAATCACCACTTGTTGCGCAATATAAATTGGTATCAAATAAGAAGCAAAGGCTAAAACAAGCTGCAGCTGCAAATCCAGCCACTGCGGTCACCTCCCCAATTAATTTAATATTAGTGGTTACAAAATCTTTGAATAAATAAGATACCATTCCGTGATGACTTCCACCTAGGCTTTCTCCTCTGGAACGAATAATGTGTGCAATAGGAAATGCAGAATACACCATTACTAAAGTAGTAAGGATGCTTCCTAATTTGCCTAATGCGCTGGTATCAGGAGCTGCGAAATAAGTCATAGCGCCTTTGATGAAGCCCACTTCCAACGTAATTAAAACAATGATGGAAAGAAGTTGATAGACTGTTTTAGTCCAAGATCTTACGCCATTTTGAGAATCAAATTGTGTTACTTCTGTATTTAATTGAGCATTAAATACTTTTTGGTTCACCATTTGAGGGAAATCAAGAATTTGCTGATAAATTTTTTTCATCTTTGGTTAAGTTTGGTTATTAAATAAGCAATTTTCGTAGTACAATCTAACCTTATTTACAACAGCAGAATGCCAAGACCGTGTTAAGGTATTATAGTCAAAATATGAGAAATCATTAAACAGTTTAGTATCAGAGTTTTATCTTCTAAAAATATTTACGCAGAGTGCCAACTTTGTGTTTTTCTTAACATATTAAATTAGTAGATTATAGTACTAGTACGGTTTTCGTAGTGTTTTTGCGCTTTTAAACCACATATATTTCTTACCTTAAATTTCATAATTAAAGCATATGGATTTGTCTACACCCCCTCCTTCAGGTTGGAATACAATAGCGCGCAAATTAGGCTATACCATGGCAGTAGTTCTCGGGTTATTGATTATCGTGTTTTCGGTATTTGCTCAAAGAGATATACCTATTGCGACCATGCAATTAAAATACGGCAACGCAAGTTCAAAATATATGCCATTAATGGGTATGCAAGTTCATTATCGTTCATTAGGAGATAGTAACGATCATAATCCTCTAGTATTTATACATGGTACTTCTTCTTCCTTACATACTTGGGATAGCTTGACGACATTATTATTAAAAAAAATGCCGCACAAAAGAATTATTAGTATGGACTTACCCGCCTTTGGTCTTACGGGTCCTAGTCCTGAAAATAATTATATCGCTCCCTACTATCCTAATTTTATAGATTCCTTTTTATCTGCACTTCATATTAATAAATGCATTTTAGGGGGTAATTCATTAGGAGGTAGTATTGCATGGCAATACGCCGTGGTACATCCACAAAAAGTAAGTCAATTAATTTTATTAGATGCAGGCGGGTATCCTCTTAAAAACGAAAAAGGAAGCTTGGGTTTTACATTGGCAAAAATGCCGGTAGTAAATAAATTGCTTTTATATATTACTCCTAAATCCTTGATAAGAAAAAGCCTGGAAACTGTTTTTTATGACCAAAGTTTGATTACAGAGGAAGTGGTCACCAGGTATCATGAAATGACACTTAGAGAAGGCAATCGCAAGGCCATGTTATCCTTATTTACACATCCTTATAAAGTAAATGTAGAAGTCATTAAAACTATTACCGTCCCCACTTTAATTATTTGGGGCGAGCAAGATCAAGTCATAGCCGTAGACAATGCTTATTTATTTAAAAAGGATATTGCAAATAGTCGTTTACTCATTTTACCTAACGTAGGACATATTCCTATGGAAGAAGCACCCCTTAAAACTGCGGAGGCAATTTTGGCTTTTATGAACCACTAAGGCGCGCCAGTGGCGCGCCTTAGTGGTTCAATTTTTCGCGAAAACCTCCCTATGAAGCAGCCACTTTTCTGTTTTTCATATACATATTTAATCCAGCAAAAGCAACAATTAATAACACAGGTATTAATAAAGTCGCATTAATAACTTCAGGGCCCGCTAATTTTTTTGCTTCATTAGTAACCGTCGCTAATTGATCCGCTGCAGTATTTGCAGGAATTTTTGAGTTCACTAACTTATCATAAAAATCGCTCATAAAAATCATATATATGGATACGGCAAACATCCCTGCACCACCCATTAAATTAATTCCAACAGCACCTGTTTTAGGTAAGTTTTCAGATACAAAACCCAACATGGTAGGCCAGAAATAACAAACACCTAATCCAAAAATAATAGCACCTACAAACAACATATTCCCTGCAGTGTGACCTAAAATATATAAACCTAATGCAGATAAAATCGCAGAAATTAAAAGCACTCCTTGAGGTGAAAATTTATGTACCACAGGGCCCGCAAAGCCACGCCCAATAACCATAATGCCGGTTTCGATGGTCAATAATAATATCGCATTATCACTCACATTTTTTAATAATACATCAATCCATTGTCCCGTAAATAATTCAGTGATCGCAGTACCAAACATACAGATGATCATGAAAATAAATAATGGATTTAATAAGGACTTATACATCTCGGAAGAGCTCGCACCACTTGATACGCGTTCAGTTACAGGGAAATCCAATTTGCTAAAAGAGTACCCATATAAAACGGTAGGAATTAACATCATGCCTACTTGAATTTGTGTACTTAATCCAATCTTATTAAATAAGAATACAATTAAAGTACCAATCACGATACCGCCAGGGAACCATAAATGAAAGTGATTGAGTTTTGTTGTTTTATCATTCGGATACAAAGCGGTCACTAAAGGATTACAAGAAGCTTCTACTGTTCCGTTTGCAATACCCACTAATAAAGTAGATAAAAATAAACTCCAATAACCAGTTGCATAAATTGTTAAAACAATACCTGCTAGGTGAAATATAAAAGCTAATACCAATAGGCGTTTCATGCCAATGATATCTACAATGGTACCCCCAAATAACATAGCTAGCGGGAAGCCTAAAAAGGCAGTCGAAGCAATAGTACCTAATTGAGCAGGCGAAAGGTTAAACTCAATACCTTGTTGGCTAAGCACTCCGGCTCTAATACCAAAAGATAGAGAAGTCACTAATAAAGCCAGACAGCTGGCTACAAATAGTTTGTTGGTTTGAATGTTTTTTGACATAAATCGTTCGTTTTGGGTTGAGTCAATCGTTAAATGAAATTGAATATAAAAAATAATTTTTATACTCTCTCCTTTTACGTTCAAGTTTAACTAAAAAATGATAAATTTAGAAAGGCATAAGCACGACCATTGCCAACCATTTTTAAATGATAAAGAAATTTATAAAATGAAATTGAAAATTACAACAAGAAGAACCTTTTTACAAAACACAGCTAAGCTAGCAGTGGGTTTTTCAATTATTCCAAGACATGTATTAGGCAAAGGTTTTATTGCACCCAGTGATCAACTTACCAAAGGCATAATAGGCTTAGGTGGCATGGGACGTGGTCATATTCCTTATGCTGGTACCAGAGTCGTTGCCTTATGTGATGTAGATGCTACGCATTTGGCAAGTGCCCAAAAAATGGTGGGTGGAGGGGTAAAAACTTTTCATGATCACCGGGAATTGATTGCACTACCCGAAGTAGATATCGTACATATCGCTACACCCCCGCATTGGCATGGTATCATGGCAGTAGAAGCAGCAAAAGCGGGAAAAGATATTTGGTGTGAAAAGCCTATGACAAGAACTATTGGAGAAGGAAAAAAAGTAGTAGAAGCAGTCAAAGAATATAAAAGAATGTTTCGCTTGAATACTTGGTTTCGATTTGAAGATAATTTTTATGGGATGAACACTACCGTAAGACCTATTAAAAAATTAGTGGAATCTGGATTACTAGGTTGGCCATTAAAAGTAACAGTAAGTAAAACCACTGGGTTTGATTGGAAATTTTATTGGGTAGGAAAAACGAAGTTAGAAGAACAACCTATTCCTGCCGAATTAGATTATGATAGATGGCTAGGACCTGCGCCCTACAAGCCTTATAACGCACATAGAGTACATCAAACTTTTAGAGGTTATTGGGATTATGATGGAGGAGGTTTAGGTGATATGGGGCAACATTACTTGGATCCTATTCAATATTTTTTAGGCAAGGATGAAACCAGTCCTGTGAAAGTAGAAGTAGATGCCGAACAACAACATCCAGATGCTTGTGG
>JBAXBS010000022.1:0-16572 GCA_037141925.1 Chitinophagaceae bacterium
TTTATAAGTCTCCAATTTATCATAGTTAATAAATTCAGGAAATTTATTTTGCGATCTCCACAGATCAATTAACTCGGGTATAAAATAAATACCCGGCTCTACTGTCACTACAAAGCCGGCCTCCAATTTTCTTCCAAGCCTCAATGATTTCAATCCAAACTGTGTACTCTTTTTTAAGTCATCGGTATATCCAACATATTCTTCACCCAGGTCTTCCATATCATGAGTATCTAAACCCAGCATATGTCCTAGTCCGCATTGAAAAAACATGGCGTGAGCACCCTGACTTACCGCCTCGTTGATATCGCCCTTCATGAGCCCAATTGATTTTAATCCTGCTGCCAGTGTTTCGCATGCCTTCAAATGAACATCTTTAAAAAATACGCCGGGACGTAAAGAATCAATTGCTGCTTCATGGGCATGTAACACGATATCGTAAATCTCTTTTTGCCTTGTTGAAAACCGTTGATCCACAGGAGTGGTTCTGGTAAGATCACCACCATAATGCATCGACGTTTCGGCACCGCAATCGCATAGCAACATTTGGCCCTTCTGTAAAATATTGCCCTGGCTATGGTTATGAAGAATTTGTCCGTTTACGGTGAGTATGGTAGGAAAAGCAAGATTGCCTCCCGCACTTAATGCAATACCATGAATGATACCTGCAATTTTTGTTTCTGAAATTCCTTCCTGGGCAAGTCTTGCCGCTTCCAACTGCATATCTATTGTTACATTCACTCCTTTTTCTATCTCTATTATTTCTTCGGTAGTTTTTATGGAACGCTGCTCAACAATCGCTTTGATAAGTGCTGTACTGGATGATATTTTTAATAGATCAAAGGGAATGCTCAACCAGTGGGTTAGTTTACGCATATTATCTGCCCGGTATGGAGGCAGGAAATGGATCTTCCTTTTTTCAGATAATGGTTTGCTTATTTTGTCAGCAATGGATAAAGCCGGTAAAACGTTTGATACGCCTACCAGTTCAGCCTGTTCATTCAAAGATTGCAGTGGCCCTGTCCAAATGATATCTTCCACATCGATATCATTGCCAAAAATAATTTCTTGAGCATTATCAATATCGATGATAGCGGCAAGTCCCGGTCTGTCTAACCCAAAAAAATACAAAAAATTACTATCCTGGCGAAAGGGGTAACAATTATCAGTATAATTCATGCTGCTTTCCTCATTTCCCAACAATAATATGAGGCCGCTGCCGAGTTGTTCCTTTAATCTCTTCCTTCGGTTTATATAAACATCCTTCTCAAACATAATGTAGTTTTAGTGTAAACAATTTTATGTGCTGGTATTTTTAAAGTTAAATAGAATTTAATTTTGCTTCTAATATTTTAGCTGTTTTTGTAGCACACAAGCCGCCTATATTGGTGCATTTAAATTGGTGTGGTATGGCCATGCCAATGGTATACATCGTTTCTATCGATTCGTCTAAAGGAATTAATTCGTCGTAGCCGGATAGGGCCATATTTGCAAAGGTTATTGCATTCGTTGCTGCCATTACATTATTTCCCAAACACGGCGCTTCCACTCTATTGGCAATGGGTGTACAGGTCATACCAAGTGTACTTTGTAATACCATCGAAGCGGCAGCAAGAGATTGAGCAAGAGAACCCTTCCCAAGATAAACGATAGCTGCCGCAGCCATGCTGCCTCCGGATCCATACTCCACGCCGCAGCCCGCCACTTCTCCGGCAAAAGTGGATTGGGTGGCGATGAAAATTCCAATTAATCCTGATACCAACATGGCTTTCACGATCTCATCTTCCGAAACTTCAAGGAAATCGGCAGTGCCTATCACAGCGCCCGGCAGCGTGCCGCAGGAACCTGCTGTAGGAGCGGCTACAATAACTCCCATGGAACTCTTTACCTCCATTAATGCAGAAACATACATCACCACATTATTGAGCGCACCGGTTTCTATTAACCGCTTATTTTCTAATTGTGTCTTGAAATTTACTGACTGACTGCCCAACAAACGATCGGCATACTGTGTACCCTGCAGCCCAGATTTAATGGAGTCTTTTAGAATACGCACTATCTTTCTCATCTGCTCAAATACTTCCTGCTCAGAAATATTTCCCCTTTCACTTTCATAAAGAATAGCCAGTTGCAATAGCGAAAGCCCTTTAGTTTTATTATACTCCAGCATTTCGTTGCAGGTAGTAAACGGTACTTTAATATCTTTTCTTGACAGGACAGGTAGTACCGGTGATAATTTTTTAACAGAAATCACATCGGGCATACCGGCCAATTGAGCCTGCAGTGAGGCATCAGGAAATTGTTGCGACTTTATCTCAATAAGAATCGGATTTCCGGCATGCACCATTAAATGGTCGTGCAACATCTCTTGATCAATTAAGGCTACAACCTTATCGGGTGTTGTACAATAAATAAGTGTTTCGTAAAAATCACCCATCATCGAAACTTCAATGCCATCAATGGCAATTATTTCGATCATACCACCGCCTGTTGAAATAGCCGTTACCGTCCTGGTTTCTTCAGTGTTGCGCAAGGTAATTTGATAGGTATTTAAATGTTTCGCTTGAATATCTCTAACAGCAAATTGAATGTTGATGCCGGCTTCAGCAATATGTGATGCAGAATTCGGTAACCTTTCATCATCTGCTTCCCATCCCAGGAATCCACCAAATAATCCCATATCCGATCCCTGGCCTGTATGTGTGTCGGCTAAAGAGCCGGTGGGGTCAAATTCAATGAGAATCTCTGTTATGTTTCCCTGCATCAGATCCCTGCATAATTTACCAATGCGCTGAGAGGCGGCACAATGAGAACTGGATGGGCCGCGCATTACCGGCCCAATCACATCATTAAAAATGCTCGGAAAATTATCCATAATATTTTATTGAATCACTAATCATATTAAAGGTGCTCCTTCCAGTATTTTGCCATTGTTTCGCGCAAATGAAGCGTAGTATTCTCTCTTTCATAGATACCATGCGATCGCATGGGATACGACATCATATAAAAAAGTTTATTGTGTTTTATCAATTCATCAGCAAGCATTTCAAAACTTTGATAATGCACATTATCATCACCCGTACCCGCAATGATCATTAGCGTACCCTGGAGATTGCTGGCAAAATATAAGGGAGAACCATCATGATAGCCTTTGGCATTATCGCTCAGCAAGCCCATATATCTTTCCTGGTAGGTGGCGTCATAAAGCTTTTGATCAGATACAAAAGAAACAGCCAGCCCGGTTTTATAAATATCCGGATGGCGAAACATACAATTGAGTGTCATTTGGCCACCACCGCTCCAGCCCCAGATACCTACCCTGGAACTGTCGATATATGGATACAGGGTGAAGATCTTTTTTGCTGCAGCAGCTTGGTCGGCTGATGCAAGTATACCGATCTGTCCATAAATTGAATTGCGCCAAGCCTTACCCCTTGGTGTTTTGGTGCCACGGTTATCAATGCTGATCACTATATTGCCTTGTTGTGCCATGTATTGATCCCAAAGGGCACCGCCGCCCCAATCATCCTGAACCGTAGCACCGGCGGGCTCTCCGTAAACAAAAAACAGTAAAGGATATTTTTTTGAAGGATCAAAATCCTTTGGTTTTATCATCCATGCATCTAACGCAATATCTCCAATATCGACCCTGAAAAATTCTTTTGGGTTTAGATGCAAGGCATTATATTTTTCTTTCAGTTCATGATTGTCCTGAAGAATTTTTATTTCTTGGTGATCAGGAAGATGGATCAAAGAGATTACCGGTGGGGTACTGCTATTTTGAAAGGTTTGAATAGCCCATGCTGAATTTCCGGAAATTTGATAACTGCTTTGCCCATTGAATGTTGCGGGAGTAACCCTTTCAGCATCACCGTTGCCATTGATGCTGCTTCTGTAAAGATAGCGTTGTGTAAAATTGTCGGGCGAGGCAATATAATAGACATAACCATTTTGTGGGTCTATACAATTGATCTGTACTACATCAAAATTGCCTTTTGTAATTAATTTCGATTCGGCGCCATCTCTCGAAATTTTATACAAATGTTTCCAGCCGTCTTTCTCACTGGTCCAGGTAAAATATTTTTCTCCGTCAAGCCAGCGGATATCATCATGAATGTCCAGAAAATCGGGATCGGTTTCTGTATAAATATTTTTAAGCAACATTGTTTTAGCATTCCCTATCCATATTTTGTTTGTATTCTGAGCACGGTTTAGCTGTTGCACCATCACTTCATTAGAATTTGGTATGAAGTCCATACGGGCCAGATAATTGTTAGTGGGGTCGCCGGGAATATTAAACCAATTGGTTTTGCCTCCGGTTGCAGGAATAACCCCAAGTTTTACGGCAGAAAGTTTGGTGCCTACTTTGGGATAGGGCAATGGTATTGGTTTTGAATAGATAGAGTCCACATTATTGATCAGGTAGAACGTTCCAATGTTTTTTGTATCCGATTGCCAGTAAGCAATGTTTTTTCCATCAGGGCTCCACCTGAATCCATCCCTGTCATCCAATTCTTCTTCGTACACCCAATCGAATGTGCCGTTAATGATATTGGCCCTACCGTCAGTGGTAATTTGAGTGTTGTTTTCTGTGGCAAGATCTTCCACATAGATATTTTGTTTGCTTACATAAGCAACTCTTGAGGCATCCGGCGAGAATTTGGCAAACATCAAGCTGGTGGATTCTACATTTTTTCCAACCTGCTGCAGTTTACCTGTTGACAAATTGAGTACCCAATAATCGCCACGGGTATTGTATCTCCATACTCTTCGGGTATTGGTAAAGATCAATAATTTTCCATCGTCATTCGACCATTCGTAATTGGCAATGGACAATGGTTTCGTTTCATTTGCCGGAATGAGTTGTTTGGCAGAAACTAGGATTTTCTTATTCCCTGTTTTGGCATCATATCTCACAATATCTTTTCCGCCGGATAGGGCATTATTTTCCAAAGTAGAATAACCTTGATTGTCTTTCATCCATCGTACAGGGCCATATCCTTTCTGGCTATAGGTATTGTTGGAATAAATATCCGCTAAACTTAGTTGTTGTTGTGCAATGGAAATATGGCACCAGGATACAGCAGCAACCATCAATAAAAATCCAAAAGCGATTTGTTTTTTATTCATTTTCTGTATTTTTCAATTTTTAAAAGTATAGATCGTTTGATTAATAGCCTCATGCTCTTATGCTAATGCAAATAATGTTGCCTGTCCGGCAATTGAAGCAGATTAAAAAACTGATACTGAAGTTAACAACTTAAAACCAAACAGAATTCGGTCAAATTTGTTATTAGCGGAAGTTTTGCTTTAGTTTATACACAATTTCATACAATTTATCGAAAGGGGGTAGGGCAATCAATCCGTAATCTTTTATCTGAAATTTCCCTTGAGTTGTATAAATAGTAGTGGTTGAAGTTGGCTGGTCAGATGTATTCGCAGCATATTCTTTTTTTGATTGCTTAAAATCAAAATTTGAGAAGATGCTTGATATAGTTTGCAATTCATTTTGGCTTAAAGAATAGTTTTTGCTTTTTAACTGAGGCTCATAATAAGTTACGTTGCAAATACTTCTCTGCGTCTTAAAGTTAATGGTTGCTTTAATACTTGGAAAACCAAAGGATTCAACCCCAAATGCATTTAGAAACATATCAATCTTTATAATACTGTCTACCCGTATTGCTGAACCTGCCGATCTAGGCTTTTGTGCAAATGAAAACGAAATGAGAATGGATATGAATACAAATAGCAGGTAAATTCTTTTTTTCATTAATCTAAATTAATAATGTCAAACCCGATAGGAAGCACAACAGAAGTACAACTATTGAAACATAAATTTCATCTGCTCCGATTCAGCCAAACCACTTGTTGTGTGCCGACTTTTGCTTTGTAAAAAAATTAATTTGTGGAAGTGTTTTTCAATTTCCAATCAAACTTTTCTAAAAAAAGGAGTTGATCTTTTTTATTTGTAATTTTTTGTATAGTTGTTCCTTGTGGTTGCATCCTTACACCGTCGCCGCCTTCATCAGCACATATTACTGTGAATGTACCATCAGCTTCAGCTGTAATTAAAAAATCATCGGCAATATAATTTGGAAATTTAGTTTCTGTACCCGGATAAACAGGTTTGGAACCGTAAAGATCAAACCCCATGCTTTTAGATTCATATATTAAGCTCTCTTCAACCATAACATATTTCCCCTCATTAAGATATTTAACACGAGCCTTTCCATAACTATTATTGAAAACGATAACGCCTGCCTGATATCTTGTTCCTTCTATTGTCCATTTAATTTCATATAGATCTTGAGCAAATAATTGGGTAGAGAAAAAGAATAGAGCACAGAGAAGGATGATAAATTTTTTCATTTTTTCTTTTTAGTTATTGAATTGAAGTTTAGTAAAGCACACAAAGACCTTTTTCATATACTTGCGTAGAATGAAAATTGTCTGTATGGTACACAATGAACAGGGCTTGGTGACAGGCTGGCTGGTTAAATGTTGCAACAAGGTATTATAAAGTTAAGCTTTCGCCTAACCTAATCCTATGTTTACAAAGTTCGTGTTAGTGGTTCATTGCTTTTTCTCGCTTCTAAAGCGGTAGTTAATTATCTACCTCTTTACTTTTAAAGTCCGTGATGGTCAAAAAAGCGGATATGTATATGAATTTAATAACTTTTTTTCTTAGCAACCGCCTTTGCGTGGTGCACGTTTATAAATTATTTTACGATCTCGTTCTACATAGTCGCCCGCAACTATTGGATATGAATACTTGGGTGCGTACGATACGCCATTGCTTCTAATAATTATTTTGTCGTTGACTTTCAGGCTATGCAATTGCTGAAATTCAGTAGAACTTTCCGCTCCAAAACTGAGAATATAATCCTCACCATTGATCCTTACCATCACTCCGAAACCTAATCTTGAGCCTGGCGGAAGGGTAAGAGCCGTTACAACAGCCTCCATATTGGCAGAATCCCTAAGGGAATTACTTATTTTAGCAGCACCGGCAAGCACTTTTTTACCTTCGGGCGACGCTTCCCAGTTTTTGAACTTTATACCTTCAGGTGTAGCCTCCCATTGTTCCAATGCAGCTTTGCTTTCGGCAGCAGAGAGTGGCTTTGTGATTGAATTCTTCGCCGTATCATTTTTAATTTCACGATTGGCATATACCAGTCCGCTTACCACCACCAGCGATACGATCAGCGTGTAAACTATTTTTTTCATATTTTTTGTATGGCAATCAATATTCTAGTTTTATCTTCTTTTAAAGATATGCAGTAAAATTACATTAATAGTCTACATGGCAGCCGAAAAGGAGATGTTTAAATGTTAAAGTTGTTAGATTAATTTGTTTCTTTCTAATCTATGTTCGATGTATGAGTGATGTCCTATAATGGCAGCCATCGTTCGCGGCTTGTGGCAGTTGGGGAAATTTCCAGCTGTCTGCCCGGAACTAAAGCCAAATTGGTGATAAAAAATTGAAGTTTAAACTGCTGCCGAGTAGTATTCCGACTGCCCCAATTGTGCAACACCGGCTGATATGTGCAGGCGTACTTAGGACTTAAATTCAGCCTGGTTGTGCCGTCTCAACAATAAAAAATTTATTAGCCAAGTACTTAGCAGTGGAACTAATAAAATAATGAAGAAAACCAAATATGAAACATTTACGATGGGCTGGGGCATCACTTGTATAAATATTCCTTTTCCAATTGGCCCTTGAGAGAAAACAAACCCTTGTGTTAAGTTCCAACCCAAATGAATTGCACATGGTATGTAGAGTGAGAAAGATTTTGCATACCCATATGCATATAAAAGCCCCATAATTCCTGTAATGACAAAAGTCATTGCCATTTGTGTAGGATTTCCAATTACTTCATATGAGAACCAATGATAAATTCCGAAAGCAATTGCTGAGATAACGAGTGCTTTCAGCGAGCCAATTTTTTTAATTAGAATATAGAAAATTACTCCCCGGAAAATTAGTTCTTCAAACAGTACAGACTTAATATTCCACCAAACAGCCTCTAAAATTAAATTGAATGTGATGGAATGATTTAATCCCCATTGCTCTTTGCCGAAGTACATTCGCAAGAAGAAACCTGACGAGCAACAAATCGCAGTAATTAAGAAGAATAGAATGAACTCAAATATCCTTCGTTTTGTTGGGTAGAGTCCTAAAAAAGATAAGTTCCCTTTTTCAAAAAGCCAAACTATCAACCAGGAAAGAGCAAGCTGGACAATAATACCTATCATATTTTTACTTTCTATTTGTAGAATGCAACTTTAGCTTGCACATAACGAAAAAGGCTTGGCGTTGTTGGGGAATTAGGTCTTATGTATGAGTAAATAGCTAATCTTTTTTAAATTTAAAGAGTAAAACATTTACGAATCATAAACTTAAATCCCATGACTAAAGTTAATCAATTAGATTTTACTGGTACTACGATTTTTTGTGGTTTGGATGTACACAAATCAAGCTGGCGGGTAAACATCCGTGACTCAGAACTTGAATTAAAAGATTTCACGCAACCTGCGGATGCTACTTTATTGTACCGCCATCTTACAAAAAATTATCCGGGTGCAAAATACAAAGCCGGTTATGAAGCAGGCTTTTGTGGTTTTGGTATTCATCGCCAGCTGTCTTCATTGGGTATTGAATGTGTATTGCTCAATGCTGCAGATATTCCCAAAGGCGATAAAGACCGTCGGCAAAAAAATGACAAACGGGACGCCCGCAGTATCAGCCAGGAGCTCAGTACAAAAAGAACTTTAAAAAGTCTATATGTTCCATCACCGGCATGGGAGCATGCCCGTACATTGGTACGCAATCGCCATCAGCAAATCAGTGATAGTACCCGCTGCAAATGTCGCATCTGGCAATTTTTGCATTTTAGTTCCTTGCCTGCACCCGATAAGGAAGAAACAGGGCAGTACTGGAGCCGCAAGTTTATACAAAAATTAGAAGACATGGTCTGCAACGGTAGTTTAGAATTAAAATCAGCCCTTCAAATAAAACTACAAGATTATTTAAACAAACGGCAATTACTTTTACTAAGTACCAGGGCAATACGCAGTATGTACAGACAACAAGCCTATTGGCCACAAATGCAACTCATACTAAGTGTACCTGGTATTGGCGAAATTAATGCCGCAATTATTTTGTTTGAGTTGCAGGATATATTCCGCTTTAAATCATTTGATAATCTGTGCAGTTATGTTGGCCTCATACCTGATACTGACGACAGTGGCGAAACTAAAAGGAATAAAGGGCTTACCCATCGCCGCAATAACTTTCTTCGTGAAGCATTGATAGAAAGCAGTTGGGTACTTGTAAAAAAAGATCCCGCCATGTTACTGAAATATAAAAACTATTGTAAGCACATGCACAAAAACAAAGCCATCATAAGAATTGCAAGGCATTTACTGGCCAGAATAAATTATGTGTTAAGAAAACAGACTGAGTATGTGAACGGCTTACTGCAAGGGTAACAGTTCATGCGTTTTTTAAGGCATTTGTTCTCCGGATTTTTTTGTATCAAAAGTTGAAAAAGAGGGACTGAGTTAAAATCAGCCCCTTTCATCGAACAGGAAAAAATCCGTCGAACCTGACTTATCCCTTGCAAAGTTGCACGCCTGCAGAGCTTTGCTTTGTTTTAGTCAGCAATATAAAAATAAAAAAAACTGATGTAATAAAGAAAAGATTACCCTGGTACACTCACCGCTAGACGGAATTTGCAGCATCCAGACTTTTGTCGGGAAAGTCTGCTCTGAAATAGGATTCAAGTGTACCATTTTAAAAACTAAAAGAAACCTTGTAGCATCTGCTTACCTGCAGAAAGTCTACTTATAGAAGTGTGCTTTTCATATTATTACACGGTAAAAACAAACAAAAATGTAGAATAGAAAAAAATATAAAATTATTTTAAACTTGATGCAGCATAAACTCATCATAGAAGTATTCCGTCTGCCCATAACCAAAGCCCAATAATTGCAATATTGCTGATGTTTTATTCATAAGCCAAATTTATTACGTCTTGCCCGAACTGAAGCACAATAAAGAACAAATGCTGATGCTTTATTCGTCAAGCCCCAATAATGCCAAACCTAATGTTAGCTGCTGGCATTATGTTTTGTCTATATACAAATCCCAATAGGGAAAATTTGTCTATTTACTTAATTTCATTCCTTAATCGCTTTTTCCACCGATTTTGCTGTGTCAATAACCGTTTTCTCAAAGTTGATAGGTGTCCAATTAAAAGTGTTCATTGTGTTGCTTATGTCAGCTTCTATTGTGTTTCCTACAAATGGCAACATTCCTTTCATTTCGTCATTAAAATTTGCCATAAATTTCAATAAAAATGTTGGTGCAAGTCTGGTGCTAACTTTATTATAGCCATTGGCTTTTAAAATTTTAGCAATTTCTTGAATGGCATAAGGTTTTTCAGATGTTACAATAAAACGATTTCCATTTGCTCTTTCATTTTCTAATGCTGAAACGTGAATAGTTGCTACATCTCTTACGTCAGACATTACCGAATACGCTTTTGGCAACATTGGTAATTGTCCTTTAATTAATTTTTTGAAAAAGTCCATTGCTTCCGTAGCCAAATTACCTGTCAATGTTGGTCCATAAATTGGTCCGGGGTTTACTACCACTAATTCTAACTTATTTTCGCCTGTTTGATTTTTTATAAATTCCCAAGCACTTTTTTCTGCAAGTGTTTTGCTTTTAAAGTAAGCAGTTACATTTTTTGCATTTAGGTCTGTCCAACTTTCTTGATTTAATTTTATCAAGCCTTCTTTCCCTCCACTCATAGCCACAGTTGAAGAAGTAAGCACAAGTCTTTTTACTCGTGCTTTTTTTGCAGATTTCAAGGCTCGTAATGTGCCTTCAACAGCAGGTTTGATGAGTTCATTTTCATCTTTTGGTACTTTTACTACAAATGGCGAAGCAATATGCAGTACAAAATCACAGCCTTCCATTGCTTTGTCCCAACCTTCATCTTTCATAAGGTCAAGTTCGCAAAATTCTAAATTTCCTTTTGGGTCAATTTCTTTTTTTATGCCGTTAATCACTTCATCCGTTTTAGATAAACTCCTAACCGAACCTCTAACTGCATAGCCTTTTTTTAATAATTCAACTGCACAATGTTGTCCTACAAATCCTGATATTCCTGTTACTAATACTTTATTCATTTTTTGAAAATTAATTGATTTAAAATAACAACCCAAACCCTTTTACCGAGTTTGGATTGTCAAATTTAGTTTAAGCCTACATTCCTGGTATAATTACTACTCTACCTGCTTCGGATTGCAATTCTTTAATACGAAGGTTTTTATAGGGTTGATACTCATCCGAGTTGTACCATCCTTCGGCTGCCTCCATACTTGGGAATTGAAGTACTGCTGCCCAATTTCCGTTCCATTCTCCTTCTTTTACAGTTGGTGCTGGTGTTCCTGCTATCATTTGCCCTCCGTGTTTCATTAAAATAGGAATTGCAAATTGTGCATAGCGCTGATTTAGCTCTTCAAGGCTATCAACTTTCATTTGAACCATAATGTAGGCTGGTTTTGTAACCTGTGCACTTTCGGTGCTTTTTTCTTGATTGTCCATTTTTTTAAATTTAAATTATTACTTTTGTATCGCAAGCAAAATTAGTAAATTACTTTTAATATGCAAGTAAAAATAAAAATAAATTGCAAAATGCAAGTAAAATTAACGATTAACTAAAATGGATTATAAATTTAGATGCAAATGTCCTATAACTTCTGCAATTGATATTTTAGGTGATAAATGGATTTTGGTTATCATCAAGCAAATGTTGATAGAAGATAGTATGACTTTTAAAGATTTTATTGAAAGTGATGAAGCCATTGCTACCAATATTCTTTCTTCTAAACTTAAATGCTTGGAAGAATTAGGAATTATTATAAAAAAACAGCTTCCTGATAATAAAAAAACTAATCTTTATCTTTTGACTGAAAAGGGTTTGGCATTAACTCCTATTATTGTTGAACTGTCGATTTGGAGTGATGAAAATGTAAGAGAGCTTAATAAAATAATGAGAGATAGTCCTGAAATAGCCATAATGAAAAGTGATAAAAATGCTTTTATCAAAATGATAATTGAGAATTATAAAGCAAAGACTGAAAAATTTTATTAAGATTTTAGTTGCTTCTTGTCTTGTTTGGTGCGTCCCCTAGGCTTGCAGCTAACGAACAGGGCTTGGCGTCAGGCCGGCTAGTTAAGTGTTGTTACAAGTTATAAAAAAGTTAGGCTTGCGCCAAGCCTGATGTTATAGCCAGTGGTTTTTGTCCACCGTCCTTTCAAACCATTGTCAGTATTGAGTTTCTGTGTCATTGAGTGTCGGCTGTGCGTTGCGTTTTTTATTTTTTTTTGAAGCGTTGGAAATTTTTTAAAAACAATTTTTCTTTTGGGTTGGCTTTGCAAGCTCTATTAAAAACTTTGGTCGTGTGTCGGCTTGCGCGGTTTTTAATTGTGCTTGCAAATTGCGCTGGCCTATTTAATTTTTTCTGCAATAAGTCTCAACTTTCTTGAAATATCTTGTCTATATGTTTCTAATATTTTACTCGTTGTATCTCTTACAGTTTCACTTTCAATTAAGGCTGACTGACTTGCAATATCAACAAGAACTTCAATACCTGTCTTATTATTTATTAATTCGTAATACGGATGTTTGCTATTCAAAATAAAAGAAGATTTTGCGTCTGTGTATTTTGGTTCCCACAAGCTTCCATCTTCAATTTTTCCGCTATTAATTTTCAAGTATGGTGCTTCGGGTTCCTGAACTTGTGATATTTTTATTTTTGACGCTGTAGAAGCACTAATTTGCTTCTCATTGGTTCGTTCGAGTATAAAATCTAAAAGCTTATTAAAAATTGCAGCAAATGCGTCTGAAAATCCACTTCTATAAACGCCCAATTCATCTGCTACAATATTCCCAAACATATCACCATTTGAAACGCCAACAATTTTGAGTAATTCTGAATCGTAGGTCTTAATACTTTCCTTTATTTTTAGTGGTAAATAAAGCCTCTTATATTTACGACCCTCATGGCATATAGCAGTGAAATAATTATCTTTAGTGAAATTATACTCCACAACAAATAGTCTTTCTGCTAAAACATTAGTTAAATTGGAAATTTTAGATTTTAAATAATACTTATGAAACTGCTCTTCTAATTTTATTTTGTGCTTTTTGTTTTCAGAACTCGGTAAATTATTAATTTCTAATTCGTAATTTGAAGATTCAATTTTTGCTGAATATGAGTACAAGGAAACTGCTGAAAGATGGTCTAAATAAATTTTTAAAAGTTCCCCTCTTTGGTCAAATATCTTGTATACCAAATCAATAGGTAATGGAATTCCCTTTTTCCAAAATATCAATTCTTCTTGTCTGCTATCTGGTAATTTTTCAAGAAGGTACTTTTTAAAATCGTGTTTATTAAGTGTTTGCGTTTCCATTCTCTTTAAGTATTATTTGAATTTCTTCAACAGTTAGTGGTGGGTTTTTCAAATGTGCAATTGCGTGGCAATTTGGACATAAGGGAACAAAATCTTTAATTGGATCAGGTTTTATTATTCCGCTTTCAGATATTGGATTAAGGTGATGCACGTGGATGAAATCACGAGCAATATCGCCATATTTATCTTTTAAATTTATGCCACAAGCCTTGCAATTATATCCATAGTAGGCGAGACATAATGACCTGTTTAAATGACTCCTTTCATACTTTGTCAACAGTTCAGACTTAGATGAACCTTCTTCTTCAGCTTCAAGTTTATAGGGAAAAATATATAATATGAATGAAATTAAAATATCTGAAAACTTATCAGCGTCATACCTATCACTACCTTTTTTATAAATTAATTTGAAGTTCCAATTTTCAAATTTATTGGTAGTAGGATCAAGATTCGTTTCTATATAATGCTTGTGAACTACCACAATCAAATCAGGATTTAAATCAAATAAATTTCTTAATGGGTTGTTAGAATCTGAAATACTTTTTTCAGCATACTCGGAAAGTTCTTTAGCGAAATCTTCAAATAGCAGTGTAACTTCATATTTATTGATTTCCTCTTGAACGACAACAAGAAAGCCGTTTCCTCTACTTACTAGATTGTCTCTGAAATGAAATAAACCGTGACCTTTATCAACGATTTCAAAATTATTTGGAAATTTTCTCTCGCAATATGCTTTGAAAGTATTCATAGATTTTATTCGTTTTCAATATTATCTAAAGATTCTTTTACTTCCGGAAGTTCTTCTGCTAAAGTTCTAAGTGATTTTGATACACTTATTCTCATATCTTCAAGATTTCTTTTGACACTGTCACTCATCACACTTAATTCAGCTTCAGCTAAGCTCCATAGAAGTGAATCCATAGCAATTACTAATGCTGTATTTTCTTTATTAGCTAAATAAAATTTCTTATAAAATTCATGTGATTGATTTAAAAAGACAGCATGCTTGTTTCCATCAACCAAACCAGGACTCCACAGAACGCCATCGGTCAGATTTTCTTTTGTTTCAACTAATCGCGTTTTTTCAAAATCGAATTGCAATTTGATTTTAGTTGTTCCAAATTTATTTTTTATTTCTACTTCTCCGTTGGTTTTGTCTAGGCTATTTACTACTGAACCGGAGGTTGTTGAATCATGATGTTTCTCAATTGCAATACTTGATTTTCCGTGTTGTTCATTTAGTAATGCACCACTATTTTTAACATTGCTGTTACTACCAACTCTATATCTTCTATTTGCTTCATTTCTTGCAGGAGCTACAACCTTCTTTAATTGGTCTCTTAAGTCCTTTGGTAAATCAATTCTTGATTTTTTTATATCTATTTGGAAGTAATGATCTAATTTGTGATCAAATAACAATTCTACACGAATTAAATTTAAATGGGGCTCCTTTACGAATAGACGATTTGGCCAACCTCCTGAATATATCATTCGCCCTTCTCTAAACACGTGAAAACCTTGATTATCTAAACCGTACCTCATTTGTTCAAGTTCTACAGCAGTAAGCTCATTTTTATTAGGCAAAATGTAGATATTGACGTGGAATTCTCCAATAGATTCTTCTTTTCCGCTTATTAATTCTGTTATTTTGAACGGCTTATTTTTGTGTATTTCAACTCGTTTTTGACCTTCATTATTTAACCATCTGCAAAACGGATCCCACGGAATTAATGCAACATTATTTACATCTATATTTATTTTTTTAAATTCTTCACTTCCAAGTAAAAAATTAAAAAATACTCCTGATAAATGTTCTCGTAAATCTTTGATGATTTTATCTAGTTGATCCTTTGTCGCACCTTCATTATTTGACCTAACTAATCTGTCGATATTTTCCCAAATAACTATAGTTCCATTTTTACCTTCTCTAATTTTATCCAAATAAGCAATTTGCTCACTGTATTCATCCAGATCCGGCTCCAATAAGATCCACTTATTGGATTCAGCAATTTTGTCTAAGTCCCATTGTCTAATGGAGTATTGGTCGTCCTTATGGGAAATAACAGTCAACTTCCTGCAAAATGAAGTTGATGCTGTTTTTAAACCCATTCCAAATTTACCTAGAGATTTCGGACTTGGTCTTAGTGGAGAACCATAAATCATTGCTGCTTCTAATGCAGTTTCGTCCATACCTGTGCCATTATCGGCAATCATTAAAAATGGATTATTTCCGAAATCAAGATCAAGAACTATTTCAATCTTGTCTGCATCTGCTGAAACTGAATTATCTACAATATCAGCTACAGAAGTAGTAAAAGTATAACCGGTATCTCTCAAACTTTCTACAAGTCGAGCCGCTGAAGGCTCCATTATTTTTGGTTCTTTATGTGCTTTTGTCATAATTTCTTATTTAATTATTGGGGTTATGCTAAGTGAATTTATGTATTCATCAAAGGAAATTTCATTATCAGTTACTGTAATTACCTCTCCTGAAAGTGCGCTCTTTGCTCTTAATCTTGCGTCTATTAATTCTTCTATTGTATTTACATAGTACAAATAATATACATTAACATTTTTACTTTGCTTGTTTCGATAAGACCTTGCTGAAGCTTGCTCTTCCAAAGCTGGATTCCACTGCCTAGTGTAGTGAATAACATGATTAGCAGCAGTAATATTTAAGCCCATTCCTGCTGTTTTTGGGTTCAATACCATTATTCCGAATCCGCTATTTGCAGAAAATTGATCGATTCTATTTTGCCTTTCAGAAATATCTACCCTGCCATCAATTGTGAAAACTTCCAAGGAGTAGTGTTCTTGTAATATTCTTTTAAATGCATCTATCATTTGAAGGTACTCAGTAAAGATTATGACCTTTTCTTTTCTAGCTTTTATTTCATCAATAATTTCTATTGTTCTTGAAAATTTTGAACTTGTTTGTTTTAAAGTTGTCATGTCAGCAGTACCTAATGAATCTGCTGTTAATAAAAGGGGGTGAGTAGTATATTGTCGCAAATTTTGAATTAGCGTTAAAACGTTTGCGGAATTTTCAGTGCCAATTTTTGATAAAATAGATTCCCTTTCAGTGT
>JBAXBS010000023.1:0-15918 GCA_037141925.1 Chitinophagaceae bacterium
GCGATACCTATAAAGCGGTATTTGATGTTACTAATTTTAATGAGTACATGAAAAACCAAAGTGAAGCTGCTGTTAGACATTTAGCAACTAGTTATCCTTATGATAATATTGAAGATGAAACTGCGCATATTACTTTACGTGATGGCGGAGATAAAGTCATTGAGATGCTAGAAATTGAATTGAATGAAAGATTAATGAAAGCGGGTATTACGATTACAGAAGCCAGAATTAGTCACCTTGCCTATTCGGCAGAAATTGCTGGAGCTATGCTGCAACGTCAACAAGCCACAGCCATTGTAGCTGCTCGAAAAAAAATAGTTGAAGGCGCAGTTGGTATGGTCGAAATGGCATTAGAAATGTTATCCGAAAAAGAAATAGTAGTGTTAGATGACGATAAAAAAGCTGCTATGGTGAGTAATTTAATGGTAGTGCTTTGTGGTGAAAAATCTGCCTCTCCTGTTTTAAATACTGGCACTCTTTATTAATGCTTAAATTTTGAATATGGCATTCGCAAAAAAAACATTTGTACTAAGAATAAGCGAAGATACTTTTAACGCATTGTCAAAATGGGCGGAAGATGAATTTAGAAGTGTCAATGGACAAATTGAAATGATCTTAGATAAATCACTCAAAGAAGTGGGGAGGAAAAAAGATGACAATACTTTTTCCTCCATTGGAAAAACGAAAATGCAAAAAGCTCAATAAAAAAAGTACAAACAATCTGCTATTATAAATATTTTCCGGTAGGTGAATTTTTCGCTTTCTTTAATTGAGCAGGGGTACCTTCAAATACCACTAAACCCCCGTTCACTCCCGCTTCGGGGCCCATTTCAATCACCCAGTCGGCTGATTTAATAATATCGGTATTGTGTTCTACTACAATTAAGGAATGACCTTGATCAATTAATGCATTAAAAGCTTTTAATAATTTATGGATATCATGAAAATGTAATCCTGTGGTAGGTTCATCAAAAATGAATAACATTTTTTGTGACGCTTTCCCTTTGCCTAAGAAGCTGGCCAATTTAACTCTTTGCGCTTCGCCTCCACTTAAAGTACTACTGCTTTGCCCCAACTTAACATAGCCTAACCCTACTTCTTGTAATGGAATAATAGCAAGTACTATATTTTTTTCGTCCTTAAAAAATTCAATGGCTTCATCTACACTCATTTCTAAAACATCATGAATGTTTTTTCCTTTATACTGCACTTCAAGAACTGCTTCCTTAAATCGTTTACCACCGCAATCCTCGCAAGTTAAATGCACATCAGCTAAAAATTGCATCTCCACCAATTGCTCCCCTTCTCCCTTACATGTATCACATCTTCCTCCATCCACATTAAATGAGAAATGTTTGGCAGCAAAGCCTCTTATTTTTGACAAAGCTTGTTTGGAATACAAATCTCGTATGCCATCATAGGCTTTTATATAAGTAACCGGATTACTTCTGGAGGATTTACCAATAGGGTTTTGATCCACCATTTCAATTTGATCTATAAAATGTAAGTCACCTGCTATAGACTGATACCCTCCTACGATTTCAGTAGGTAATAGCTTAGCTTTTAGCAATGCATTGTACAATACTTGTTTGACTAATGTGGTTTTGCCACTTCCACTCACTCCACTTACCACACATAAACTATGTAATGGAAAATTGATATCTATGTTTTGTAAATTATGAAGTTGTGCCCCTTTTAATTCAATAAAATGTTTAGGCTTGCGTGTTTGTGCCGGAGGCGCAATGGCTAAAGTACCTTTTAAATATTTTCCTGTTAAACTTTCGGGGTGTTTCATTAATTCAGCTGCGGTGCCAGCTGCTACAACTTGCCCGCCTAAATGCGCCGCCAAAGGACCCATATCAATAATATGATCGGCATGTCTCATAATTTGTTCATCATGCTCTACCACCACCACGGTATTTCCTAAATTTCTTAAATTTTGTAACACTGTAATTAAACGCTCTGTATCCCTGGAGTGCAAGCCTATGGAAGGCTCATCTAATATATATAAGGAGTTGGTTAAATTACTTCCCAAGCATCTGGTTAATTGAATACGTTGACTTTCTCCTCCGCTCAAACTATTCGCTAATCTACTTAAAGTCAGATACCCCAAACCCACGTCCATCAAAGTTTGTATACGTTGTTCAATTTCAATTAAAATTCTTTTAGCAATGGTCTCATCCTGTTTTGATAATGTGACATCCTTAAACCATTGTTGTAAATCCTTAATAGGCATGGCACATAATTCACCAATATGTAGCTCATTTATTTTAACATATAAAGCCTCTTTTCTTACACGATGCCCTTTACAATCTGGACAATTAGTACGTCCTCTATATCTACTTAATAAAACTCTAAATTGTACTTTATATAAATGCGCTTCTACATCTTTAAAAAAAGCATCTATCCCATACGCTTTACCAATTCCCTTCCATAATTGCTGATATTGCGCCTTGGTTAATTTATGTATAGGTTGGTGAATGGGAAAACCCTCTTTCCCTGCCTCTTTTACAAACTGATCTCTCCACCAAATTAATTTTTCGCCTTTCCAAGGTGCCACCGCTCCATCATACACGGATAAATGGGTATTAGGAATCACTAAATTTTCATCAATTCCTAACACTTGACTATATCCTTCACAAGTAGGACAGGCGCCATAAGGATTGTTGAAGGAAAACAAATTAGGGGTAGGCTCATCAAACTCAATGCCATCTAGTGTAAATTTATTATTGAAACTTTTCACACTTGCTTCATTTTTTTCAACCCATAACAACCCTTCTCCTTCATAAAAAGCAGTTCCTATCGAATCACTTAAACGGTGAATATCCTCTTCTTCAAAATCTTTGACCACCACACGATCAATAAGAACAAATACTTCTGCTTCTTTGAACTTTTTTTGAAGTGTAGTTTTAGGCCAGGTCAACACTTCTTCTATTCTTTCAATACTAGACCCATCTTTGGGATGGCGCAAGTAAATACGAGTAAACCCTTTTTGAATTAAAATATTTAATTCCTCTTGAATATCTCTTTTAGCTTGCTGTTTAAAAGTGACTAATAAAACGATTTTATCCCCCTTCGCCGCTTTTTGAATGTATTGTAAAACATCTTGCACATCCTGCTTCTTGACTACTTCGCCACTAATCGGAGAGATAGTTTTACCTATTCTTGCAAAAAATACCCTTAAATAATCATAAATCTCGGTCATACTCCCCACGGTACTTCTGGGAGTGCGGGTCACCACTTTTTGCTCAATAGCAATGGCGGGACATAATCCTTTTATGTAGTCCACATCCGGTTTACCCATACGAGACATAAATTGTCTAGCGTAGGAAGAAAGACTTTCAGCATACCTTCTTTGGCCTTCCGCAAACAAAGTATCAATAGTCAAAGATGACTTTCCACTACCAGACACCCCTGTCACCACTATAAACTGATTGCGCGGGAAAGAGACCGTCACATTTTTCAAATTATGTACCCTAGCACCCACCACTTGAATAGTGTTTTCGGAACTAGTCTGAGGTTTGGAGCTAGTGGATGCTTTGGATTTTTTAGTGACAGCCATATAGCAAAATAACACATTCCAAGTCAATTGGTTGCCGGAAAAGGACAATTTATTTTCACCTAAAAATGTGGATAGCGTTTACATAAATTTCTTGTTTTCCACAAGTGCTCATATCGTCCATTTAGCAACTAATTTGGTACTACTAACCCGTTGAACGACTCCTAAAAAACAAAAAATGAACAAAGCCGTACTCTTATCTGACAATGAATTAATTGAATCTTTTCAGGCCGGTAATACCCGCGCTTTTGATACTTTAATTGATCGCTATCAAGAAAAAATTTACACGACCATTTTGTTTATGGTAAAGGATAGCTACTTAGCAGAAGATTTGATCCAAGAAATTTTTATTAAAATTATTGATAACATTAAGCAAAAAAAATATGCTGAAGAAGGTAAATTTTTACCTTGGGCTTTACGCATTTCTCATAACTACTGCATTGACCATTTTAGAAAAGTAAAACGCACTCCAACTATTAAAACGAGTGATGATCAAGATATTTTCGAAGTCATTAAAAACACAGAGCACTCCGCTGATTATAAAATGACACGTTCTCAAACGCACCAAAATATTCAAGCATTGGTGGATTTACTACCCGAAGAGCAAAGAGAAATCATTGTACTTCGTCATTATGCCAACTTAAGTTTTAAAGAAATCGCCACAATGACCAACTGCAGTATCAATACCGCTTTGGGAAGAATGCGTTATGGTTTGATTAACTTAAGAAAGATGATGAACGAACGCGGATTGATGTAATTATTGGATGAATAATTATTTTCCAGCACTACATTGCAACCAACCTAAATAGTCACTAACATTAGGGGTATATCCCACAGGATGTGATAATAATCGTTGGCTAGGACTTAATACTACATAGAGCGGCTGTGTAACTTGATTAAAATTTTCTGCCTGAAAAGTAGCCCATAAATCACCCACTGAATTAATAGCTTTTGATTGCCCTAGTTTATTTTGATAGGTAAATCTTTTTTCGATTGGCAACATGGCTTTATCATCCACATATAATGACAATAAAATATAATGCTCTTTAATGTAACTACTCACTGCAGGATCACTCCATACATTTTCTTCCATCTTGCGACAGTTCACGCAAGCCCATCCTGTAAAATCAATTAAGATGGGTTTATTTTGTGCTTTAGACATCACCAAAGCTTGGTCATAATCATTCACTACATTGGCTTGTAAAGCTTCTGAATTTTTTTTATTTCCTAAATAACTATAATGGGTAGGAGGCGGAAATCCACTTAAAAATTTAAGTAGATACGCATTTTTAGGAGCCATCCCAGCAAACAATAAGATAGCAAAAGTGAGTGCAATCACTGCAAAAACTTTTCGCGCGCGCGCAATAGTAGCCCCTTTCACATCATGTGGTAATAATAAGTAACCACTTAAATATAAAGCTAACCCAATGCTAATAATCGCCCAAATAGCTAAGAATACTTCTCTTTTTAATAAACCCCAATGTTGGACTAAATCGGCATTAGATAAAAATTTGAAGGCAAGGGCTAATTCTAAAAAAGCTAATACTTTTTTAACGGTATCTAACCAACCACCCGATTTTGGTAAACTTTGCAACCATTGAGGGAAGATGGCGAATAATGTAAAAGGTAATGCTAATGCAAATCCAAAACCAGCCATGCCTTGGGTTAATGCCCAAGCGCCGCCTTGTAATGAACCCACCAATAAGGTTCCTAGTATAGGACCTGTACAAGAAAAAGAAACAATGGCTAAAGTAATAGCCA
Source organism: Chitinophagaceae bacterium (assembly GCA_037141925.1). Lineage (GTDB taxonomy): Bacteria > Bacteroidota > Bacteroidia > Chitinophagales > Chitinophagaceae > Sediminibacterium. The sequence goes on from JBAXBS010000023.1 coordinate 5,321, forward strand.
TAAAAAAGATGCCTCCAAAACTTCCCAATCCACTTTTGGCATCGGCTTTATTAGCAATGCCACTAGGTAATGTAATTTCAAAAAAGCCAAAAAATGAAATGGCGAAAAAGATAAAAATGATAAAGAAAATAATATTTAAAGTGGGGCTGGTGGAAATACTATTAAAAATTTCAGGCTGCACATTTCCCATCACATGAAAAGGAATACTTGCTAAAACATAAATTAAAAAAATACTCAACCCATAAAGTAATCCATTTTGGATACCTTGCTTTTTAGACTTTGATCTTTTCGTAAAAAAAGACACCGTCACAGGTATCATTGGAAATACACAAGGTGTAATTAAAGCAATCAATCCACCTAAAAATCCTAATATAAATACAGCCAAAGCACTTGACTTTTTGCTGTCTTGTGCGGCTTCTCCACAAGCGTTATCCGGCGCTGTCAAAGCAGATGCTGGTAATTGAATTTGAAATCCGGCCGCTTTTTTGCCATTGGATAAATAAATAGCCGTAGGTATTTCAAGGGCATAAAATTCATCGCCTTTAGCCACTTGTACATTAATCGTACCCTGTAAAGTGTCTGGCTGAAAACCTGTAATGGTAATAGTGGACATCCATTCAAAAGAGCCAGAATATATAAATGCCTTACCAAATAAAACATCTTTTTGTAATGCTGATTTTATAGAAGTAAATGGTTCTCCTGTATGTTTTACGGTCTCTAACGAAAAATGATCAAAGGGCGCAGTAGTAAGCGCTTCGCCACTTTTGTCACTGGAAGGTGTTTGGCCATATACATGCCAGCCATCTTTTACTTTAATATTATATTGAAGAGAATAAGCACTATCATTTAAAGCCTCTGCTTTCACTAAAATTTTAACTAGACTATCCGATTGAGCGGCACCATTTATCTGAATAAATAAATAAAGTACTAAAATTGCCGTAGTAGTTAAAATTCTTTTCAACGTAGATTCATTTAATGAATAAAATAAAGATGTACTATTGAATCGCCACTTCAAAAGGCAATTTGATAGAAGGCAAACATTTTTCATCATTACATACTTGATATTCTATGTTTCCTGACAGTTTTGTTTTACTAGCTACTTTTAATGTAATGGCTTGAATAAATTGAACCTTGCCGCTAAAGAACATTAATTCAGTATCAAAGTTTTTATCATACATTTTTTCTAATTTACCTACCTCTTTCACTTTCCCTTTGAATTGCACAAGTGGGTTAGGCTTAAACTGAACATCGGTTGGAATAGGCCCGTTTTTTACAAATTGAGAATAGATATGCCAAGGCGCTTCTACATTGGCTGTTAAAATAACATCGTATTGTTTGTCAGCTTTTTTAACGGCTTCGAAAGTCCACTTTACAGGATTTAATCTTTGTGCTTGCACTGATAATACACTGCATCCTACAATGAATAATAAAATTATTTTTTTCATACTACTTTTTTTCAATTGACCCATTTGATAGTTCACTTAATGAATTTTTTCAACTAATTAAGTAAGCCTAATATTTTAAATACCTCTTTGCCATCTATATTTCCTAAAACGCTAGAGGTAGCTCTTTCAGGATGTGGCATCATGCCAAATACATTACGTTGGTCATTGCATATTCCTGCAATATCCCAAGTGGATCCATTGGGATTAGAATTACCTCCTACTGCACCTTGTTCATCACAATAGCGAAATAAAATTTGATTATTTTTTTCAAGATGATGTAAAGTGGCTTCATCTGCAAAATATCTTCCTTCCCCGTGTGCAATAGGTATTTGTAAAGCACTGCTTTTTTCGGTTTTTATAAAAACATTTTTACAAATAAATTGCTGATTCGCATTTTGCAATAACGCTCCAGGCAATAAACCACTTTCGCACAAAATTTGAAACCCATTACAAACGCCTAATACTTTGCCTCCTTTTTTTGCAAATTCAATCACTGATTGCATCATGGGACTAAATTTTGCAATGGCACCACAACGTAAATAATCGCCATAGGAAAAGCCACCAGGCAATACAATACAATCTTCTGTAGTAAAATGGGATAAATCACTATCCTTATGCCATAACATTTCAACGGGATGCCCAAGATCTTTTTCTAAAGCATCTTGCATATCTCTATCGCAGTTAGATCCTGGAAATACTAAAACACCAAATTTCATAGTCTTAATTATTAAGGTATTAGGGTACTATTTGAAGGCTCAAAGTTAACAAAAACTGCCCGCCCAAGGGAAGTAAATTTCTCACTTAACTAAGGTGGTTATACACAATAACAGCCACTGCGGTCCAAAATAACAAATTTGGCATCAATAACCTTTTAGGGGTGGTGAATGCAAAACTAATAAAACACGCCAATGGCGTAATTAAGATAGCTGATGCATATAAACCCTGTTCTGAAAATAGGATGGGTTGGAAAAAAGCCAAAATAAGTACTAAGAAAATTACCCCCCAGTATTTTCTAACCTGTATAATGAAACGCAATTGTTGTTGTTGCCAATGATAAAACCCGGCTAATAACTGGAGGCCTATCACCACTAATGCTAAAATCACGTTTAATTCGGGTTGTACCAACGGATTTTTCCAATTCAATTTGGGTAAAAAATGTCTTACTGATTCTGTTTGATTGGTTAAAAATAAAAAAGTGAATAAGAAATAATAAGGAAGTAATATTCCCATTAATAACACCATCCATTCCGGTAATTTAAAGGGACGAATAATGGCTAAAGCAAATATTACCACCGGAATTAAAATGGCAATGGGCTCATATAATAAAATAGAAACACCTACAATAAGTCCTATATTAAATTCGAGTGTTTTAGGCTGGGTCTGATCATACAACTTAAACAACTTTACTAAAATCCAAATGACTAAACTATTTGCAATAAGTCCCACACTAATCACATCCCAATAAGGAAACAAAGCAGTTAAAATAATATAAGTGAATGCGGGCAAATAACTTATTTGCTGAAACATTTTAAACTGACTCAAAATCATATTAATTCGAATGGCTTGACTTAATATGATGACATGAAATAAAACAATCAACGCTAAAGGGGTTAAAGGTTTGATATAGTGTAATAAAATATAGGCTAACAAACCATCAGATTCGGTGGCAACCACCAAAGGAGGATGATACCATACATGAAAATGAACCAATACACTTAAGACTAGTAAAAAAATTAAATTAATATCGGACCTGTCCCTGAATAAAAAAACCACTTGGTACTATTTAAATTGAATTTTAGCAAACCCAATTTTACTTTTATATTGATAAGGTAAAATGGCTTCATGATCTCCCACTTGTTTTAACATTCTTGGCATCCACTCATAATTCTTTTCGCTTGTCATGATAGAAGCACCTTTCATCAATTGGCCTTGTTGGCTTAATGTATTGATAGCTAAAAAATGAACCCCTTTTTGTTTATCATGGAATAAAAATTGAATCCCCTCTTGATTATGTATGGTGCCGTAGCCAATGAACTGATCTACATTTTGATCAGACTGTGACTTGTCAATCGTCTTAGCCCATTGTAAACTGCCATTTTTATCAAATGATAATAGTGCAATTTTATCTGCATTGTAGGTCACTGAAGGATAACCATAAGAAGCAAATGGATTCCCCCATGAATGCATCATCCAAGGACCCATGCCCCATCCCATGCGAGCCCATGGATAAAAGCCAAAAGGACGATTCCAGTAATTAAACATAAATGGATTGTAAAAAGCACCCCCATAATAATAATCCCATCTAGAAAATGAATTATGATTCACATAAGATTCAGCTTGTTCCGCTACGACTACATAACTACCATCTGCTTGACTGCTTATATTATCTACATAACATGCATCAAAAGCATCTTTAATATTTCTTTTTTGAGCAACTGCAGTGCGCACTGCATCTGTAAATCGATTCGCATTTGTAAATACTTCCTTACGTGTATTTACATCCCAAACGTAAGAATACAATCCTTCCACATGCCCCTTTTTCTCTGTTGCGTAAAATGAATTTAATAAAATTCTGTTTTTGCCATTATCTACTGTTAAACGAATATTGTCCAATAACAAACTATTATTGATGATAGGAGATTCTACCACTTCTGTTCCATTCGCCGATAAGAATATCAAACTCACCGCAGGAGCTGCATTAGTTTGTGTCACATTACGCAGACAAAATAAATTTCCAGCATTATCTAAACCGAAATCGGATAAAGTACTTTTTTTATTGGATGATTGCACACTAAATTCGGATCCGCCAGTGACTTCAAAATTATTATTGAGTGTGATAGTTCTTACTTTCAACGCATTCGCCTTAGTGGTATTCACACTAAATAAAATCACTTTTTGATGATCGTCACTTTGTAAGAGATTAAATACTTTAGTGCCCGATCCTGGACGAATTTTTTCGGCCGTATCTAGTATTTTAGGCGTTCCCACTAATTGACCATCAGTATTTATTTGTGCCAAAGCAGCATATACCGTAGTGTTCACTTGAAATTGATACACCACAAAAACTTTATCAGAAAAAGTGACGAATTCTAGCCCATTTAATTGTTTAGGTAAAAAAGCCAAATCATTTTGCTTCACCATCAACATTTGCGCATTAAACTGTGCAATGGTAGAAATCCCCTCATTATTTTTAAAAACCCAATAGCGCTCCCCTACTTTTCCTAAAATTTCATACTGCATGCCCTCCTTGTCCGATTTTTCAATAGAGGATACTGTATATGATTGGGCTTTCAATGAAGTAGTTCCCAATAGGCATAACATTAAAAAACTAAAAAATGACTTTACCATAAAATATACATTTTGATAGTACAAATTTAATACAATATTTAGCTAGAATATGGATTCAGCAACAATATTAACGGATGTTTAAAGTTTTGAATTACCCTTGTAGAGTGGCTCCTTGATCCGTTACTTCTAAAGTATAGATGCCCCCTTCTTTTACAGCGTAATTAGCTAACCCATGACTAATGGGGAAATCGAAGCATACTGGATATTGAAAACGACTTAAATAGGAATGGATGATTTGGTAAGCGTCTTTGCCAAAATCCTTAGGAGTATCTTTTAAATCGGTAAAGCCTCCCACCACCAAACCCGCTATATTTTCCCAAACCCCTGCTCTTGCACACTGAATCATCATGCGATCTAAATTATAATGGTACTCTCCTATATCTTCTATAAATACGATTTTACCTAGGGTGTCCATTTGTAAAGAAGATCCTATTAAATGAGACATCATACATAAGTTTCCGCCCATCAACGCCCCCTTAGCCATTCCATTTTTTTGCAATGGATGGACTTCTGCTGACATCATTTGAGGCACCCCTTCTAAGACATTTTTGAGGGATTGAATAAAAGGAAATCCTACTTCACCTTTACAAAAAGCGGCAGCCATAGGACCATGAATACTTTGTACGTTTTGCTTTTGTAATGCGGCATGTAAGACGGTAATATCGCTAAAGCCAATCACCCATTTAGGATGTTTATAAAATCCAGTAAAATCAATGTTGTCAATAATTCTACTCACCCCATATCCCCCTCTTGCACATAAAATAGCCTTTAATTGAGGGTCATCCAACATTTCCTGAAGTTCCTTGGCTCGGTCCGAATCAGAGGCGGAAAAAGAAAAATCTTGTGTTCCCACTGTTTTGCCCAATTTTACATGATACCCCCAATTTTCAATGGTTTGTACTGCCATTTCCACTTTTTCAAGTGGTATAGAACCTGCAGGACAAAGGATTCCAATGCAGTCCCCTGGTTGTAAGTAAGCGGGTTGAATCATTCCACAATATTAACTACTTTTGCAGGAATGAACACACCAAAAAGATATTTAATTACCGCCGCCTTGCCTTATGCGAACGGTTTGAAACATATTGGGCATTTAGCAGGGGCCTATTTGCCTGCGGATATTTATGTGCGTTATTTAAAAGCACAAAAGAGAGATGTTGTTTTTGTTTGCGGAAGTGACGAGCATGGAACGGCTATCCCTATTCAAGCCACGAAGGAAGGAACCACCGCCCAAGCCATTATAGATAAATACCATCCTATCATTGAACAAAATTTCAAGGACCTAGGAATTGAATTTGATATTTATCATCGCACGAGCGACAAATTACATCACGAAACTGCTTCTGAATTTTTTAAAACATTAGAAGGCAATGGTGATTTAGAAACTAAAACTAGTTTACAATATTTTGACGAAGCCACAAATACTTTTTTAGCGGATAGATATATCAAAGGGACTTGTCCTAACTGTGGACATAGTGAAGCATTTGGTGATCAGTGTGAAAAGTGTGGTAAAAGTTTGAGCCCAGAAGAATTAATAAATCCAGTAAGCACATTAAGTGGCAATGCTCCTATTAAAAAAGAAACAACACATTGGTATTTGCCTTTAAATAAACACGAAGCATTTTTACGTGAATGGATTTTAAACCAACATCAAAATGATTGGCGTCCTGCTGTGGTAGGACAATGTAAAAGTTGGATAGAAGGCGGATTGCAGCCACGTGCCGTAACGCGCGATTTGGATTGGGGAGTGAAAGTGCCCGTAGCGGGTGGTGATGGAAAAGTTTTATACGTTTGGTTTGATGCCCCTATTGGATATATCAGTGCGACTAAACAATGGGCTATAAATAATAATAAAAATTGGCAACCTTATTGGAAAGATGCCGATACTAAGTTGGTTCATTTTATTGGAAAAGATAATATTGTATTTCACTGTATTATTTTTCCAGTGATGTTAAAATTGCATGGTAATATTTTACCCGAAAGTGTTCCTGCAAATGAGTTCATGAACTTAGAAGGTGATAAAATGAGTACTTCTAGAGGATGGAGTATTGAAATGGATGATTACATCAATCAATGGATTAAAAAAGAAAATGGTGGAACAGGTCTTGCAGATAGTTTACGTTTTTATCTAACTTCTATTTCTCCAGAATCTAAGGACAGTGAATTTACCTGGAAAGGTTTTCAAGAATCTGTAAATGGAGAACTAGTAAGCATCTTCGCGAATTTTGTAAACCGAACTTGGGTGTTGATGCATAAATTATGCAATGGTAAAGTGCCTCCTATTCATCCTGACTTATTAGATGACGAAGACAAAGCTTTATTAACGACAGTACAAGAAACCAAGGATAAAGTCACTGCATTATTAGAGCAATATAAATTTAGAGAAGCTCAATTTGAAGTCATTCATTTGGCTAGAATAGGGAATCAATATATGCAAAAGAAGGAGCCTTGGATTTTAGCAAAATTGATAGAAAGTGATCCTACAGCACAAGCTAAAATTAATAATTGCATGCACGGTTGTTTACAATTATGTGCCAACCTATCTATTTTAATCAATCCATTCCTTCCATTCACTGCAAAAAGAATGTGCCACTTAATGAAAGTGGTAGATAAAATGTTGGATTGGGAAAACGCAGGTAAATTTAATTTATTAAAAGTAGGTTATACTTTACGTGCCCCTGAATTATTATTCCGAAAAATTGAAGATGTTGAAATAGAAGCCCAATTAGCAAAACTTCAATCTCTGTTAACAACAAAAAATAGTACGATGGATACTGCTACACCACAAGCGGAGAAAGCTTCGGAAGAAAAAGCCTTAAAACCAGAAATTGTTTTTGACGATTTTGGAAAAATTGATTTACGCGTAGGTACTGTTTTAGAAGCTAAGAAAGTAGAGAAGGCAGATAAGTTATTAGAACTATATGTTGATCTTGGATTTGAAAAAAGAACTATTTTATCCGGTATCGCAATGCACTTTACACCTGAATCATTGGTCGGAAAGCAAGTAGTAGTCGTTGCTAATTTAGCACCTCGCAAAATGCGCGGCATTGAAAGCAAAGGAATGATTTTATTGGCCGAGGATGCACAAGGCAAATTGCATTTTGTACAACCTCAAGAAGTAATTGCTGCAGGAAGTAGTATTAGCTAAAGGATAACTCAATTACTAAATACACTCTTTCATTTCCTTATCGGTATAGGCTAATCCATGTTGCTTTAATACATCGGCTGGTACACCCGCCCATTGATTAGGCAGGTTACCCATATATCCTAAATCCTTCACACCAATTTCGGAGGTATAAAATCCTGTGGTGACTAAATCACGCATTTTATTAAAAAAGCTCACCCCTTGCGCTACTTCAGGTTTTGCTTTTTTAGGATAAGCAATTTCATCTACAATTCCGATTTGTTGATCGTGGGTTAAAGACACAAAGGACTTGCCATGTTTTTTGGTAGTATATAAATCTAGCCATCTTAAACCACCACGCATTGGCACTTGATGGTCTGGCATATCTTTCACTATAAACTCAATGAATTCGGGCACTTTAGCCTCTGAAGCAGAACCACTAGCAGCATCCTTAGGCATAATAATATCGCCTAAAACTGTAATGGTGGCCATTTCATGTTCATCAAAATAATTAGGGAGTGCTTTCGCTTTCACGAAGTAGTCTTTTTCTTCCTGCATCAAATCATCTGCAGTTGCTTCAGTGACTGTGGTATTTGCACTTTTACAAGCGTCTATTACAACACTTGCAGATACGGTACCTAAGATGATTGCTTTTATTGAATTCCGTCTGTCCATGATTTTATTTTTATAAAAAAATTATAAATTTTGTTTTTGAAGCTGATCCAACACATACTCTGAAGTACGCATTGACAAAGCTAATATGGTCCATGTAATATTTTTATCTGCCTGAGAGGTGAATACCGATCCATCTACACAGAATAAATTTTTACAATCAAATGCTTGCCCCCATGCATTGAGCGGCGATGTTTTTTTATCACTACCCATACGAACGGTACCTGCTTCATGAATGATATTACCTGGATTAGATAAACCATAATTATTCGTTGCATCATCACTATCTCCCCAAGTAATCACAGCACCCATTTCATGCATGATTTCTCTGAAAGTTTCTTTCATGTGCTTCGCTTGTTTGATCTCGTATTCAGACTGCTTCACATTAAACTTCAACACTGGAATACCATACTTATCAACTACTTCATTGTCAATTTTACAATGGTTTTCATAACGAGGAACCGCTTCTCCTCTTCCCCCCATACCAACATTTGCTCCATAAAAGAATCGAACATCTTCTTTTAATGAAGAACCGTATCCTCCCGCTTCTTTGGTTTGTCCATTCACTTGGAATTTTCCATTCAATCCTTGCATACCCATGCCAAATCCGTAACTAGGTTGGCTCATACCACCCCAATATTCAATATGATACCCGCGAGGAAAATCTAATTTTTTGTTATCTAACCACCAAGGTGTGTATACGTGCATACCGCCCACCCCATCTTCATTATATCGCTTACGACCAAATAATTCTGGAATGACACCACCCATCGCTGCTCCTGTAGAATCGTGTAAATAGTGCCCTACCACACCCGAACTATTCGCTAAGCCATTAGGATGTTTATCCGATTTTGAATTCAGTAATAAACGTGCCGTTTCACAAGTACTCGCCCCTAATATCACCACTTTCGCATGCACTTGATACTCTTGTTTGTCCATTTTATTGACATAAGAAATACCCGTTGCTTTTCCTTCGCGATCTGTTAATACTTCGCGCGCCATGGCTCCTGTAATTAAATCTACATTACCTGTTAACACAGCAGGACGAACTAAAACAGAGGAAGAAGAAAAGTCGCCATATACCTTACAAGAACGATTACATTGACCACAATAAAAACAAGCACCGCGTTCGTCATTTATTTTTTTAGTCAAAATAGATAAACGAGAGGGGATCACCGGAATGTTAATTCCAGTGGCTGCTTTTTTAAACATCAATTCATGCAGACGAGGTTTAGGCGGTGGAAGAAAAATTCCATCCGGATCATTTTCCAATCCTTCATTTGATCCATATACACCAATTAAACGATCAATTTTATCATAGTAAGGTTTAATGTCCTCATATCCAATGGGCCAATCATCTCCTAAACCATCTAAACTTCTTCTTTTAAAATCACGTGGTCCAAAACGCAATGAAATACGACCCCAATGGTTCGTACGACCTCCTACCATTCTCGCTCTCCACCATTCCCATTTATCACTTCCTTTTTCTTGTGTATAAGGTTCGCCATCAATTTCCCAACCCCAATAACATCCATCAAATTCTCCAAATGGACGAAATTTGGAACTCGCTCCACGACGTGGTGAATCCCAAGGATTTTTTAATTGTGCAGAATTTTTTGCTGGATCATAATCAGGACCTGCTTCCAATAAACAAACTTTTAGTCCTGCTTTAGCTAATACATAAGCAGCCATACCTCCACCCGCACCAGATCCTACCACTACAGCATCATACTTTTTGGGCGCGACTTTTACTTGAAAATCAGACATAATACAATCGTTTAGACAGTTGATTTAAAGGTTGAATTTACAAAATATATTGAATGAAAAATAAAAGATGGGATGGGATTTTTCAAAGAAAGGCATAGGTAGGATAAACCAATGACCCAGCCGTTTATGGGGTGGGTCATTAAAATCATTAGAGTCGTTTAAAGTGGGTTTTAACTTTAGTTAGAAAACCTACTTTATACGAATGACCCACCCGTTTATGGGGTGGGTCATTAAAATCATTAGAG
>JBAXBS010000024.1:0-15730 GCA_037141925.1 Chitinophagaceae bacterium
ACCTAATGCAATATGGATTGTAAAATAGGAAGGGATTTGATTTCACTAAATTTTTTATAATGCCAACTAAGTGATAACTGAAATAGTTCTAGGATTTTTTTTCGTTGTGCACCACTAAGCGATATGGTTTCTAAATCATTATAAAATTGTACTTGCAAAAAAGTAGATGCTACTTGCGCGGTTTGTGCCTCTAAAAAATAAGGGTGCGCTGGTGGCTTCGCTACAAATTCTCCTTCTTTAATATCTAATAAGGGAGTTTCGGAACTATATTTTCCTTGCAATCCAAAACCTAAGGTTTGACTTAAGTGAATTAAAAAATAGATAGGTAAGTTGCTCACTAATCCAGGACCTCCTTTATCTAATTGCTTTAAAGTATCTTCTATTAAATAAAATAATTCGGGATGTGGTTCGGGTTGTAAAGTTTGTTGCAATACCTCTACAATGTATAAGGCCACTGCGTTTCGTAATACATCTGAATATACTGTTTGATACACATAATCCCAGTTGGACTCCTTAAGCATTTGAAGTGACTTCATGGGTGCGTGATATACTTCCATTTGTAATATGGCGCCGGGTTGATAAAACACACCCTTGCTTGCTCCTTTTTTGCTGGTCGTTCTCACGCCCTTTACCATGTATTGTTGTAAACCAAATAGTTCGGTGTACGCTGATATGATTACACTGGTATCGCCATATTTTGTAACGCGTAAAATGATCCCCTTAGTGTTGTGTAACATAATTTATCAAACGCTCTTGAACTGTTGCAAAAAGCGTAAGTCGTTTTGTGAGTATAAACGTAAATCGTTTACCTGATATTTTAATTGTGCAATACGTTCTACACCCATTCCAAATGCAAAGCCGGTATATTTTTCGGTATCTATTCCAAAGTTTTTTAACACATTAGGATGTACCATTCCGCTTCCTAAAATTTCTACCCATCCTGTGTGCTTACATATGTTACATCCTTTGCCACTGCATATTTGACAGCTAATATCCATTTCGGCACTGGGCTCGGTAAATGGAAAATAACTTGGACGGAATCTTACTTTGACCTCCTTACCAAACATTTCTTGTACGAAAAAATAGAGGGTCTGTTTTAAATCAGCGAAGCTTACATTTTCATCTATATACAATCCTTCTACTTGATGAAAAAAACAATGCGCGCGCGCAGATATGGTTTCGTTTCTATATACTCTTCCTGGACAAATCACTCTAATAGGTGGCTTTTGTGTTTCCATCACACGTGCTTGCACGCTACTTGTATGTGTTCTTAATAACCATGCTGCTCCTTCTTCATTGGGCTCTTGCACGTAGAAAGTATCTTGCATATCTCGCGCTGGATGATCAGCAGGTAAATTCATCGCACCAAAGTTGTGCCAATCATCTTCTACCTCCGGACCTTCTGCTACCGCAAATCCCAAACGTTTAAATATAGATACCATTTGATTGCGTACTAAATTTAAAGGGTGTCTGGTTCCCACGGTTACCGTATCGCCTGGTAAAGTGTAATCTTTTGAATCATCTACTTCGGCACTATCTCCCAAAGCTGCTTGCAATTGTTCCAATTTTTCCTCTGCCACTAACTTGAAAGCATTCAATATTTGGCCAAATTCCTTTTTTTGGTCATTGGGGACATTTTTCATCTCCCCCATGATTTGTTTTACCAAACCTTTGGTTCCCAAGTATTTAATTCGGTATTGCTCTACCTCGGCTTGGCCTGTGGCCGTCGCTTCGGCGATTTCCTTTTTGATTGCCTCAATTTGTTGTAACAATTGCTCCATACTACGAAGATAAAATAAATCCTTACATTTGTTACTCGAGGAGTACATAATTACATGGAATACAATACAGCAAGAAGCATCATGGGGATGAGGGAGTATGGGCGTCACGTTCAAAGAATGGTGGACCATCTAATGACTATTGAGGATCCTGCCAAAAGGCAGGAGCAAGCTCAAGTAGTGATTGAACTTATGGGCTTTTTAAACCCCCAACTTAAAAATATTGAGGATTACAAACATAAATTATGGGATCACCTGTTTTTTATGAGCAATTTTAAATTGGAGGTAGATAGCCCCTATCCCATTCCAACGAAAGAAACCTATAAGCAAAAGCCGGATCCTTTGCCTTATCCTAAACGTAAAATTAGATATGCGCATTTAGGTAAGAATTTAGAATTGGTGATTGATAAAGCTATGGCGGAAAAAGATGAAGAAAAGAAAGCCGGCTTTGCACACGCGATTGCGCATTACATGAAACTAGCTTATAGTAATTGGCATAAAGAATTAGTGCAAGATGATGCCATTCGTAATGAATTAAATTCAATCACTGGTGGAGAATTAGAATTTAGCAACACACCTTATATTAAGCATCGTAATCAAAACTTTGAACGTGATGATTATCGTCCTGCTGGTGGTCGTTGGCAGAATAACCGCAACAACAATAACAACAATCGCCGTGGTCCAAGTGGTCCTGGTGGTGGTGGCGGCGGTCGCAACAATAATAATAATAGAAACTTTAAGAAAAGATATTAAGAGAACATAGTTCTTAATACTTTGAGAATGTCTTTAGAATTGGTCGCATCAATGCTTCCCAACTTTTCATGCAATCTTATTTTATCTACACATCTTATTTGATCCAACATAATTTCTCCAGCATCATTTTTAAAAAAAGATGGTATTCTGGATGGATAATTTTTTTGGGTATGTGACAAGGGTGCAACAATCACTGTATTCAAATGTTGATTCATTGCATTGGGTGATACAATCACACAAGGCCTTGATTTTTTTACTTCACTTCCTTTAGTAGGATTCAAATCAATTTCCCAAACATCAAATTGATTAAAATGATTACCACTCATTGTCATCAAATTGATTGTTCATTCCTTCAAAAATATCTTTCTCAGGGGTATCATTATTTTTTATTGCGTTTGCAAATTGATGGTCCCAAGTAGATAAGGAAAGATTTAATTTATTTTTTAGTGGTTTTGTTGGGGGGGTAACTGGTTTTAATAAAATGGTCTGATCCTCCTTTACAATAAATTCAATTTCTTGACCTTGCACAATTTTTAGTTTTTGCAATACTTCCTTGCTTAATAATACGCCTTGGGAGTTTCCAATTTTACGCACCCTTGCAGTATATAGTGGCCTATCTTCCATAGATTGAATTTTGATAAAGTTATAACATTATTAAGTTATAACATATTATTTTTATAGATTGATTATGAAGTACTTATAAAACAAAACGGTCCCAACTCTATTTTCGAGACGGGACCGATTTGTGTCTTGTATGCCTTATTTTTTAAAAACTCTTATTTAAATATAGCGGGTGTGCCTGGAGGTGGAACACTCTTTTTAAGGAACGATCTTAAGTGTTCATTAGAAGTTGCTAAATCTTCTTTGCGCAAATACATCATGTGTCCACTTTTATAACCTTCCCAAAACATACGATCTTGAATTTTTCCTGCAGGATCCATTTGCCACATATTATATTTCGCATTGAAATAATCACATGCTCCATCATAATATCCAGACTGTACTAATAAATGCAAGTAAGGATTTTCCATCATGGCTTGACGTAAGTTGTCCCCTGTTTTATTATTAGATTGATCCCAAGGATTAGTAGGTCCAAAAATATAATAATTTAAATCGGTTTTATATCCTAACTCATCGCGCAAATACATATTGATGGCGGGTGTGAAAGAATGTTCCCAGGATACTAACTCTGAATTATAATCTGGTTTTTGTCCAGCATTAATTTTATCAATACCAATATATCTTGAATCTAAACGTCCTACTGTTTTTCCTTGATCACGTAATAATTCTTTCCAAAAATAATCATACGGAATATTTAAAGATTGTTGTGCCACTACGGTTTCACTCAATCCAATATACTTAGATACTTTCTTCACCATTTCCTTGCGCTTCTCTGCAGACAAAGCACCGCCTTGCGCCATCGCTGGCAACAATTCATTGACAGTGAAAGATTCTACTTCGGGTAAATACGCAGGTAAATCCTTTGCTAAATATTCGGGTGCTAATTTTTTATGATGCCATGCAGTAGCAGCCATGTAAGGAATGCGTAAAGCAGCGTCTGACACTGCATCACGATCAATTCCTAAATCGGTAGGAGATACTAAAATCACACCATTTAAAAACATCCAATGTCTGTTTTGTAATTCTAATGATAATCCAGATACACGTGTGGTGCCATAACTTTCTCCAATTAAAAATTTAGGAGAAGCCCATCTTTTTTGACGCGACACAAATGCATTAATCCAATCTGCTAAATATTTAATATCAGCATTCACGCCAAAAAATTTAGAAGTAGGAACTGATTTATCTACGATACGAGAAAAACCGGTATTCACTGGATCAATGTAAACGATATCGGCTACGTCCAACAAGGATTGTGGATTGTCTTCAAATCCATAAGGTTGAATAGGATATCCTTCATCGTCAATTTTTAAACGCTTTGGACCTGTATATCCAATATGCATCCAAACACTTGCAGTACCTGGACCTCCATTAAATGAAATCACTAAAGGTCTTGTTTCCTTATTAGTGACATCGGTACGCTCATAATACACATAAAATAAAGCAGCTATCGCTTTACCATCCTCATCCCAAACAGGTTGCGTGGTGGCCGTTACTTTATAAGGTACTTTTTGTCCTTTGATAGTCACCTCTCCTTTATTTTCTGTCTTTTGACTCAAATTAAGTTCGCGCTTAAAATCACCATTAGGATCTTTTTCGGTCGACTTAGGTGCTGGTGCACTTACTTCTGTAGGACGCTGTGCGATTCCCATAAAGCTAGCTGCGACCAACAAAATGGTAAATAGTTGTTTTTGCATAATACAATTATTTAATTGATAAATTTTATACTTAAATATACGGTATAATTAGAGTTATCAGCGGGTCAGATAATTTATTTATTTAGGCGGTATTTATGTAATTTTAGTCCTGTTGAAATTGTTGTTCCAAAAACCTTTATAGGATGTCCGCTACCTTTCAAAAAGTAATTATTCTCACTGCGCCTTCTGGTGCGGGCAAAACTTCTATTAGCAACTATTTATTACAACAATTTCCACAATTTGCTTTCTCTATATCCGCTACCACGCGCGCTCCTAGAGGTGCCGAGCAAGATGGGGTAGCCTATCATTTTATATCCAAATCTACTTTTGAAGGATATATTTATCAGGATGCTTTTTTAGAATATGAAATGGTATATGAGGGCCTTTATTATGGCACTTTAAAATCAGAAATAGATCGTATTTGGAATCAAGGAAAAATTCCTTTGTTAGATATCGATGTAAAAGGCGCGATTAAAGTACAAAAACAATTAGGCGAAAAATGTTTGTCTATTTTTATTCAACCACCTTCCATGGAAGCTTTAAAAGAACGTTTACAAAAACGTCAAACCGAAACACCCGAAAGCATGCAAATGCGTTTAGATAAAGCCGCTTACGAAATTAGTTTTAGCCATGAATTTAATGCCATCATTAAAAATGATCATTTAGAAACTGCATGTGCTGAAACCGAAAAAATAATTAGTGCATTCATTCTTAAATAAACAGGCCATGTCATTACAAGGAAAAACCGTTTTTATTACGGGAGGTAGCAGAGGGATTGGAAAAGCAATGGCTTTAAAGCTAGCAGGTGCAGGGGCTAACATAGTTATTGCAGCCAAGTCGGTAGAAGAAGATCCGCGATTAGGGGGCACTATATTTTCGGCAGCAGCAGAAGTGGAAGCATTAGGTGTGAAAGCTTTAGCGGTGCAAGTTGATATTAGAGATGAAGCACAAATTGCCAACGCGATTCAAAAAACAGTAGACCGTTTTGGAGGGATTGATATTGTCATTAACAATGCCAGTGCCATTCAATTAACAGATACATCTAGTACACCTAGTAAACGTTTTGATTTAATGCATAGCATTAATGTACGTGGCACTTTTTTAGTAGTACAACATGCGCTTCCTTATTTAAAAAAATCTGCGCATGCACATATTTTAACTTTATCTCCTCCCATTAATTTAGCACCCAAATGGTTGGGACCTCATGTTGCCTATACGATTACTAAATACGATATGAGCATGATGACGTTGGGTTGGGCCGAAGAATTTAAAGAAGATGGTATTGCTTGTAACTCACTGTGGCCGCGCACAACCATTGATACCGCTGCAGTGCGTAATTTATTGGGCGGACAAATGCTGGCTAATATGAGTCGCACGCCAGACATCATTGCGGATGCTGCTTACTTTATTTTAAGTAAAGAAAAATTAGCCTATACTGGACAAACTTTTATTGATGAAGAAGTATTGGCGAAAGAAGGCATCACCGATTTAGCACATTATTCGGTGGTTCCTGGTGCTCAATTATTTTATGATTTATTTTTATAAGATTATACATTTTTAATAACTCCCTATGAAAAAATTACTTGTATTAAGTGGAATGATGGCTTGTTTGTTGGTTCAAGCTCAAAAAAAAGTGAAGGTAGATCCTATTGAAGCGCAAATTAATGCTGCTAAAGCTGCTGCATTAAATAGCATCAATGGAACTTATGAAGCAGATAAAAAAACGGCTTTGCAAATATGGGATTTTGCCGAAGTAGGTTATAAAGAAACAAAGAGCTCGGCGCTTCATGTTCAAAATTTAAAAGCGGCAGGCTTTACCGTGGAAACAGGTGTTGCAGATATTCCTACCGCTTTTGTAGCCACTTATGGTAGCGGCTCTCCGGTGATTGGGATTTTAGCCGAATTTGATGCCTTACCAGGTTTATCACAAGAAGCGAATCCTACTAAAAAAAGTATTGACGGAAAAAATGCAGGACATGGTTGCGGTCATCATTTATTTGGAACAGCAAGTGTGTCTGCAGGGATTGCAATTAAAAAATTAATTGAAGAAAAAAAATTAACTGGAACTATTAAAGTATTTGGATGTCCTGCAGAAGAAGGTGGAAGCGGTAAAGTATATATGGTACGTGCAGGTTTATTTAATAATGTAGATGCAGTGATACATTGGCATCCTGATGATGTGAATGGAGTCACAACTACGAGTGCTTTAGCCAATAAATCGGCTAAGTTTAGATTTTATGGAATTTCGGCACACGCTTCTGCAGCGCCCGAACAAGGACGTTCTGCTTTAGATGCAGTGGAAGCCATGGATCATATGGTGAACATGATGCGCGAACACATTCCACAAGAAACTCGTATTCATTATATCATTACCAATGGAGGTAAAGCACCTAATGTGGTTCCTGATTTTGCTGAAGTATATTATTATGTTCGTCATCCAAAACGCGGAGATGTAGTTGATATTTTTGATAGAGTCGTAAAAGCTGCCGAAGGTGCTGCTTTAGGTACAGGCACAAAATTTCAATATGAAATCATTGGCGGAACGCATGATTTACTGATTAATAAAACTTTGAATGAAGTGATGCAATCTAACTTAGAAAAAGTGGGTGGCATTACTTATACCAAAGAAGAAATTGCATTTGCTGAAAAATTACAACCTACTTTTTTTACGAAAGCACCTCCTATCGAATCTGCAAATACGATTAAACCTTTATCTTATCAATCTGAAGGCAATCAAGGTTCTACCGATGTGGGCGATGTAAGCTATGCAAAGCCTACTGTGGGATTGCGAGTTGCTACTTGGGTTCCGGGAACTCCCGCACATAGCTGGCAAGCAGTGGCTGCTGGAGGTACAGAGATAGGCACTAAAGGAATGTTGGTGGCGAGTAAAACAATGGCCCTTACTGCCATTGACTTTATGTTAAAGCCATCTATCATTGCTACTGCTACCGAAGAATTTAAGAAAGCAAAGGGCGACTATAACTATAAAGCAATTTTAGGGGATCGTAAACCTGCTTTAAATTATCGCGATCAATAAACAAATAGTTTTTCTTAGTCGAAATAAGGAGCGATTACTCGTTGTTTTCGGGTCTCATTTGTGGGAAGAATAATACGTCTTGTATAGAGGGTTGATTTAACATCATCATACATAATCTATCTATTCCTATACCAATACCTGAAGTAGGTGGCATGCCATATTCTAATGCTCTTAAAAAGTCATGATCAATAAACATGGCTTCATCGTCGCCTCTTTCCATTAAGGCCAATTGATCTTCAAAACGTTTACGTTGATCAATAGGATCATTTAATTCGGTATAGGCGTTTGCTAATTCCTTGCCATTAACCATCAGCTCAAAACGTTCTACTAAACCTTCCTTGCTACGATGCTTTTTGGTAAGCGGACTCATTTCCACTGGATAATCAATGATAAAAGTAGGTTGGATATATTTTGATTCACTAGTGGCACCAAAAATTTCATCTATCAACTTTCCTTTTCCAATAGTAGGAGGTACTGCTATATTTAATTGCTTACAAACATCTCTTAAGCCGGCTTCATCCATTCCACTAATATCTATGCCTGTATTTTCTTGGATCGCTTCCATGATACTTATTCTGCGATAAGGTGCTTTAAAATTAAGCGTCGTATCTCCCACTTTAACTTCGGTTGTTCCATGTAAAGTCATTGCAATTTTTTCAAACAACTGCTCTGTGATTTCCATCATCCAAAAATAATCCTTGTAGGCAGTGTACCATTCTAACACCGTAAATTCCGGGTTATGAGTACGATCCATTCCTTCATTACGGAAGTTACGGCTAAACTCATACACCCACTCAAAACCACCTACGATCAAACGCTTTAAATACAATTCATTTGCAATACGTAAATAAAAAGGGACATCTAATGCATTATGATGTGTAATGAAAGGTCTTGCTGCAGCCCCACCTGGTATGGTTTGTAATACAGGCGTATCTACTTCTAACGCACCTCTTGAATTTAAAAATTCTCTAATGGTCGTCATCAATGCAGTACGTTTTACAAAAGTATCTTTCACATCCGGATTAATAATTAAATCGGCATAACGTTGACGATATCTAAATTCAGGATCGGTTACCGCATCAAATACATGTCCTTCTTCATCACGCTTCACCACAGGAAGTGGCTTTAATGATTTAGCTAATAAAGTAACCGTATTGGCATGTAAAGAGGTTTCCCCTGTTTTAGTAATAAATACATATCCAGTTGCACCAATAATATCCCCTAGGTCCATTCCGTTTTTAGTAATGACGTCCCAATAAGTTTTATCGTCGCCTGGACAAATTTCATCTCTCTTAATATATAATTGAAATATGCCTTGATCATCTTGCACTTTTACAAACATCACTTTACCCTTATCATTCACACTCATAATACGACCTGCTACACATACTGCAGCAAATTGATCCTTGTTTTCCTCGCTATAGTTTTTTTTGATGTCCTGAGAATAGTGGGTAACCGGATATAAAGGAGCTGGATACGGATTAATTCCGGCAGCTTCTAATAATTGTAATTTCTCTCTTCTAATAATTTCCTGTTCTGAAAGGTGCTGACTCATTGATGTTTATATTATAATAGTAAGTGCAAAAGTAAAACTTAGCAGTCAATTAACGAAGAATGCCTTTTTGGACCTGATCCAAGGTTAAAGTGACACAATCTGCAGGCTGCATTTGAGCAATAGTGAATTCCCCCAACTGGGCCCTGATGAGTCGAAGTACCGGAAAACCCACGCTAGCGAACATTTTTCGAACCTGTCTATTTTTGCCCTCAGTTAATTGGATAGCGACCCAACTAGTAGGGATGTTTTTACGAAATCGGATAGGAGGATTGCGATCAGGCACCTGTATATCCTGAGGCAATTCATGTACCATAGATTTTTTAGTGAGATAGGACTTTCCATCTACCGAAATAGTAACCCCTTTTATTAATTGTTGTATGGCTTCTTGTGAAATTTGTCCATCTACTTGCACCCAATAAGTTCTTGCATGTTCAAATGATGGATGTAATAATGCATGATTGATGGTTTTATCATTAGTTAATAACAATAAACCTTCACTATCATAATCTAATCTTCCTACCGGATACACATCTTTAGGGACACTTAAAATATCTTTAAGACATAATTTTTCATCCGTAGTAGTGAACTGAGAAAGTACTTGATAAGGTTTGTATATTAAAAAGTAATGCATGAAGAATAAGATAAAACGTAGTGTTCCTAAAAAAACAAAGTCCCCCTGATTTGCTCTGGAGGACCTCGTATATGGATGGGTTAGTAAGTACGGGAATTGAATTCCCTTCACAATATTAATTATACTTTATTCGAATTCAAAAAAAATTTTAAACAAATTTATTGCGGTTATCCACAATTGGGCTTTTATGGGCTATTAAAAAATTATAAAATAGTTATGAATATACCATTTCAAAAATAATTTATACAAGTAATTATTTTTTTCATAATCGCTGAAACAGCGATGAACAATGGGTTTCATAACATGTCATTTTATGTTGTTGGATCTTGATGTATAAAATGAAAGCATGATGAAGTATAAAAATCTTGCAAGATTTTATCCAATAAATGCAGAAAAAAAATTTTTTACAAAAAAGGGTCATTACCTTTGATTTAGGCCAAAAACACACTTATGAAGCTAAATACACCCGTTTCGGTACAATGGTTATCTACTTTAACGAATACCGAAATCATAGGTAATCAACAGTTAGAAATTACTGGAGTGAACGAAATTCATCAAGTTGAAAAGGGTGATATTGTATTTGTAGATCATCCTAAATATTACAATACTTGTTTAAACAGCGATGCATGTTGTATCATCATCAATGATAAAACAGTCACTATTCCCGAAGGCAAAGCTTTATTATATTGCGAGGATCCTTTTGAAGCCTATTTAAAAATTGTACAACATTTTAAACCTATTGTTGCTACTACAAAATCCATTAGTGAAGATGCAGTGATTGGAGAAGGAACGATTATTATGCCAAATACATTCATAGGTCCTAATGTAAAAATGGGTAAAAATTGTATCATACATCCTAATGTTTCCATCTTAGCCGATACGATTATTGGAGATGAAGTCATTATTCAAGCGAATACCGTTATTGGAAGTGATGCTTTTTATTATAACACTAAAAAGAACCGTCAGGATTGGTATAAAAAGCTGCTTAGCTGTGGTCGCGTGATAGTAGAGGATAAAGTAGAGATTGGAGCAGGCTGTACCATTGACCGTGGGGTGAGCGGAGACACTATCATAGGGCGTGGTTGTAAGCTAGATAATATGATACATGTGGGACATGACACCCAAATTGAACCTAACTGCCTCTTTGCTGCTGGGGTAGCCATTGCCGGCGGGGTAAAAATTAAACAAGGGGTAACTCTTTGGGGTCAAGTGGGCGTCACTAAGACGATTACTATTGGAGAAAATGTGACGGTATTGGGTCATTCGGGTGTGACCGGTTCCTTAGAAGCCAATAAAGTATATATGGGATTCCCTGCGGAAGAAGCTTCTATTGTGAAGAGACAATACGTTTGGATACGTCGTATCCCAGAGCTTTGGAAAAAAGTAATGACATCATAATGTTATGATGGCAACTGATGCAATGCCTTCAACTCTCCACAAATGCGTTGAATACTATCAGGTACGTTTCGATATTTAAAATCAGGGAAAGCATTTAAAAATTTACGATTGTCAAAGTGAACCACCGCTTGTGCTGTAGCTGCTGTCTCTTGCGTTAATAAAGGTGACTTGCCTGTCAACCAACCCTTCACTGCTTCTAGTCTCCATACAATCGCTGCTAAAAAAGGAGTGACTCTTCTGTAAGGTGGGCGTTTATTAAAACGAGCAGCAATTAATGAAAACACTTCTTGATATTTTACATTGTCTCCACTAATAATATATCGCTCTCCTTGAATAGGACTCTCCATTAATAATTGCATGGCATCTATTACGTCCATCACATCTACAAAACCACTCACACCCGTAGTGTACCATGGAAATGAATGATACGCCGATTTAAAAATTTCAGAAGATCCTTTGTTCCAATCTCCTGCTCCTAAAATGATCACCGGATTCACAATGGCCACATTTAATCCTTCAGCCATCCCGCGCCACACTTCCATTTCGGCTAAAAATTTAGATTGGCCATACACGCTATTACTCGATTCGGGTGTCCAATTAGCTGTTTCATCTACAGGTCCATCTTCTCTTATGCGACCTAATGCTGCCACCGAACTTACATATACTAATTTTTGAATTGCATGTTCGATACAAGCATTCACCACATTCGCCGTGCCTTCGCGATTGGCTTGTAACATTTTTTCACGATCCTTGGGTGCAAAGGATACCATCGCAGCACAATGATAAACTTGTTGTACTCCCTCCATTGCTTGCGCTAAAGAAACCACCTCTAAAATATCTCCTTGTACCCATTTTACTTGTTGCGCTCCTTCAAAAACCGGAATTTGTTGACGATACAGGGCCACTATATTTTTTCCTTTAGCCAATAATGACTTTACTAAATGCATTCCTACTAAGCCGCTGGCGCCTGTCACTAATATCATAGCCTTATTTATCTTTTAATAATTTAGAGATGTCTTGTTTAAGCTGTTCTACTTCTAGGCTTTTTAATCCATCATATATTTTACCTCTAATTTTACCTTCTCGATCTACTAAAGCAAAAAATTGCGTGTGTATAAATTGATCTTCAATTTTTTCAACGTTGTTTTTAGGATCATCCAATAAATAAGATCCTCTTGCCATTTGATATAAACTATCCTTGGGTCCCGTTACAAAAATCCATTTTTGGGTATTCACTTGTAAGGAGTCTGCATAATGTCTTAATACGGGAACTGAGTCTGTACCTGGGTTACAAGTATGTGATACGATTTGAAAATCGGGTTCGTTTTGATATACTTCATAAATATCCTTCATATTGGTATTCAACTTAGGGCATATGCCTTTACAGGTGGTGAAGAAATATTCTACTACCGTGATTTTATGCAACATGTCCTTATCTGTAAAAGTATGACCGTCCTGATTTTTAAATTGAAAAGGTTGAACATAACTTAAAATAGGCATTTTTACCTTCCAATTGTCGGTCCCCTTAAATACAAAATAAAAAAAACCAACTAATAAAACAGTGAAAAACAAAAGATAAAATCCGGTTTTTTTAGACATAATAATGCGCTTTTTCTACTGTAAAGGTAATATTATTTTAGAGGAACCCTGCATTCGGTTATCTTTGCAATATGTTTAAAAATTGGAATTGGGATGCAATAGGAGTGGGCACTTCATTAGCTTGTGCTATTCATTGTGCTTTACTGCCTCTTTTTTTTAGTAGTCTTCCTTTATTGGGGATTAATATTTTGCATAATGCTCAATTTGAATTAGGAATGATTATCCTTTCCTTTGGTATTGGCGCATATTCCTTATATCATGGTTATAAAAAGCATCATCATTCTTTTAAGCCTATTATTTTATTTAGCCTTGGAATTACATTAATGCTCAGCAGAATGATTTTTAGAGAGATTGAAATTATTCTTTTATTCCCCGCCGCTTTTTTTATCATCATCGCACACATTCATAACCATAACAGCTGTCGCATGCATAATCATGCACATGCTGATGATTGCGATCACTAAGTCGTATAGGACATACTACCATCTTTCTCATCCTTGAGTTGGATACCCATATCTGCTAATTGATTTCTTATTTTATCACTAGTCGCAAAATCCTTACGAGACTTTGCATCCTTGCGAATTTCAATCAATAATTCAATCACACCAGTAAGTTGCTGATGATTGGCGCCCGTATCTATTTTTAATCCTAAGATATTTTCAATAAATAAAGTGAGTTGTTGTTGCACATGTAACCAAGTGGTGCCCGATACAGCATCGGCTGCAATATGCTTGTCCTTTAAAGAATTAATTGAAGGAATGATTTCAAATAAATTTGCTACCACTTTCGCGGTATTCATATCATCATCCATAAAAGTTTCTAATTCCGCTACCCAGGTATTTAACTGCGCATCTAATGTTGCATCGCTTGCTACAGCTCCTGCAGTAAAGCTTTGCGCCTTAAACCATTCATAGGCTTCCATCAAACGACGTAATGCTTTTTCAGAGGCTTGTAAAGCTTCATTGCTAAAATCTAAAGTGCCGCGATATTGACTTTGTAAAATAAAGAAGCGCACCGTCATGGGCGCATATGCTTGCGTTAAGATAGGATGTGAACCATCAAATAATTCACTTAGCTTAATCACGTTGTTATAACTTTTCCCCATCTTACGACCATTAATCGTAATCATATTATTATGTAGCCAATAACGTGCAGGAATTTCATGATTGCAAACGGTGCTTTGTGCAATCTCACATTCATGATGCGGAAATTGTAAGTCCATTCCACCGCCATGTATATCAAATCGTTTGCCTAAATATTTGGTAGCCATGGCAGAACATTCAATATGCCATCCCGGGAAACCTTCTCCCCACGGGCTTTGCCAACGCATAATATGTTCTGCTGGCGCATTCTTCCATAAAGCAAAATCTACTTTATTTTTTTTCTCCTCTTGATTGTCTAACTCACGAGTGGTATCTAATTGATCTTCTAAATTTCTTCCGCTTAAAATTCCGTAAGGTTGATTTTTTTTAGAATAATCATCATTGTATTTCACTACATCAAAATATACCGAACCATTTGCTTCATAACCATATCCGTCAGCAATGATGGTTTTAATCATTTCAATTTGTTCTACAATATGTCCTGTGGCAGTTGGTTCAATACTGGGAGGTAAATTATTAAATTGCTCCATCGCCCAATGGTATAAGTGCGTATATTTTTGCACTAGCTCCATGGGTTCTAATTTTTCTAAGACTGCTTTAGTGCTAATTTTATCTTCGGCCGCTTTTCCTTCTTCTTCAAAATGTCCTGCATCCGTGATATTACGAACATAACGTACTTTATATCCCTTGTGTAACAAATATCGATACACCACGTCAAATGTGATAAAGGGACGCGCATGTCCTAAATGACTTTCACCACTTACCGTAGGTCCACAAACATACATACCCACATAAGGAGCATTTAAAGGCTCGAATACTTCCTTTTGTCTTGTTAGTGAATTATAAAATTGAAGTGGCATAGTAATTATTGCCTCAAAGATATTTTATTTTAAGTAAAATAGGGGGTTAATTCTTGATCAATTGCAGGTCCGCAAGAATCATATGATGGTCGCTTAAATTTTCATCCACCGATTCCCAAGCCCTTACTTTCCAATGACTATTGGTAAGTATATAATCAATACGCAAAGTGGGTGATATGCCTAAATAGGTTGCACCCATACCTAACCCCTTTTGTAAAAACGCATCCTCCCAATCTCCCTTGATAGTGCTGTAGGTATATGAACCTGGCACATCATTAAAGTCACCTGTCATGATGGATGGATAAGGAGTTTTTTGTAAATAAGATTGTACGAGTTGCGCTTGGATTGCTCGCTCTACAAAAGCTTGTTTCATTTTTCTCACGACTGCCATTTTCCCTTTCACATTAATAGATTTAGATTCGGCAGTTTCGTCAATAGTTTCGTAATCATTGGGTTTAAATCGGTAGGAAGCAAGATGCGTTGTAAAAACACGAACTGTATCATCTCCTTTTAAAACATCTACATAAATAAGCGCTTCCTGATTGGTGTACGCAATTCTTTGTGCTTGTAGAATGGGATACTTTGAAAAAATGATACAGCCCGCAAAATAATCATTGCCTGCAATTTGATAATCCTTAGAAAAATAATTGAAGGGATAATTTTTATTAAAATAACTCGCATGATTGGCAATGTCATCC
>JBAXBS010000025.1:0-14790 GCA_037141925.1 Chitinophagaceae bacterium
CCATACTGTTTTGCGGTAAATGCTAAAGCCACTAAATGATTGGAATAAGGACCGCCAAAGCTTGCAAGTGTGGAGGCCTCTTGTTGTTGAGCTTCTTTGATGTAATATTTAAGTTTATACCATTTATTGCCACTAATAATAGTATGTAAAGTATCTAATCTTAATACAGATGCACTTACTTGTGGGGTGCTAAAACTTTTAATATTTTGTATGGGAATGTTTTGGTTCAATCTTTTTATGTTTAATAAAAATCGCCTAATTTTGTCCAATTGTTTTTTACTCTTGGGTGAAAATACAAATAAAAAATAGTACAACATGAGTGCACCCACTTTAGTCATTTTAGCAGCAGGTATGGCCAGCCGATATGGTAGTATGAAACAAACCGAAGGTTTTGGTCCCCATGGAGAAACCATCATGGATTATTCCATTTACGATGCCATCAGAGCAGGCTTTGGTAAAGTCGTATTTATTATAAGAGAAGATTTTGCTATTGCTTTTAAAGAAAGCTTTGAACCAAAATTAGAAGGTAAAATTAAAACCGACTATGTATATCAATCCTTGGATAAGTTCACAGAAGGTTTTGATATATCAATTGATCGTGTAAAACCTTGGGGGACTGCACATGCCTTATTATGTACCAAAGGAGTGGTGAATGAGCCATTTGCTGTGATTAATGCAGACGATTATTATGGCAAAGAAGCATTTGAACAAGCTTATCATTTTCTCACTAACGAGTGCGATGAAAAAACATATTCTATTCTAGGCTATGAATTATCTAACACTTTAAGTGACAATGGAACTGTGAGTAGAGGGGTTTGTTCCATCAATGAAAATAATTTCTTGACTCAAATTAATGAGCGTACCAAAATATATCGTAACACCACTGGTCAAATTGTTTTTGAAGAGGAGGGGGTTGAATCTCCATTGCAAGAAGATACTAGAGTGAGCATGAATTTTATGTGTTTTGCTCCCGGTTTTATTTCTTTATGTGAATCCGAGTTTTCAGCCTTCTTAATCAAGCAGGGAAAGGAATTAAAATCTGAATTTTATATTCCTTATGTAGCAGGTCGTTTTAAAGAATTAGGATTAGGTCAAGTAAAAGTGATACCCACTAATGCGAAATGGTTTGGGGTGACTTATAAGGAAGATGCGCCTGGTGTTAAAGCTAGCATTGATCAATTGGTGAATGACAATGTCTATCCTAACAAGCTTTGGTAATATTAATAAAGTAATATTAATTAAGTAGTAGTAAAAAAGTAGTAGAGAGAAAGTTGCACAGAGAAAGTGGCAGTGATAATGCAGTAACTTGTCCTTATTTAAAAGCTGCAAGTTCTTAATTAAATGAACGAATACTGTACATGTAATCCTTAATACGATCTAATTGAGCTTTACGAGCTGAATTACTTATTACACTGGACTTTGGTAATTTGATTACCATATCTTTAGTAGCTTCTTTTTCTTTTAAAGATTCCATCACGTCAATAATTTTACTTGCTTTTACTGCGAATGCAACCCCTTCGGTTTGCTTTTGACGAGTGCTGATGATTCCAATTAATTCTGCTTGGTTGTTGAATATTGGAGCACCAGAGTTTCCTGGGTTAGCGCCAATCTGAATTTGATAAGTACCGCTATCTCCATTGTATCCAGTCAAGGCACTCAAATATCCTTTGCTATAAACTATATCATTGTCATTACGAGGATAGCCTAAGGTGAATATTTCTTCTCCTAAATCTGAAATCTTTTTTCTAATAGTATAAGGGATAGATTTAGGTTGTTTAAAATCTTCGTCCTTAATTTCAAGTAAAGCAATATCAGAGTTCATGTCTGCATAAACAATATTTGCTTTCAACTCCTGTCCTTTGCTATTGATTACAATGGCGCTATTCCCTTTTAATACATGTGCATTAGTGATAATAAATCCTTTGGTATCAATTAAAAATCCAGAACCTCCGCTAATTAATTTTGCGTTTTCTGGAATTTTGGTTTTCACCTCATTTAAGATATGTCCTTGTACTTGTTGATTTTTCTTAATCACTTCTACTGCCTTACTTAATTGCATCAATTGAGTGCCATTTAAACTTGGAGATAAATACATGACTAAAAAGGAAGTAAATAAAGCAATGAATCCACCCACTGAAGCGGCGATAGCTGTCACTTTTTTATACTTCGACCATAGCTGAATGATTTTGAATTGAGTGGATTGTTCATCGTTTGCAGTCCATTCCCCTTCAGCTAATAATTCGTTAAAAGTATTTTGAGATTGTTGGTTGAAATTTTTTCTTTGCGCGTACCACTCAATCTGTTGTAAAAACAAAGTATGTTCCACCACCATCTGATCAATTTCAGAAGTTTTCTTACGGAGTGCTTCAAAATCAGAGCGCTCCTGTGCAGACATTTCGCCTGACAAGTATTTTTCGATCGCTTCTAATAATTGAATGTCTTCCATTTTATTTTTCTGTTCTTTTTATTTAATTCAATCTCTGTTTTATGTCTATTTTAATCTCCAATATTATATTGCGTGAAGAATAGCTTCTTTAATCGCATCAAACATTTATATTTTTGGTTCTTTGCGTTATCCGCATTGGTATATCCAAACTGATTCGCTAATTCCTGCATCCCTTTTTTGTTCAAATAATAGCCTTCCAGTAAACTTTTACAAGGTTCTCCTAAACTATTTAGGGCCCTATCCATTATCGCAAAAGCGGCATCTTTTTTTTCCATCACCTCTAAATCCTCTTGTACCGATACACTCTCTTCTTCAGCGCTTAGTGGGTTGCTGTATTTACCCATTTGTTGCAAACGCTTTAACCACAAATGCTTGCAAATGGAAAATAAGTAGGTTTTAATTTGACAGGTTAGTACAAATGAGTCCAATTGCACTTTTTCATATAAAGCAATCATTGCTTCCTGAAAAATATCCCTCGCGTCATCAAAAGAACCATTATTATTCTCCACAAAATGCTGAATGACAGGAAAATGACTCTTATAGAGGGCTTCCACCACCTGGGAGTCATTTTGAGCTAAACCCTTCAATAGGGCCTGTTCATTTAATTCAGCTTTCAAGATATTGATACGTATTTTGGACAAAAGTAACCCAAAAAAAGGTTTTTTTATTTTTTTTGAAGGGTGGAAGGTTACCTTTTTATTGTTATTGTATTAAGAGTATAAATTAATCATTTAAAAAATCAATCAAATGAAAAAAGTATTCGCAATCTTAGCTATCGCTGCTTTAACTGCATGTGGTGGTGCTTCTACTGAAGCTAAAACTGATACAGCTGCTACAACAGTTGATACTGCTGCTAAAGCTACAGTTGATACAGCTGCTGCTGCTACAGTTGATACTGCTGCTAAGCACTAATCAAAATAATTGGACTGTTGGTGGGCTGTTCACTCAGCCCCTACTTGCCAACTAACAGTTATCGGAAAAGTTTCATATGGCAAGCAATCGTTAAGCCGCTCCGTTTCTACGGAGGGGCTTTTTTTATTTTGGCCTTTTTATAGAATATAAAAGGCCAAAATAAAAACTCTAATGACTGGTCCGAAAGGCTGGCCCTTCGAACCTTTTCATATTTCCTTTTTATAGAATATAAAGGGCCAAAATAAAAACTCTAATAATTTTGGTCCCCGCTCCGCGGGGAGCATGAAACAAATACTCGATAGCTTTTTGGGGATAAACTGTGAACTATTTTGCCATTTAGCCTATTTTTATTACCTTTGTAGCACGATGAAAGCAAATAGCAACTGGTTTTACTTTTTCTTTTATTTCTACTTTAACCAAAGTAGCCGGGTTGTATTTGTAAAAGCATAAAGAAATTAACTAAACATACAGTCCCGGCCCACAAGTCGGGATTTTTTTATTCCACCCAAAGCGGGGATAAAACAATGTAAATAGTTAAAGAAAAAAATAAAAAAATTAGGAAGAAAGGGAATGAATCAAAAGGTAACAATACAAGGATACGAAGGAAGTTTCCACCAAGTGGCAGCGAGGCATTTTTATGGAAAAAATGTAGAAGTGATTACTTGTGACACATTTAGAGAAGTCGTTAAAATTGGAGCAGATAAAAAACTTTCTGACGGTGCTGTGATGGCAATTGAAAATTCTATTGCGGGAAGTATTCTTCCAAATTATAATTTAATTCACAAAACAAAACTTCAAGTAATAGGAGAAGTATACTTGTCGATTAGTCAAAATTTATTGACGA
This sequence comes from Chitinophagaceae bacterium, assembly GCA_037141925.1. Classification (GTDB taxonomy): domain Bacteria; phylum Bacteroidota; class Bacteroidia; order Chitinophagales; family Chitinophagaceae; genus Sediminibacterium. The sequence continues at coordinate 4,203 of JBAXBS010000025.1, forward strand.
ATCCAGGAGTGAAGTTAGCAGATATCAAAGAAGTGCATAGTCATCCAATGGCGATTCTTCAATGTTTAGATTATTTAGAAAAGTATAATTGGAAATTAGTAGAGACCGACGATACTGCATTAAGTGCAAAGCATGTGCAAAAGCGTAAAAGCAAACAAGTGGCTGCCATTGCAAGTAAGTTAGCTGCACAGTTATATGATTTAAATGTGTTGACGCCCGATATTCATACACTTAAAAATAATATTACACGATTTTTAGTGATGTCTCCTCAAGTGGGTAAATCGGTATTAAAAGTAGAGGGAGCTAATAAAGCTTCCATCTATTTTCAAACTGATCACTCCAAAGGAATTTTATCAAAAGTGTTAGCCAAAATTGCGCAAGGGAATGTGAACTTAAGCAAATTGCAAAGTATGCCTATTCCTGGAAGTAATTTTAAATATGGTTTTTATGCTGATTTAGAATTTGAACAATTAAAACATATTGAAAAAGTATTAGAAGAAGTAAAAGTGTTAACCAATAGTTTGAAAATTTTTGGTTTGTATAAAAAAGGTAAAGTTGTAAAAGGGTAACCATGGACATGACATTATCACATAGACTTGAAGGGATTGGAGAGTATTATTTTTCTTCCAAACTGCGCGAAATTGATGAACTCAATAAGGCAGGGAAGCAGATCATCAATCTGGGCATAGGTAGCCCCGATTTACCGCCCCATCCTGATGTGATACAAGTATTACAAAATGAAGCAAGCAAAGACAATGTGCATGCTTATCAATCTTATAAAGGCTCTCCGGTACTGAGAGAAGCCATCGCTGAATGGTATCAAAAGTATTACGCGGTCTCCATAGCGCCCGCTACTGAAGTACTTCCGTTACTAGGAAGCAAGGAAGGGATCATGCATATATGTATGACCTATTTAAACGAAGGGGATCAGGTTTTAATTCCAAATCCTGGTTATCCAACGTACACAAGTGCAGTTAAATTAGCGGGAGGAACGCCGTTATATTATGAGTTGACTGCCGACAATCATTGGGCACCCGATTTTGAAAATTTAGAAAAATCAGATTTATCAAAAGTAAAGTTGATGTGGGTAAATTATCCGCATATGCCAACAGGACAAATGCCCAGTAAACTATTATTTGAAAAAATAGTAGCATTTGCTAAAAAGCATCAAATATTGATTTGCCATGACAACCCCTATAGTTTCATTTTAAATGAAACACCTATGAGTTTGTTGTCCATCGAAGGAGCAAAGGAAGTAGTAATTGAATTAAACTCACTAAGTAAGAGTCAAAATATGGCTGGATGGAGAGTGGGAATGTTAATTGCTGCAGAAGAGCGAATCAATGAAATACTTAGGTTTAAATCCAATATGGATAGTGGTATGTTTTTGCCGGTGCAGTTAGCTGCCGCTAAAGCATTAAGCTTGGATCAAACTTGGTACGAGTCGGTGAATAAAATTTATCAAGCTCGTCGTAAAAAAGTATTTGAATTACTAGACGTACTTAATTGTGTATACTCAAAGGAACAAGTAGGCATGTTTGTTTGGGCTAAAATACCATCCCAATACAAAGATGGATACACGTTAAGTGATAAGGTATTGTATGATGCCAATGTATTTATTACACCCGGTGGAATTTTTGGTTCTGCTGGAAATGGATACATCAGAGTTAGCTTATGTGGTTCCATTGAAAAATTTAGTGAAGCAATTAAAAGAATTCAATCATGCGTTTAGCTATTATTGGAATGGGTTTAATGGGAGGTTCTCTTGCGCTTACTTTAAAAAAGAAAGGGTTTGTGCAAAACGTCATTGGGGTAGATCCTAATGTGGAACATCAGCAAAAAGCGTTGGAACTTGGTATTATAGATGAAGTAATGGATTTAGACAAAGCCATTGCAGCATCAGATATTATTGCCATCGCAACACCAGTCAATATTGCAGAACAACTTTTACCATTGATTTTAAATCAGGTAGACAAGCAGGTTGTTTTTGATGTAGGCTCTACTAAAGAAAGCATTGTTCACATAGCCAATGCGCAATCAAAAAAAGGAAGATTTGTTCCAACACACCCTATGTGGGGTACCGAATTTAGTGGACCTGCAGCAGCACAATCAGATGCTTTTGCCGAAAAAGCCACTGTGATTTGTAACAAGGAACAGATAGACGAAGATGCATTAGAATTAGTGGAAAAATTATACCAACAATTAGGGATGCATATTTTATACATGAATGCCAAACAGCACGACATTCATGTGGCTTATGTGAGCCATATTTCACATATTACTTCTTTTGCATTGGCAAATACCGTGCTAGAGAAGGAGAAAGAGTCTGATGCTATTTTTGAGTTAGCAAGTGGAGGATTTGAGAGTACTGTTCGTTTGGCTAAGTCCAATGCCGATATGTGGGTACCCATCTTTATGCAAAACAAGGAAAATGTGTTAGATGTGCTGAATGAGCATATTAGTCAATTACGCAAATTTAAAGCCAGTCTTGAAAAAGAAAACTTTGAATACTTGTCGGAGTTGATTCATAATGCGAATCAAATTAAAAGAATTTTAAAATAAAATTCTTTAGTAAAAATTAAAAAACTTAAAATGAAGAAAACAGAAGAGACGAATAAGACCAATGAATTAATAGAAGCGGTCAAAACTAAAAAAACATTTACCGAAATAGGAATCAGTGATTCTTTAGTAAAAGCGGTAACAGAATTAGGATATACACATGCTACAGAAATTCAAGAAAGATCAATCCCCGTTTTAATTAGCGGAACAAAAGATTTTATTGGATTGGCACAAACAGGAACGGGTAAAACAGCTGCCTTTGGATTGCCATTATTACAATTAATTAAAACAGCAGATCGTTTCCCTCAAGCCTTAGTAGTTTGTCCTACACGTGAATTATGTATGCAAATTGTAAATGAAATGAATTTGTTTAAAAAACACATTTCAGGTTTACAAGTATTGGCAGTGTATGGTGGAACTTCTATAAGCATGCAAATAAAAGATTTAAAAAGAGGTGTGCAAGTAGTCGTTGCTACTCCCGGTCGTTTAATTGATTTGATCGAAAGAAAAGCAATTAACTTAGAAAAAATTGAATACGTAGTATTGGACGAGGCAGATGAAATGTTAAATATGGGATTCCAAGATGACATTGAATTTATTTTAAAGAATACTCCTAACAGAGAAAGTATTTGGTTGTTTAGTGCAACAATGCCTGCAGAAATTAGAAAAGTAAGCAAGCGTTACATGAAAGAGCCGGTAGAAGTGACTATTGGAAAAGTAAATGCCACCAATAAAAGTATTGATCATCAATATTATTTAACCTCGGCGCAACATCGTTATGAGACTTTAAAGCGTATCATCGATTTTAATCCAGGTATCTATGGCATCATTTTTACACGTACGAAAGCAGATGCGCAGGAAGTGGCTCAACGTTTAACACGTGAAGGATATGATATTGATGCGATCCATGGTGATTTAACACAACAACAACGTGATAGAGTGATGGGGCAGTTTAGAGACAAAAGTTTGCAATTATTAATCGCAACGGATGTAGCTGCTCGTGGTATTGATGTAAAAGGAATCACACACGTCATCAACTTTGAATTACCAGATGATGTAGAAGTTTATACGCACCGAAGTGGTCGTACTGGTCGTGCAGGAAGTGAAGGAATTTGTATTTCTATTGTACACGCTCGTGAGTCATATCGTTTACGTCAGATTGAAAATATGAACAAATGTACTTTCCATAAATTGGATATTCCAAGTGGTAAAGATGTTTGTCGTAAACAATTTTTCCATGTGATGGATAAATTAATGTCAACTGATGTTAGTCATGGTGATTATGAAACCTATGTTCCCATGTTAGCTGAAAAATTTGCTGACATGTCTAAGGAAGAAATTTTAAAACGTGTGGCTGCTTTAGAGTTTAATCGTTTTTTAAGTTATTATGAAAATGCACAGGATTTAAATATTAGAGCTGCAGACAAAAATCGTCGTGAGCCTATGCAACAACAAGATCGTAATCGCGACAGAGGCCGCCAAGAATTTGGAGCAGCTGCTCGTGGAGGAGATCGCGGAGATCGTGGTGCTCGTGGGGAATCATCTAGTCGTGGTGCGGCAAGAGGTGCTACCGGGTACACGCGTTTGTTTGTGAATTTGGGAACCAAGGATGGTTTTTACAAAGCAAGCTTTTTGCAATTCATTTTAGATATGAGTGATTTAAGAAAAGAAGTATTGGGCAAAATTGATATGCGCGATATGAATAGCTGGGTAGAAATTGAAGCAGGTGCTGCGAAGCAAATGATTCATTCAGTGGATGGTAAAAACTACAAAGGTCGCCGCATACGCATGAATGATGCAGATAGTGGTGGTCCAAGAAGAAGCAGCAACGAAGGATAGACAAATTAAAAAATAGTAAGAACGTTTAAATTGGTTAACATGGAAACTTTAACAGCACAAAAACAAGACATTAAAGAAGTGATCAAAAAATCACCCTTGATTATATCAGGCCCCTGCAGTGCAGAAACTGAAGATCAAGTGATGCAAACTGCGATTCGACTAGCCGCAACTGGTAAAGTGGATATTATGCGTGCAGGCATTTGGAAACCTAGAACTCGTCCTGGAAGTTTTGAAGGGATTGGTACCAAAGGTTTGCCTTGGATGCAGCAAGCTAAAAAAGAAACAGGTTTGCCAGTGGCAGTAGAAGTAGCTACCGCTAAACAGGTGGAAGATGCTTTACATTTTGATGTGGATGTTTTATGGGTAGGGGCTCGTACTACCGTGAATCCTTTTAGCGTGCAAGAAATTGCAGATGCATTAAAGGGTGTAAAAGTTCCTGTGTTAATCAAAAATCCTATCAATCCAGATTTAGAATTATGGATTGGTGGGATGGAGCGTATTGCGAAAGCAGGGGTTGAAGATTTAGGATTAATTCATCGTGGGTTTAGCTCTTATGGCAATACTGAATATCGCAATGCCCCTATGTGGCATTTGGCGATTGAAATGAAACGTCGTTACCCAGGAATTCCTATGATCAACGATCCTTCACATATTTGTGGACGTCGTGATATTTTACAAGAGGTCGCACAAAAAGCGATCGACTTAGATTTTGATGGTTTAATCATTGAATCTCATATTGATCCAGACAATGCTTGGAGTGATGCTAAACAACAAATTACGCCCGAAGTATTAGCCGAAATGTTAGGCGCTATCCGTTGGAGAAAGGACGATGTCGCTTCTGCCGAATATCATGCAGCTTTAGAAAAATTACGTCAACAAATTAATCAGTTAGATGATGAATTGTTACAAGTATTATCTACACGTATGAAAGTGGCTGAAAAAATTGGAGAGTACAAGAAAAACAATGACATCACTATTTTGCAAACCAATCGTTGGAATGAAATTTTAGAACGTGCGGTTAGTAAAGGGAATAAAGTAGGGTTAAGCGAAGATTTTATAACTAAGTATATGGATGCGGTACATATGGAAAGTATCCATCACCAAAATAAAATAATGAATAGCTAGTAGACAATATTAGACTGCTAGTTTATTTTAAAAAAGCCAACTCATGAAAAATTGGAAAGTAAAATTTTCATCGGCATCTGTTGAATTTATTTTTGACGGAAAGTTTTCGGGGATTCATAAATGGGCAGATAAAAACAATGCCATTTATATCACGGATGAAAACCTGTATGCTATTCATGAAAAAAAGTTTACAGGAAAAAAGACCATCGTCATTCCAGCGGGAGAAGAACATAAGCAACAATCTACAGTTGATTTTATCATTGAAGCTTTATTGAACTTTGACGCTACACGATCAACCACTTTAGTGGGAGTAGGGGGCGGTGTGGTAACTGATTTGGTAGGATATGTGGCAGGCATTTATATGAGAGGGGTGTCTTTTGGATTTGTACCTACTACTATATTAGCGATGGTAGATGCTTCGGTTGGAGGTAAAAATGGCATTGATATAGGTTGGTATAAAAATATGGTGGGATTAATTCGTCAACCCTCTTTTATTTTTTACGACTATGATTTTTTAGCTACGTTACCTTCACATCAGTGGCAAAATGGTTTTGCAGAAGTGATTAAGCATGCAGCTATTAAGGATGCAAAAATGATGCAGGAATTAGCGCAACATGATATTTTATTTTATCAAAAAAATAAAAAGGCTTTAGCATCTTTATTAGAACGTAATGTTCAAATTAAAGTGAAAGTGGTGCAAAAAGATGAGTTTGAAAAAGGGGATCGTAAATTACTCAACTTAGGACATACCTTAGGACATGCTATTGAAAATCAACATGCGCTTTTACACGGGCATGCCATTAGTATTGGAATGGTGTATGCAGCTAAAATTTCTCAAGTCTTAAAAGGGTTTAATCAAGTAGGGGTATTAATTGACACACTTACTAAATATGGATTGCCGACTAAAATGCATTTTAATATTGAGCAAGCCATGGAATTGATACAAAAAGATAAAAAGAAAGCAGCAGCAGGAATGCAGTATGTTTTATTACAAAAGATAGGCAAAGGAATCTATGAAACGATTCCTATGAAGTCATTAGAAAAACTCATTAAGCTGTATTCTTAATCATGTTAGTAACGGTTTATCCAGCAAAATTAAAAGGAGTGCAAATGGCTCCTGCAAGCAAGAGCAGTATGCAGCGTGCATGTGCCGCCGCATTGTTGCATGTGGGAGAAACGGTCATACATAATCCAGGACATTCCAATGATGATTTAGCTGCTTTGGATGTAATTCAAAAGTTAGGCGCAGAAGTAGCTATGAATGCAAGTGCTATTACGATACATTCTAAAGGAATAATGCCTATTGGTCCCGAAATGAATTGCGGTGAAAGTGGTTTAGGCATTAGGATGTTTACGCCTATTGCTGCATTAAGTGCGCAATCAATCAGGATTCAAGGCAAGGGAAGTTTGGTGAAAAGACCTATGCATTTTTTTGATGAAATTTTACCACAATTAAAAGTGAGCATTCAATCCCAGGCAGGTTATCTACCCATTCAAATACAAGGGCCTTTAAAACCTAGTACCATTTCGGTAGATGGCTCATTGAGCTCTCAGTTTTTGACGGGTTTGCTCATGGCTTATGCAGCTTCAGGTGCGCAGGAAGTATCCATTCATGTGAAGGATTTAAAAAGCAAACCTTATATCGACCTCACATTACATGTGCTCAATACTTTTGGTTGGAAAGTAGTTCATCAGAACTATCAGCAATTTCAGTTTCTACATCATACGCCATTACCAGAACATATTGAATATACAGTAGAAGGGGATTGGAGTGGTGCGGCCTTTTTATTGGTCGCGGGGGCTACTTCAGGACCTATTTTAGTCACAGGATTACAAATGGATTCTACCCAGGCAGATAAGCAAGTGATGGAGGCTTTAAGAAAATCTAACGCAAGTATTCATATTAGCCCAGAAGGGATTTTGATAGGTCCTGCGAAGGATCATAAAGGTCTTCAATCTTTTGAGTTTGATGCCACAGATTGCCCCGATTTATTCCCTCCCTTGGTGGCTTTGGCTGCCAATTGTCAGGGGGTAACTCTTATTAAAGGAGTGTCTCGATTAGCACATAAAGAAAGTAATAGAGGCCTGACCTTGCAAACTGAGTTTGCGAAAATGGGGGTTAAAATTGATTTAGAGGAGGATGTCATGAAAGTAGTTGGAGGGGCAGAAATTCAATCTTCCATCGTGTTTTCGCAGCATGATCACCGTATTGCAATGGCTTGTGCAGTTGCAACATTAAATTCAAATGGACCAGTGCAAATAATTGATGCTGAAGCTATTAATAAATCTTATACTGATTTTTTTGAGCATCTACAACATTTGGGGGCTCAAGTGCATATAGAATAATTTTCTTACCTTGTAATACGTAATTGAAGTACATGAATAGTTTTGGAACCTTATATAGAGTGCAAATTTTTGGAGAATCCCATGGGGCTTGCGTTGGCATTTTGGTAGACGGATGTCCGGCTGGTTTGCCCTTAACTGCTGACGACTTTGTGGAAGATATGGAACGCCGTAAAGGAGGCAAGCAAAAAGGAACTACTCCCCGTCAGGAAGAGGATGTGCCAGTTTTTCAATCTGGAATTTTTGAGGATACAACCACAGGAGCTCCTATCACTTTATTATTTGAAAATAAGAATACTCGCAGTGGTGATTATGAAAAACAAAGAGCGGTGCCTCGACCAGGTCATGCTGATTTTACAGCGCATCAAAAATTTGGAGGTTTTGAAGATTATAGAGGAGGCGGACACTTTAGTGGAAGACTTACGGCGGGTTTAGTAGGGGCAGGTGTTATCGCAAAAAAATTACTCAAAGGCATTGAAATCAATGCTCATATTGAAAGTATTGGAGGAGAAGCAGATTTGGAAAAAGGGTTGCAAAAAGCAATCAATGCTAAAGACAGTGTAGGGGGGGTGGTAAGTTGTGTTGTGAAAGGATTGCCAATTGGACTTGGAGAACACTTCTTTAATTCGGTGGAGTCTTTAATTAGCCATGCTGTTTTTGCGATTCCAGCCATAAGAGGCATTGAATTTGGAACGGGATTTGCGGCAGCAAATATGTTTGGGGTGGAGCATAATGATGCCATCATAGATGCATCTGGCAAAACAAAAACAAATCATGCCGGCGGTGTGGTAGGGGGTTATACTAACGGAAATGATTTGGTATTCCGTATTGCAGTGAAACCTACTTCATCTACGCCAAAGGATCAAATAACTTGGAATTGGGAAACTAATGAGCAAGAAACATTTTCGGTAAAAGGCAGACACGATTTATGCATTGCATTAAGAGTGCCGGTCGTATTAGAAGCTGTAACAGCTATCGTATTAGCGGATTTAATGTTATTAGAACAAAAAATTCCGCGTATTTTATAAAATGGGTAATACACTTATTTGTAAAATAGAAAGTTAAAAAATTAAAAAAATGGAAAGCGAATTTATATATCATATTACCACTCAAGCAGAGTGGGCGCAAGCAAAAATCAACAATGACTATTTGCCTTTGAATTATGAGGCAGATGGATTTATACATTGTTCTATTGAGAGACAAGTTGAGGGTGTCATTGAGCGCTTTTATCAAGGTCAAAAGAATTTGGTGAAATTGAAAATTGAAAAAGAGAAAGTGAATCGTCCAGTTTTATTTGAATTGGCGCATGATATCAATGAGTTATTCCCTCATATATACGGGTCATTAAATACCGATGCCGTGGTGGAAGTAGAATCAATATCCTAGCATGCAAAAACATTACGGGAAACATATCATTTCAATCATTGGCTTCTGTCTTTTATTGACATTTTCCAATTCATTGGGGGCACAGGAAATCTATCCTCATAGTTTAACGAATGAAAATTATCTGGATAGTGTCAATATGAAGAAGTATCGAAAGAAAATAGATACCCGTCGAATTAAAATTGAATTGAATAGAATTACAGGCATCGCAAGTTTTTATAGTTTCAATTTAAATGGCACTTTAACCTCTACTGGGGAACATTATTACAACAAAAAATATACGGCCGCTTGCAACTTATTCAAGTTAAATACTTTGGTTAGGGTGACCAATATGCGTAATGGCAAATCGATCATTGTTCGAATCAATGATCGAATGCATCCCAATATGCTTAAAATGGGTCGTGTGATAGATTTAAGTCATTCTGCATCTAAGAAGCTGATTACCAGTTCAAAAGGAATTGTCAAAGTAGTGGTTGACGCCATTGGGTACTCTGAAATTACCCCTAAAGATTAGCTATTAGGGATTATATAAAATATTTCAATATTTCGGCTTTTAGGAGTAAATTTGTGTTATTATTAACTATTTAAGACTATGAAAAAAATTTTATTTTCACTAATCGTGTTCTCTTTTGCTTTAGCAGCCTCTGCTCAAGACGGGTCTAATGTAAAAAAACCGTCAATAGCATTACGCATATCTGCGCTAGATTTTACAACTGCAAGAGATATTAATGTAAACACTTTAGGGGGTGTTTTAAACAACAGAACTTGGGCCAAATTAGGAGATGCAACTCCTAGCATTGGTGTGCAATATTTTAAAGGGTTAACCAGCAATATTGATTTCATGGCTAATTTAGATTTTGCATCTTTACAATATCCTTTTTACTTAAGTTCAAATATCCATATTCCAACGGGTAAAAAATTATACACTGCATTTGATGCGAATGTGAATTTTAAAATGTTATCTGATGACTACAAAGTAGTTCCTTATGTGACATTAGGTATTGGTGTAGGAGTAGCTGCTAATGTGTATTATACCCCTTATGCGCCTGCTGGTTTTGGTTTACAAATTAAAGCGAATAAAGGTTCTTTCATAAATATCAATAGTACTTACCGTGCTGAAATGGCGCAATTAACAAAATCTCATTTTAGTCATGGTGTGAGTTACTCAATGCCATTGAAATTGAAAGAGAAAAAAGCAATTGTTTTACCTCCACCTCCGCCGCCAGCACCAGTTGATACAGATAATGATGGTGTGATTGACGAAAAAGACAAATGTCCTACAGTAGCAGGTTTGGCTAAATACAATGGATGTCCAATTCCTGATACAGATAAAGATGGT
>JBAXBS010000026.1:0-13447 GCA_037141925.1 Chitinophagaceae bacterium
CTAATCATTTTTTGATGACGACAAAATTTTGGTTTAACTTTATTACAAGCTTAAATCATTCATTTTGTCGTCACTTAAATTTACAATCATACAAACGTCCCTGCACTGGGAGGATAAGGGCGCTAACCTAGATGCTTTATCTAAAAAAATTCTAGGAATAGAAGAGCCTACCGAGATTATTGTATTACCAGAGATGTTTACAACAGGTTTTAGTATGAACCCTTCCGTATTTGCTGAAACCATGGAAGGGCCCACGATTGACTGGATGCGTCGATTGGCTTCGGTAAAAAAATCTATACTTACAGGCTCCTTGATTATGGAAGAAGAGGGAAAATATTATAACCGTTTAATATGGATGCTTCCCAATGGTGAATTAGGTTATTATAATAAAAGGCATTTATTTGCTTTTGCGGGTGAGGATCAACATTATCACGCTGGGCAAAAAAGATTAATTGCAAGTGTAAAAGGTTGGAAAATTAATTTGCAAATTTGTTATGACCTGCGTTTCCCAGTTTGGGCGCGTCAACAATCGGATGAAAATAAAGAAAGCGAATACGATGTATTATTATATGTTGCTAATTGGCCCGAAAAAAGAAATCATGCCTGGAAAACTTTACTTACTGCAAGAGCTATCGAAAATCAATGCTATACCATTGGTGTAAACCGAGTAGGATTAGATGGAAATAATATGATGCATAGCGGAGATAGTATGGTAGTGGGTCCTTTAGGAGAAATTTTATACCATTGCGCTCACGAAGAAGATGTTTTTCATATTACATTACAAAAAGAAGAATTAATAAAAACGCGTGCACAATTTCCCTTTGGAAAAGATGCGGATGATTTTAATATCATGGATCATTCTTAAAGTTGGATTTTTATTTTATACAAAGGCTCTTAGATTATTTCTTTATGACACAAACCATTTCTGCACAAGAATTATTTACCGGAGATCGATGGCTTTCACAAGTGGTCGTTGAAATGAATAATGGAAAAGTAGAAAGTATAAAAAGTGAAGGTTACGATCACGCAAGTGCATTTGCATTAGTAGTTCCCGCATTGATTGATTTACAAATTTATGGAGCGTATGGAAAATTATTATCTGAATTTCCTGAAGCGGATACCATTCAAAAAATATATGACTACTGTTTAGCAGGTGGGGTCGCCTATTTTCAACCCACACTAGCAACGCAAAGTGTAGAAGTAATTTTAAAATGTATTGATGCAGTAAAATCCTATAAAGACAATGGTGGCAAGGGTTGTATCGGATTACATATTGAGGGGCCCTGGATACATCCAGGTAAAAAAGGAGCTCATCAATCGACTCTCATTCACGCACCCACTATGGATGAGGTTCAAAAAATATTAGAATACGGTAAGGGCTATATAAGTATGATTACATTAGCTCCTGAAATAGTGGATGAAAAAATAGTTGATTATATCGCAAGTAGTGGGGTAATTGTTTCTGCGGGTCATACAGATGCTACTTACGAACAAGCTACTAAAGCTTTTGATACTAATATTACAGTTGCAACTCATTTATTTAATGCCATGAGCCCTTTACAACACAGAGCACCTGGAGTGGTGGGTGCTATCTTTAATCATAAAAAAGTAATGTGCAGTTTGGTTGCTGATGGCTATCACGTAGATTTTAATGCTATCAAAATTGCTAAGAAAATAATGGGCGAGCGTTTATTTTGTATTACCGATGCAGTCACGACAACATCAACGGGTCCCTATCAACATCAAATGATAGGAAATAAATATGAAAGCGCGGGCACTTTAAGTGGTTCTGCATTAACACAATTACAATCCATTCACAATTTGGTAGACGAAGTGGGGATTGAATTAGGTGAAGCTATTAAAATGTGCAGCTTATATCCTGCACAAGTGATGCGTCAAGAAGGTATTAGCGGTAAAATTGAAATCAATAAAAACGCCGATCTACTTTGTTTATCAGCTGATCGACGTTTACTTAAAATAGTTACTGCTTAATTATTTGCCAAATGCATTCCAGCCTTGTGCTGTAATATCAAATACATTTTTTCCTTTCGTAATTATTTTAGTGCCCTCTTCGGGATCGCACATATAACCTATCACGCTAATTTCTTCTTGTAAAGTTATTTTATCATAGTCGGCTTGCTTCATGGTAAATAATAATTCATAATCTTCTCCGCCATTTAGCGCACATACAGTGGGGTCTAATCCAAATTTAAAGGCGGCTGCTTTACTGTCTTCGTGAATGGGAATTTTTTCTTCATAAATTCTGCAACCTAAATTACTTTGTTTGCATAAATGCAACACATCACTACTTAAGCCATCGCTAACGTCCATCATGGCGGTGGGTATGATTTGTTGTTGCTCTAATATGTCTAAAATATCTTTTCTGGCTTCGGGTTTTAAAAGTCTACCTACTATATAATCTTCGTTTTCAAGGGTGGGTTGTATCTGAGGATTTTCTAAAAAGATTTTTTTCTCTCTTTCCATCAAGGTCAAGCCTAAAAAAGCGCCCCCCAAATCACCTGATACACAAATAAGGTCTCCGCTTTCTGCAGTACTTCTTTTGACAAATTTATCCGGGGTCACTTCGCCAATAGCAGTTACAGAAATAATAAATCCTTTTTGAGAAGTAGAGGTATCACCTCCGATTAAATCAACACCATATAATTCACAAGCACGATTCACGCCTTCATAAAATTCTTCTAAGGCTTCTAAACTAAATCGGTTGCTAAACGCGATGCTCACTGTGATATGTGTGGGTTGTGCGTTCATCGCAAAAATATCACTCAAATTCACGATCACCGATTTATATCCTAAGTGTTTTAGGGGTGTGTACATTAAATCAAAGTGCACCCCTTCAATTAACAAATCGGTAGTGATCACCGTTTGTTTTCCAAAATGATCAATCACGGCTGCATCATCACCGATGGATAAAACGGTAGATGCATTTTGAATTTCACAATTTTCGGTGAGATGATCTATTAAACCAAACTCTCCTAATTTTTCAATTTCTGTTCTTTCTGTTGACATATAAAATATTAAAGTGATCCTCCATTAATAACTCCTTGTAAGGAAGCGTGAATTTTTCCGTTAGTGGCTATAATGCCCGGCTGGTAGGGGCTGTAGGGGTTCCCTTTTAAATCGGTTACCTTTCCTCCAGCTTCTTCTACAATTAAAAATCCTGCTGCGCTATCCCAAGCTTGTAGTTTGTGTTCATAAAATCCATCAAACCTTCCCGCTGCTGTCCAACATAAATCTAAAGCTGCACTGCCTAGTCGACGAACAGGAATCGCTTTGCGAATTAGTTTTTCAAATATTTGTAAAGGTCCATTTTCAGTATCTAAATATTGATAAGGAAATCCGGTTACCAAACAACTACTTAATATATCTGACTTATTACTTACTTGAATTTTTTGACCATTTAAAGTAGCACCCTTACCTTTTTCTGCTATAAACATTTCGTTCATAAAAGGGTTATATACTGCACCTAAAATCATTTTTCCGTCTTGCTCCACTCCAATGCTAACACAGCAAATAGGAATTCCGTTGGCAAAGTTAATCGTGCCATCAATGGGGTCTATAATCCATTTGGTAGTGGAGGCCGTTGGCATTTCGCCAGTTTCCTCACTTAAAATAAAATGATCGGGGTGATTGTTTTGAATCACACTAAAAATAGCTTTTTCGGAAGCGTGATCTGCCTCGGTTACCAAATCATTAAGTGTTCCTTTGTTTGATATCGTAAAGGTTCCGTTAAAATATTTTTTTAGTTCGTTGGCGCCTGCGTCAATTGCCTGTAAAAGTGTACTTTTAATCATATGGCAAAAGTAGGTTCGTTTGCTCGAATAACATTCCTATTTTTGTGAATAAATGGAAAAAGATAAAACGATTGTGTAGATGCCGATTTTTGAAATTAAATTACCGAAGTCCGTTCATAAAGCACTAGGAATTCCCCCAAGAAGCCCTAAGAGAGCGCAGTTACGTGTATTAAAAAAGCTGATGCGTCGCGCGCGTTACACGGCATTTGGTCAGCAAAATAAGTTTGATCAAATTTTACAAAGCAAACATCCTGCTAAGTTTTTTCAACAAACTGTTCCGGCGTATAATTATAATAAAATATACAAAGATTGGTGGCACTTATCACTAGAGGGTCAACCTGATATTTGTTGGCCAGGAAAAATTAAATTTTTTGCGCTTAGTAGTGGCACCAGCGAGGCGGCAAGCAAATATATTCCGATAACGAATGATTTATTGCGTGGGAATAAAGTGATAATGATTAAACAACTTATTAGTTTATTTAATTATCAAGATGTGCCACTGGCTTCTATAGGTAAAGGTTGGCTCACTTTGGGTGGTAGCACCGATTTGCAACAAGGACCCGGATATTATGCGGGTGACTTGAGTGGTATCACTGCTAAAAAGGCTCCATTTTGGTTTCAGCCATTTTATAAACCTGGTAAAAAAATTGCCAAAGAAAGAGATTGGAATAAAAAATTAAAAGAGATTGTAGAAAAAGCGCCCGAATGGGATATTGGATTTATTGTAGGCGTACCGGCTTGGATACAAATGTGTATTGAAATGGTGATTGAAAGATATAAGCTGAATAACATACATGAAATGTGGCCCAACCTTGCTTTTTTTGTGCACGGTGGTGTAAGCTTTGAGCCTTATAAACACGGCTTTGAAAAATTATTAGGAAAACCACTGGCATATGTTGAAACTTATTTAGCAAGTGAGGGATTTTTGGCTTGGCAGGATAAACAAAACGCAACGGGAATGCGACTTTCCTACAATCAACATATCTTTTTTGAGTTTGTGCCTTTTGATGAAAAAAACTTTGATTCGAACGGGGAAATGATAGAAAATCCAGAAGCATTGCTTATTCATGAAGTGGAAGAGGGAAAGGATTATGCATTATTAATTAGCACGAGCGCCGGTGCCTGGAGATATTTAATTGGCGATACGGTAAAGTTTATTAATAAGGAAACGGCAGAGATTGTGATCACTGGTAGAACTAAACACTTCTTAAGTTTAGTGGGCGAGCATTTGAGCGTAGATAACATGAACAAGGCAATACAGTTGGTGAGTGAAGAAATGAATATATCTATTCCAGAATATGGTGTGGCAGGTGAGCCGATGGGTTCTTTTTTTGGGCACCACTGGTTTGTGGCAAGCGCAGATGAAGTAGACGCGGTATTGCTCGCGCGCGCCATAGACGAAAAATTAAAAGAATTGAATGACGACTATGCTGTTGAACGCAATAGCGCTCTAAAAAGTATTCGTGTAACCGTTTTAAAAGAAGACACTTTTATGTCCTTTATGGAAAGCAAGGGGAAAGTAGGTGGACAACATAAGTTTCCGCGTGTGTTGAAAGGAAAAATGTTAGAAGATTGGAATCAATTTATTTTAAATCATTAAGATGTTGGCACCCGTTGTAAAAGGAGTTTTATTAGGATTGATTTTAAGCATTTCAATGGGTCCTGTTATTTTTGCAATCCTAAAACAAAGTTTAACCAAGGGAAAACAAGCGGGTTATATATTTGTTGCAGGAGTATCAGCAAGCGATATTAGTTTATTATTTATTTGTAATGTTTTTGCGAGCTGGTTTGTGCTGATTTTAGACCACAAAGCGCTTGTTGCTTTATTGGGTGCTGGTTTTTTATTGCTCACTGGACTTTATACTTTATTTTTTAAGAAAATTGTGTTACCGGTTATTGATGCTGACAATGGACCGTCTTATAGAAAGAGAGATTATCTGGGTATGTTTATGTCTGGTTATGCGATGAACACGCTTAACCCAAATGTTTTTTTATTTTGGTTTGCCTGGACTGCGGCGATTGGAACTTTAGCGGCCGATGCGGCCAATCCCATTCACTATAAGCTACTCGTGTTTGTGCCTTGTTTGGTGGTCTTGCTTTTGTCTGATTTGATCAAAGTGACATTAGCTAGTAAACTACGGCCAAAGCTTACCGAGAAAAATTTAGTTTGGATAAATCGGATTTCAGCTATTATCATTTTGATTTTTAGTGCTGCGCTGTTTATTAGCGCGCTTCAATATGCTTAAAAGTTGTAAATTGCTGTAATGAATAGAAAATATAGTATCCTATTATTCTTATTGTTGGGGCTAGGTATTGCATCAAACGCGCAAAATGGACATTTAATTTTATTAAAAGAACGTGGCGTTACCATTCGCTCTTTTTCAAAGGGTGATTATATTAATTTTCAATTTAGTAGTGGTCAATGGATTACGGGATATGTTGATTGGATTAAAATAGATTCTATTCAGGTGAATCAGTTTGCATTACAAAAAGTCATCAATGGTTTTGGTTTATTAGGCGAAGACACACTAAGGTTGGGTAGACTTCAATTACACATTAATGAAATAAAGGCTTTTGCAAAAGATAGGGGGCACTTTAATAGTGTATTAACCAACGGCGCTTTTTTACAAGCCGGTGGATTAATGTATATTGGCTTAAACTTATTAAACAGTGTTTTGAAAGGAGACGTAGTATTTGATCAAAAAAATTCTGTGCGTCTATTGGGTGGAGCGGCGGTATACGGTATTGGAAAAATGATGCGCAGATCCAATCCTAATTATCGTCCTATCGGAAAGCGTTTTAGTGTTGAAATTTTATAAGCCTTGCCGTGTTAAAAATAATTTACCGAATTTTCTTATACTTGTTTTTTTCATCATTATTATATGTGGTGATATTAAAGTTTGTAGATCCGCCTATTACAGCAACACAAATTACCAACGCGTTCGGGTTGGGCCTGCATCGAGATTATGTGAATTGGAATGAAATGTCCTATAATATAAAATTAGCTGCGATTGCAAGTGAAGATCAATCCTTCACAGATCATAGTGGGTTTGATTGGGATGCTATTGAAAAAAGTTTGCGTCCTAAAAAGAAAAAGAAGAAATCAAGAATTCCGTTAGGGGGCGGGGCGAGTACTATTACACAACAAACTGCAAAAAATGTTTTTTTATGGCAGGGTAGTGGATGGGATAGATACCTTCGAAAAATTCCTGAATTTTATTTTACTTTTTTAATAGAATTGGTTTGGGGGAAGGAACGGATTTTAGAAGTGTATTTAAATGTGATCGAAACGGGTCCTGGCTGTTTTGGTGTAGAAGCCGCAGCGCAACATTTTTTTCATAAGTCTGCTAAAAATTTAACGCGCGAACAAGCTGCCATGATAGTGGCTGGCTTTCCCAATCCTAAAAAATTTACTGCAGTTCCTATGACAAGTCGTGTTGCGTGGAGGTATCCTCAAATTTTAAGAGAGATGAATAATATTGAGGGAGATGAAGACGTTAGTGCTTTACTTAGAAAATAAATGATTTAGTCTTTTTCTTAGCTCTTCTATAAATTACAAAACATGTAGATGCTGTTCAATAATTTGAATTGCATTTTTTGTTCTATCCGCTCCTGTTCCCGACACGATTCCCCAGGGAGTGTTTTGATTTATTAGCAAATCTTTATAAATAGAAAATAATTCGGCGCGTGGCTTGGGGTCGGGATATTCTCTCATCTCTTCTTGTGTCCATGGAAGATCGATATCACATAATAAGTATAGGTCATATTTTCTTTGATTAATTTGTTCTAATATATAGGTGTGTGCATTTTGAAAAACATATTCACACCAAACCTTCATAACATACATATCAGTGTCAACAACTAGTGTGTTTTTTTTATTTTCTGTAGATTTTTGAATCCACTCGTCTTCTAATGTTAATTGCCCCTTCGCAATTGTTAATAAATCTTCATAATTATATTTTAATCCGTTTTCCGTTAAAAACTGGCGCGCATATTCAGGACAATAATAAATATCATAGTGTTTAGCAATCGCTTCACAAAGTGTCGACTTGCCGGTGGACTCGGGACCTAATATCACCATTTTTTGAATCGCCATTTTAAATAATTTAAACCTGTGTGCTATTTTTGGATTTTTCATTCCAGGATTTTAAACCTGCAATGGATAATACCAATAACACTAAAAACTGAACACTTGTAAAAGCATAGCCTTTGATAAAATACAAAGGGATAGAAGCAATATTAGTGAGTATCCACCATATCCAACTTTCTACTTTCTTTTTAGCCATTAACCACATTCCCGTATAAGCTGTTGCGCTTGCAAAAGCATCGGCCCAGGGTATTGCTTCGGGTGCAAAATTGGTTTTTAAATAAGTCAATGAAAAAAAGATTGTCGCGTAAAATCCAGCAAAAAATAAAAGTTGTTGGATCCAGTCTTTGGTATCGCTTTTGGTAATGTGTAAAGTGATTGTTTTTTGTTGTGGATCTACTCTGGTCCACAAATACCATCCATACACACTCATGATAGTATAATATAAATTCACGCTTGCCTCTCCTAATAAATTTCCTTTGACGCTTATGTATATATAAATAGTGGTGTTTAATAAGCCAATGGGGTAAACCAATATGTTTTCTTTGCGGCTATACCAAACAGAGGCTATGCCAGCAATAACCGCCACCGCCTCAAGTGGCGTGGTTAATAATAAACCTTGGTATATCTCTGTTAACAAACTTGTCATTTATTTTTTCTGCTTGAGTTCAAAAATATATTATTTAGTGGAGTTATACTTTTTTCATTTTTTCAAGCTGTGTTTCTAAACGAAACATTTCATCGCGTAGTTTAGCGGCTTCCATAAAATCAAGCGCTTTCGCAAATTTTTCCATTTGCTTTTTGGTTTGCACAATCGCTTTTTCAACCTGCGGAATAGTGGTGTAGTCAAACTCTTGATCGTTTACTGCATTGGGATCATCACTGGTTCGTACATTAATATTATTAAGCGTGTATCCTTTAATATCTAACACTGATGTTTGTTGCATCACCTGTTCTATGCTTTTAATAATAGTGGTGGGTGTAATATGGTGTTCGGTATTGTATTTTATTTGTTTGGCTCTGCGTCTTTCGGTTTCATCCATAGTACGACGCATACTTTGTGTTACCTTGTCGGCATAAAATATAACACGCCCTTTTACATTTCGCGCAGCGCGACCCGCGGTTTGTGTTAATGATTTTTCATTTCTTAAAAACCCTTCTTTATCAGCATCCAATACCGCTACTAAAGAAACCTCCGGTAAGTCTAAGCCCTCTCTTAATAAATTCACCCCCACCAATACATCAATAACCCCTAATCTTAGTTCTCTTAGAATTTCAACACGCTCTAGGGCATCAATATCACTGTGTATATATTTAGATTTTATTTGAATACGAGATAGATAGCGATCCATTTCTTCGGCCATTTTTTTGGTGAGCGTGGTGACCAACACCCTATCTCCCATTTCTACTTGTTTTCCGATTTCGTCTAGTAAATCATCAATTTGATTTTTGGTAGGACGCACTTCAATTGGCGGATCTAATAATCCTGTGGGTCGGACCACTTGTTCGACAATAAGTCCTGCTGTTTTTTCTAATTCATATTCGCCCGGGGTGGCACTTACAAAAACGGTTTGACCTACTACACTTTCAAATTCATTAAAATTAAGGGGTCGGTTATCGATGGCGCTAGGTAATCTAAAACCATATTCTACTAAATTCATTTTCCTGCTTCTATCTCCACCATACATTCCTGAAATTTGTGGAATGGTAACATGGCTTTCATCAATTACGCATAAAAAATCTTTAGGAAAATAATCCAACAAACAAAAGGGTCTAGTGCCGGGTTTTCTTCTATCAAAAAAACGGGAATAGTTTTCAATACCCGAACAATATCCCAGCTCGCGAATCATTTCAATATCATATTCTACGCGCTCTTTAATTCTTTGTGCTTCTATATGCTTACCTACGTTTTTAAAATATTCCACTTGCGCGCGCACTTCATCTTGTATCTCATAAATTATTTGTTGCACCATTTCCTTGGGCGCTAAATATAAATTAGCAGGAAAAATAGCAGCGTTTTCCATGGCTTCAATTCGCTTACCCGTCTCTACCTCCATACTTTCTATACTTTCTATTTCATCGCCCAAAAAAGTAATGCGATATCCGTAATCCACATACGGTAATCTTATATCAACCGTGTCGCCCTTCACCCTAAAGCCACCACGATCAAATTCTGTTACCGTGCGATGATATAAACTATTCACCAGTGCGTGTAAAAATGCTTGTCGAGATATAATCATTCCTTGATGAATTCGAATAATCCCGTTTTCATATTCGGTTGGATTTCCCATACCATATATACAACTCACACTAGCCACGATAATAATATCTCTTCGGCCGCTTAACAAATGTGCGGTTGCTTGTAAACGAAGTTTATCTAACTCTTCATTAATGCTTAAATCTTTTTCAATATATACTCCCGAGGTGGGTAGATATGCTTCGGGTTGATAGTAATCATAATATGAAACGAAATAACCCACCGCATTGTTGGGAAAAAATTGTTTAAACTCACCATATAGCTGTGCTACCAATGTTTTATTATGCGTTAACACCAAAGTGGGTCTCTGCACATTTTGAATCATATTGGCAATGGTAAAGGTTTTACCGCTTCCTGTCACCCCCAACAGGGTTTGATATGGATCACCGGCTTGAACCCCCTCTGTGAGTTGCGTTATCGCTTCTGGCTGATCACCCGATGGGGTATAGTTAGATTGTAGTTGAAAGGGCATGCGCAAATTTACGAATGCGTTGGTTATGGTTTCTCAATATTTCTATTAAGATAGTGGGTGTAGTTGGGAAGTTCATATTCATAAACCTCTTGCATAAAGCGAGAAGTCATTAAAAAGTCGGCTGTGGTGCGATCACAGGCCATGGGTAAGTTCCAGGCTACGGCTAAGCGCAATAGCGCTTTTACATCGCTATCGTGAGGTTGGGCCTCCATGGGATCAAAAAAGAAAAAGATGACATCAATATCACCCGTGGCAATCATGGCTCCTATTTGCTGATCACCCCCTAGCGGTCCGCTTAAAAGTTTTTTTACAGGTCTCTCTAGGGCCTCTTCAATGAGTCGGCCTGTGGTGCCGGTAGCCACTAAGGAATGCTTAGCAAGCGCGGCTTTGTTATATGTGGCCCATTCTATTAAATCCTTTTTTTTATTATCGTGTGCGATAAGTGCTATTCTCTTGTTTTTTTCAAGTTTGCGAATATTATTATTTATCATTCTTTTTATATTTAAGTGCACTTATTTAACACCAAAACGGCTTAATAACGGAAGCCCTACTAAGATAATAAAAATTATTGGTAGGGGTATTGAAATCAAATACATCAAAAGCCCTATTAATAATAAGAAAATGGGGTAGGTAAGTAATAGGACGGAAAATAAAACCGAATCATAAAAAACAGTTCCTTTTGTTTTTTGATATATAAAATTTTTAATAGGTATATAATAAGGGGTTTGTAAAAAACGAACGGCTCTTCCTAATAAAAGAAGCGGTGTGGTTTTATTGTTTTGTTTATTTATTACTATCTCGGGGGGGTGTATGTTATTTTTTAAAGCCTTAAAAACCGCATCATTAAAATCGACACGGTCTTTACCTGTTTTTATAATAGTATTAAATTCAAAAGGATCTATTTTAATATTCACCCTCTTTCCCATTCCAAAAAAATGATTATACGCAATCCCCGCAATGTGAATATTGGGTTGCGCGCCCACTTCCTGTGTGCCTTGTAAAATTCTTGCGGTTCCTTTTTTAAATGGTTGTAGCTCATTGGTGTTTAAACAAATCCCTTCTATAAATATTAAAACCGCCTCCCCTTTTGCTAATAAGTTTTTAGCAGCCGTAAACGCGTATTCATTTAAATGAAGAAATTCTTTGCCCTCTCTTAATCGATATACAGGAATCATGTTTAATAATCCTAATAAAAAACGATGGTGTTTTTTTGTAAAAGCATCTCCTCTTGCTAAAAAATGTACCCTACTTTTATAATATGATCCAATAATAATAGCGTCTAAAAATGAGTCGGGGTGGTTAGCAATAATTAATAAAGGGCCCTTTTGTGTTAAGTGTTGTTTATTCTGTATTTGAATTTTTTTACAAAATACAAACAGCGCACATCGAATTAATATTTTTAATAAACTTACCAGTTTTGTATAATTTGTATAAATATAAAAAAACCGCACCATAAATGATGCGGTTGTACTCACTAACTAACTAAAAACAAAAATCTTTATATAAAATATATACTGTTCTATTATTTTGCAGCCTCTACTGCGTTTGCGGCTATCTTTGCACGAATTTTAGCTTCAATTTCGTTTGCCATCTCTGGATTGTCGTGTAAAATGGTTTTTACAGAATCGCGTCCTTGTCCTAATTTATTAGAATCATAACTAAACCAGCTTCCTGATTTTTGTATAATTTCTAATTCTACGCCCATATCTATAATTTCTCCAATTTTACTTATTCCTTCTCCAAAAATGATTTCAAATTCTGCAGCTCTAAAAGGAGGTGCTACTTTATTTTTAACCACTTTTACTTTTACTCTATTTCCTATTGCTTCGTCACCATCTTTAATTTGTGCCATTCTTCTAATATCTAAACGAACAGAAGCATAGAATTTTAAAGCATTACCACCTGTTGTTGTTTCAGGGTTTCCAAACATCACACCAATTTTTTCACGTAACTGATTAATAAAAATACAAATAGTGTTTGTTTTATTAATTGTCGCAGTTAATTTTCTTAGTGCTTGGCTCATTAAACGCGCATGTAATCCCATTTTACTATCTCCCATTTCTCCTTCTAATTCACTCTTTGGAACTAATGCAGCAACAGAGTCAATTACTAATACATCTATCGCTCCAGATAATATTAAACGATCTGCTATTTCTAAAGCTTGTTCTCCATAATCAGGTTGAGATACTAATAAATTATCTACATCAACTCCTAATCTTTTTGCATAAGCACTATCAAAAGCATGTTCCGCATCAATAATCGCACACATTCCACCTTTTTTTTGTGCTTCTGCAATAACATGAATTGCAACCGTTGTTTTACCAGAAGATTCTGGTCCGTATATTTCTACAATTCTTCCCTTTGGTAACCCACCAATTCCTAACGCGGTGTCTAAACCTATAGATCCTGTTGAAATTACCTCCTGTGGCTCCTGGCTGCGCTCATTCATCATCATTACGCTTCCTTTACCATAATCTTTGTCGATTTTATCGATGGTTAATTTTAAGGCTTTTAATTTTTCTACATTTGGGTTACTCATTGCTAGTCGTTTTATGTTTTCTTTAAATATTTATGTGAAGGTAGGGATAAATTGTTAATAAACTAAAATATTTAGTATTTTTTTACTAATTAGATTAGTTTTTATATTTATTATTCATTAATTAGTTGATTTTCAATTATTTATTTATTTAGCAAACAATTTAGTATTTTTAAAAATACCAGGTTAAAGTATTTATTTTAGTTAAAAAGGGGGTTATTATTGACATTTCTTAGGTGTAGATATAAAATTTTAGTTATTGAATATGGACTCTCGCTAGGGG
>JBAXBS010000027.1:0-13365 GCA_037141925.1 Chitinophagaceae bacterium
TTGTACCATCCATTGAAAACACGCTATCTGTTACAATCATTTTTTGTTGTGCACCCTCTGCAATGGCTTGCTGTAATTTGGCTTCTAAATCGTCCATGGAATTATGCTCGTATCTATAGCGCATCGATTTACATAATCTTATGCCATCAATAATTGAAGCATGATTCAACGCATCCGAAATGATTGCATCTTTTTCACCTAACAAGGGTTCAAACACACCGCCATTCGCATCAAATGCTGCCGCGTATAAAATAGTGTCTTCTGCTCCTAAGAATGTTGAAATTTTTTTTTCTAAAGTTTTATGAATATCCTGGGTGCCACATATAAAACGTACCGATGACATTCCAAATCCATGCGTATCTATAACATCTTTAGCGGCTTGTATCACTTTTGGGTGTGAAGACAATCCTAAATAATTATTAGCACAAAAATTATATACTTTTTGACCACCTTGAATAGTAATCTCCGATGATTGCGGGGAAGTAATCACACGTTCTTTTTTAAACAACCCTGCTTCCTTTATAGATTCAATTTCTTTGCTAATAAAGGATTTATATTGTTCGTACATATCGTATTTTTATTTCGTGTTATAATTAAAGTAGGCTGGCAATTTAGCTAAAATTTCGGCACTCATTTTATTTAGATCAAATTTTGCTTTCCATCCCCAATCATTTTGTGCAGCACTATCATCTATACTTTTTGGCCAACTGTCTGCAATGGATTGTCTAAAATCAGGTTCGTATTTAATGTTAAAATCAGGTTGATGCATTTTGATGCAATCATAAATTTCTTTAGGAGAAAAACTCATTCCTGAAACATTATAACTTGTTCTTGTTTTAATAACAGCAGTCGGCGCTTCCATGAGTTCTATAGTGGCGTTCACCGCATCTTCCATATACATCATTGGGAGGTAAGTATCTTCTTTTAAAAAACAGGTGAAGTTTTCATTATTCACTGCTTTATGAAATATATCTACTGCATAATCGGTGGTGCCACCACCCGCCATGGACTTATATCCTATGAGTCCTGGATATCTGAGGCTTCTAACATCTACACCATATTTATTAAAATAATATTCGCACCAATGTTCTCCAGCTAATTTTGAAATTCCATACACAGTTGTAGGATTTTTAAAGGCATCCTGTGGAGTATTTTCTTTGGGTGTGTCTGGTCCAAACACTGCGATAGAACTTGGCCAAAAAACTTTACTTATTTTATATTCCTTTGCTAATTCTAAAACCGACAATAAACCACCCATATTTAAATCCCAAGCTTGTATTGGATTTTTTTCACCTGTTGCCGAAAGGATGGCTGCTAAATGGTAAATCTGAGTAATTTTTTCTTCATGGATTAGTTTAGCTGAAGCTTCTTTATCCATCACATTCAATGTTCTAAAACTGCAATAATCAAATTTACTGCGAACACTTTCTTGAAAATCGGAAGCAATAACCGCGCCTGCTCCGTATCTATTTACTAAAGCTTTTGTAAGTTCTGTACCAAGTTGTCCTCCTGCACCAATCACTAAAATTTTCTCCATCTAACTAATGTTTGTTCTTAGTTATAAAATTACCATTGTTGGCTTAGATCATCAAATTTTAAAACCAAAAATTAGTCGAATTTCATTGTATCTTTTGTTAAATGATACAGTTTTGTGCTGAATTAAGAAGCAGTTGCCTTTTCTAAATCACTAATAATAAACTTTGACATTTGTAAAAATGCATAAGTGGCTTTGGGTGCCGTTTCGGGGTTGGTCATGAGTTTCCCTAAAATAGAAGGAACTATTTGCCATGAAACCCCATATTTATCTTTGATCCATCCACATCTTCCTGCCTGCCCACCCTCTAAAAAATGGTTCCAATAGAAATCAATTTCTTCTTGAGTATCTACTGTGATCATATAGGAAACAGCTTCGTTAAAAGTAAATGCATGTGGCATAGCGCTTTCCATAGCCGAAAAAGCCAAATGTTGTAAACGAAATCTTGAATATTTTATATTTCCTTCTGTATCTGGCTCTTCCTTTTCATATTTACTAATCACTTCAATAGATGAGTTAGAAAAAATGGAAGTATAATATTGAATGGCTTCATAAGCTTTTCCATTGTGATGTTGGGTAAACATCATATTTGGAATCACTGCTACATCCTCACGTTCAGTGAACATTAATTGCCAGTTGACACCAAATTGGTCACTACACCAACCATATTTTGGACTCCAAGGATAACTATTCATAGCCATCATCACTTTGCCACCTTCAGATAATTTCTCCCAAATTTCTTGTAATTGATTAGTATCATTTGATTCAATAAAAAAAGAGATAGAGGGGTTGATCGTATAACCGGGTCCTCCGTTCAGATGCATGAATCTACGCCCATACAAAGTATAGTTAACAGCTAATGGATTTGCTGATAAAGATTTGAAGCCTGGAAAAACTGTTTGATAAAAATCTGCAGCTTCTTTGGCTTGCTTATCAAACCATAAACAAATACCTAAAGGATGCGTCATCTTAATTATTTTTTCCTCCTACTAAATGCAATTTTGTTTGTCTGCCATCTATATACCAAAATCCTTTTTCATCAAAATAGCCGTTTTGTTCCAACATAAAACGAACGTCTTTTTTCCACTCTTTAATATAGGTTGCTGAATTTAATTCAATCGAATATGCAGTTTTATAATGCATTGGGTAATCACCACTTCCAGGCACTCCATTTTGTTGATCCCACATACCAATAGTAGGTCCAGCAGCATGCCCATTGAATCCTAGAGGATGCGTATAAATGCTGCCATTAATATTTTCTTGTTTCATTTGTGCTAAAGAAGCTGCTAATATTTCATTACCAGTTTGATTTTCCTTAAAATGAGTTGTTAAAATATCTTGTAAACGGTTAGATGTCTTTAAGCCTTCTATTAAATAAGCAGGAGCTTCTTTTTCGCCAGGAGCTAACACATAAGCATGCTCTTGAACATCGGTATTTAATCTTAAATAGGTTATTCCAAAATCAACGTGCAATAAATCACCCGTTCTGATAGTATTGTCTTTGTCAACATTTGTGAAAGCTTTTAAATGATCAAACACAGCATCGTCATTTCTTTGAATTTCAACGGATGGGTGAAACCAAGTTGTCAATCCCATATCATTCACCTTTTGTCTAAACCACCAAACTAAATCATCGGTGGTGGTAATACCTGGTGTAATCACTTTACTGCTAAATCCTTCTGCAATAATTTTATGAGTAATATTATTAAGTTGAGGATAGTATTGCATTTCACGAGCTGTTCTAGTTTCCATCCAAGCAACGCCAAGATTACTTGCAGATACTACTTTAGCTTTATTAGCTGCAGATAATTTATTGGTAAATTCTAAATACTCAGTATGATCCAATCCATCTGCATGTGCAAAATGGGTAGATGTATTAATGCCAATTTTTTGAGGATGATAAGTTTCGATAATATTATTTAAAGCATCCCATTGATCAGGAAATTTTTTCATATCCCATGATGCTTCTATTTGATCTCCCACATTATATCTTGCTACGGCTAATTTTTTAAATACTTTGGTGGCTGGGTTATTATAAAATACAATTATGGTTCTGCGTCTTGCACTTAACCAAGTGGCTGGCAACATAGTTTTAATAATAGGATCTTCATTATATTCTCTTGTAATAAGTACCCACATGTCAATATTATTTTTTTCCATTAAAACAGGCAGTAAATTGTTCAAGCGATCGGCTAATACTTCATCAATCACTTTGGCTTGTTCTCTAAGAGGCAAAACTTGTGCATGAGCAGTCATTGACGCCATAGTCACTAACAAAAACATCCATATTATTTTTTTCATAACAGCTATTTTAAGAGTCATTATAAAGATATAAAACAATGATTAATTTGTCTATTTTAAAATTCAATAAAAAGTATTAAACTTTGTACTTAATATTGTATCTAATTAACGTGCTGATTTTATTTAATCCTAACAATGCTTGAAATTGAGGAAATGTCTACTTATTACATCGGTTTTATCAAATT
This sequence comes from Chitinophagaceae bacterium, assembly GCA_037141925.1. Classification (GTDB taxonomy): domain Bacteria; phylum Bacteroidota; class Bacteroidia; order Chitinophagales; family Chitinophagaceae; genus Sediminibacterium. The sequence goes on from JBAXBS010000027.1 coordinate 4,021, forward strand.
TCATTTTGGCACAAGCTCAAAAGAGTGTGCCAAAAAGTGATTCGGCACTTATAACTAATCCTAAACCTAAGGAAAAAATACATCCCACTATTTTGCCTTCCATTGGATATTCTTTGCAAACTAATTGGGCCGCAGCAGTGAATTATAGTTTAGGGTTCGCCAACAGCGAAGTCAAAGATTCCGATCAAAAAATTTCAAGTATTAGTTCTAGTATCACCTATACACAAAACAAACAAATCTTACTCCCTTTTCAGGCTAATATCTGGTCCAAAAATAAAAAATACAATTTTCTTACCGATCTAAGATATTTACAATATCCATCCTTAACTTATGGTTTAGGAGCCAGATCAAGTATTGATAATGGATATACTTTAGATTATAATTATCTTAAACTACATCAAACAGTTTCAAGATCCCTTACTAATCACTTGTATGCCGGACTTGGAATTTTCTATGATTCCTATTGGAATATTGAAGAATTAGATAAGCCAACAACTGGCACCACTTCTTTTGAAAGATATGGATATGCTCCTAAGGAAAAGGCAGTGGGCTTGGCTTTCAAGCTGTTTTATGATTCAAGATCAAATCCCATAACACCTACCAATGGTTGGTTTGGCAATATTTTGTATCGCCCTAATTATACTTCTTTAGGAAGTGATAATAATTGGGAATCTTTATTAATAGAAGCCAGAAAATATTTTCATTTCCCGCAACACTCTAATAATGTTTTGGCACTTTGGACATATAATTGGTTTACCCTTTCAGGGAAACCTCCTTATTTATTTTTGCCTTCTACTGCTTGGGACGATAATTATAATACAGGTAGAGGATATATACAAGGCAGGTATCGTGGAAGAAATATGATGTATTTAGAATCTGAATATCGATTCAATGTTTCTAGTAATAACAGATGGGGTGGAGTTGTTTTTGCAAATGCACAGTCTTTTTCAAAAGATATTAAGTCTGAATTAAGTGTGATTGCCCCTGGTTATGGAGCTGGAATAAGATTTAAAATCAATCGCCATAATGATACACATGTATGTGTTGATTATGCATTTGGTTCCGATGGGTCAAAAGGAATTTTTGTGAATTTGGGGGAAGTATTTTAGTACCTTATCTACTACTTTTATTGCTCTAAAAGCTATATGTGTTGCTTTTCTTTAAAGAACTGTTAAAATCGGTCGTTTTAACTTTCTGTCACTCATACTCTCCGTAGCTTTAAACCTACGAATAATTTAGTAGTCTAATAAATAGCATTCATTGATACCCAAGGATGTCTTTGGGTTCCTTGGTTTAAGGGTGTTCATTATTCATTTTAAAATTTTATAATATGAAAAAGCGTATTTTATTATCGATCCCATTTTTAGTCATTGCTTTTTTTATCTTTTCTGTATCTAATTCTTATGGTCAAAGGGGCGGAAGAGGGGGTTTTAGTAGAGGCGGATTTGGTGGGTCAGGGTTTTCTGGCGGCTTCAATAGAAGTTTTAGCGGAGGATATAACAGAAGCTTTGGTGGAAACGTTTATAACGTACGTAACAATAGCATGAATAGGAATATGGTATCAGTGGGTCGAGTAGGAATTGGAGTGGGGGTAGGAAATACGTTTTATCGAAGTTTGCCCAGATCCTATCAAAGAATAAGTTTTAGAGGGGTTCCTTATTATTTTTATGATGGTTTATTTTTTGATTATTATGGGGGTTATTATAGAAGTATATTTCCACCGATTGGTTTGATGATTGCTTCATTGCCTTATGGTTATTGGGGATTCAACTATGGAGGTTACCCTTATTTTTATCATACAGGTATTTATTATCAACAACATGACAATAATTATCAAGTGGTTGAAGCTCCAGTGGGTGCAAGCATACCTCAATTACCAAAAGAGGCGAAAGTAGTTGTGATTAATAATGAAAATTATTTCGAATATAATGGTACTTATTATAAAGAATACCTAAAACAAGATGGGACAAAATGGTACTTAATTGCAGGTCTTCATGGTGTGTTAAATACCACGCCAGAAGTGGTGATTACCTCTCCAAAGCAGTTTAATGTGGGCGATATTTTTGAAATTTTACCCAATGATTGTAAAGCTGTCGTGATTAACAACAAAAAATATTTTGTTTCCCCTGATAATATTTATTTTGAAGAATTCATTGAAAACAATACCTTAAAATATAAGGTAGTTGGAAAATAAATTATAATAATGAAATTAATTTTACCCGCTTTTGTAATTTTACTTTTAGTAGGCTGCAGTGCTAAACAATATCCAATTGGTAATTTTCAGCAATCACCAATTTATGTAGATGGCAATTCCATAGATTGGGGAATGCCACTTCGTTTTGGAAGTCAAAATGGAGCCCTTCAATTCAATATCACCAACGACAATGAAAATGTGTATGTATGTGTAGCATCGAGTAATAAAACAACTCAGATGAGAATGCTAAGAGCAGGAATATCAATTTATGTGGATGTAAAAGGGAAAGAAAGTAAATCGGTGGGTATTACTTTTCCATTGGTTGAAAGACAAAGTAATAGGGGTCCTATGAATAGAGATCCTCGAATTAATTTGGAAAAAGTAAATCCTGTAAATGACAATAATGCAAGAAAGCTTGGTTTAATGGAAGCTAATATGTTTAAAAGTTTCGGATTTTTAAGTAATGCGAATGGAGTATTTGAATTATCTAATATGAATCCTATTAAAGTAGGCATGAACTATGATATTTATGATAACCTTGTAATGGAAGCTAGTATACCAATTAAAAATTTTTACGATAAAAATTTAAATGCTAAAAATGCCCCAAGCATAAGTGTGGGTGTAGTTTTAAATAGTTTGGCGATGGGGAATAGACCATCTGGTGGTGGATCTGGAAGAGGTGGTGAAATGGGTGATATGGGTGGAGGTGGAATGAGAGGCGGCGGTGGAATGAGAGGTGGAGGAGGTGGAATGAGAGGTGGAGGAGGTGGAATGCGCGGAGGCGGTAATTTTTCAGGAATGGATAGGTCCGGTATCAATGAACCAGTAAGCAATTGGTATCAATTTAAGTTGGCTGTGCAATAATTATTTCACACCAAATACCTTAAGATGTAGCCCCTTCATTTGCAATTCAATGGGCCTTGCATTATTAAAAAAAGATAAGTCAAAAACCAAGTTTTTGTACTTTTTATAATCACTTAAAGTGAACATATCTGTTGTAGATGTAGTATTCCATTGCTTTTCGATATAGTCTCCCTCAGTCATTTGAACAATATTGTGATTGGTCCAAAAAACAAAATTTCTTTTTCCCTTAGTGGTATCAATTAATGACAGTCTATAAGCAGGTTGGTCATCTAGTCCGGGTAATTGTAAATTGATATCTGCAGATAATTCAATAAACAAATATTCAAATTCTTTGGGTACTTTAAATTCAGGAAGTATAGTGATGTCTGAACTTTTAGTATTGATATTTATTACATTTCTCAGTTTAAATTCTTGTAACAATGTTTTAGAAGCAGTATCAATAGATTTTTCTTTGGGGTATATTTTATCATTACTAGTCACGTAATCGTTGATTAATTTAAAATTATTAATCAATTGTGTCATGTGTGTTTTTATAGTATCATTTTTTATTTTTTGAATATCTAAATTTTCTTTTATTTGATACAATTGTTTCCCAGATAAATAATATTCTTTATAAATATAGTCTGTGATTTCTCTACTCCATTCCATAAAAGGCATAGAATGTATATTTCTAAAATTCACCGCAGTATCAATCACGTCTGTGAGCCAATGTATTTGTGATGGCCTTGTTTTTAAATTGGGGTAATTATTTAAAATCAAATTGGTTATAGTGGGTGCTATATTGTTATGTGTGTTAATAGAATAAAACTTTTTAGGTGCTTTTAACATAGGCGAATACACAATAAATGGCACATGATAGTCATCTAATCCATTGGTGGAAGGGAAGGATCCAATATGATGATCTCCCATGATAAAAAATATCGTGTTTTTATAGTCAGCTCTTTTTTCATATCGTTTGAAAAAATTCTTTAAGCAATCATCTGCAAACATATAGGTCACTAATACTTGCTTACATTCTTTCAAGGTTTTTTTAATACTCTTTGAATTGGGAATGCTTTTCATTTTTTGATCAAACAATTTTCCGTATTCATTTTGTTGTGCAAACAAATAGGGCATATGTGTAGTGCCTGTATGATATATATTTAAGTATGGAGTTTTTTTAACCGAATCCATGACTTCAAAACTGCGATTAAATAATGCATCATCAGGATACCCCATACTCCATCCTTCTTCCCCTACCCCCATCATTTTATACTTTGAACTGTAATGCGTTAAAATCATGTCGGTGCCTTGTAGGCGCATATATCCACCCATATTATCAAAGTCGGGATTGAATCCTATTAAAAATTTTGAGTGATATCCGTTCGCTCTTAAAATTTTAATAAGTGATAGATGATTGGGCATTACATTAATAACGGAAAAGCCCCTTTTCCCATAAGGCAAAGATCCTGATATAGCAGGATGTGCCGCGAATGTTCCTGGGGCAGTACTTAAAAAATGATCCCACACCAAACTCTTGGTGGATAGGTGATCTAAGAATGGAGTGAAGCTTCCTGCATAGGCGTTGGCTCCACTAAAATCCTTTGATAAACCTTCCACTACAATAATAACAATATTGGGAGGAGTAGCTTTATCTAAATTGAAAAAACTGCCTAATACATCTTGTTGTGTATTTTCTCTTAATAAAGGGTATTCACTACTTGTAAAATGAAAACCCTGATTTTTTTGATAAAATTGAATCGCTTCTTTTAATGATTGGGGACTTAAACGACTTGCTTCAAATTGATGCAAATGAGTAAAATAATTATATGTATCTGCAATCCAATATGAAAATTTATTGGTCGTAAAATAATATCCTTTTTCTTCCTTAAAATTATCTTCTTTAGGATTTGCAAAAGGTGTAAATAAAATTAAGAGCGTTGAAATGATACCCCATTTAATTATTATTTTTTTATCTATTGAAATATTTTTTATTTTCAAAAAATAAGCACTAAAGTAAATACCTAAAAAAATTATGTAGGGAATAAAAACATAGTATCCGCTCGTAGCCATTTGTTTTGCTGTTGCTAAAGATTCTGTAAAACTTCGAGTAAATAATTCGTGATCAAAAGGCGTATTTCTTTCGGAGAATACATACAATAAGCTGATGTAAGTAACCAGGATAAGCGAGTTAATAATATGCATGCATACAATCGCTATTTTTTGACTCCACTGGCCTATTAATAACATGGGCAAGAATAATCCACTGTAAATGAAACAAAACCAAATATCATATAGCCATCCTGCTATTTCATATAAATAAGCATTAGGTACAAACGATTTATGAGCGATATAAGTATACTCGAATAGGCGAATCAAACAAAATGAAATGACAAAGCTAATAGTGAGCTTTATGTATTGCTGTAAAAAATCATACCAGTTTTTTGTCATACTCTTTTTCTTCAATATGTTAAGCTAGTGGATTCGAATATTATTTAAAACTTTGACAAATTTACCTAGCTAAATTAGCTGATAATTGAATTACCGCAAATCTAAGCCAAGTTTTAACAGCAACATTAAACGAATTCGCTAAATATTTGTCTAATTTCGGAAAACTATAATTTTTTGTGTAAATATGAGACCCTCTAATATTTTAAAAATTCTCACAGTATCTATTTTCAGTATGATAATTGTAAATTCTTGGGCGCAAGAAAAAAAATCGGATACCACAACATTTTTTAGCCTACAATTCGAGTATTTAAGCAATTACATATATAATGGTCGTGCCGATTCATTAAAATCACCTTATCAAATTACAACTGCCTCATTGCATTTTGCTAATGGTGTCTATTCCAATTTGAGTGCCAATTATTTATTAACTCCTGGCCAACATCGATTTGATTTCTTTGAACTTAATGTAGGATATGATTATACTCTAGGCAAGAATATAAGTGGGCAAGTTTATGGTGCTAAATATTTTTATTCTGGTCAAACCAATTTATTTAATAGCGATATCACAAGTAATATAGGAGGAAGCTTTAATATAGATTTAGGTGGAATTCAATTCAATAATGAATTAGATGTATTTTTTTCATCTAAAGCTGACTTGCAATTTACTCCAGGCTTTGAAAAAACATTCTCCTTGGATGTAGCGGATCGTAAAAATTGGAGTTTTACACCCACTATTTATGCTGAAATTAGTTCTTTAAATTATTATGAAAGTAGTATCACTCGTAGAAGTCTAAAAGGTCCCAGACAACCTATTGCTTCTGGCGTTACATCTACTACCACTTTAAATAGCAAAGGCATGAAATTTTTAGATCTTAATTTTTCTATCCCTTTAAATTATGAATCAAAAAATGTAACTTTTGCTTTTACCCCCACTTATGTGATGCCTTTTAATAAAGTGTCTACAACCACAATTAATAAAACGCCAACAACTACTACTAGTTTTGATTCTACTCCTTTCGCTGAAAAAAACTTAACGAATCAATTTTATTTTCAAATTGGATTGGGATATAAATTTTAATCATGAAACTCACCAAGACCACTAAAATTCTTTTAATAGCCTCTAGCTTGTGGTATTTTGGCGAAGGGTTGTTGGGTCCTTTATTTGCCATTTTTGCCGAAAAAATAGGAGGCGATTTATTAGACATTACATGGGCTTGGGCTTTATATTTAATTACGACTGGAGTTTGTTATTTTATAGTGGGTAAAATTTTTAATAAATCTAATTACAAAAATCAGGTTATGATTTTTGGCTATGCATTAAATACCATTCTTACGTTTGGTTATATGTTTGTACATAATTCTAAACAACTTTTTTTATTACAAGTGGGTTTGGGAATTGCCGAGGCCTTAAGTGCCCCCATTTGGGACACCCTCTTTGCAAACAATATGGAGGATACCGATAATACTTTTCACTGGAGCTTAGCAAGTGGTCACACCCATTTGGTATCAGGTGTTGCCATTGCTATTGGAGGTTTGATTGCTAATTACATCTCTTTTAACGCTTTATTTTTTACCATGGGAGTCATACAATTAATGGCAACCATCGTTCAATCTAGGCTTCTTTTTAGCCCTAAGAAATAAACATTGGAACTCATCATTGGAAGCCATCATCCTTTCTTAATGATTTGTTTTCATCTTCGGCCATGAGATAAGTTGTACCTTTACTTTCTCAAATATTAAATGAGTTTATTTTGAAGTTTACAGATTTAGGATTGGATCAACGCATTTTGGACGGTATTGATGCCATGGGTTACGAAAATGCAACCGAAGTTCAGCAACAAGTAATGGTTCCCATATTAGAAGGAAAGGATATCATAGCTGCAGCACAAACAGGAACAGGAAAGACTGCGGCCTTTTTATTGCCCTTATTACATCGTTTATTAACCACACCTCATGTGGCAGGTGATATTAACGCTATGATTATTGTTCCTACGCGTGAATTGGCGATTCAAATTGCCGAAAGTATCGAAGGGCTTTCCTATTTCACCGACGTAAGTTCCATTGCTGTGTATGGTGGCGGAGATGGCAATTCATTTACTGCCGAAAAAAAAGCACTTACTAGTGGAGTAGATATTGTGGTTTGTACACCAGGAAGAATGATCGCTCATTTAAATATGGGTTATGTAAAATTAAAAGGGTTAAAATATTTGGTGTTAGATGAAGCAGATAGAATGCTAGATATGGGTTTTAATGATGACATTACTAAAATCACCACTTTTTTACCTGCTCAGCGTCAAAATTTATTATTTTCTGCAACGATGCCTTTAAAAATGAGGGCCTTAGCCAAAAAGTTATTACATGATCCGGTAGAAATTAATATTGCCATTTCAAAACCACCCGATCAAATTATACAAAAAGCATTCATTGTATATGAAGCACAAAAAGTGCCCGTTATTATTGACATGCTTAGTTCTAAACGATTTACCAAAGTCATTGTATTTTGTTCTAAAAAACAAAATGTAAAAACGTTGACTCTAAAATTAAAATCAGCTAAATTTTTAGTGGCTGAAATACATTCCGACTTAGATCAAAAAAGTCGCGAACAATATTTACAGGATTTTAGAAATCAAAAAATAAATATTTTAGTAGCTACGGATGTGTTAAGCCGAGGAATTGATATTGATGATATCGATTTAGTAATCAATTACGATGTACCTAATGATGGCGAGGATTATATTCATCGTATTGGTAGAACAGCTCGTGCCGCTAGTTCTGGCACTGCTTTTACTCTAGTAGGAGAAAAAGAGCAACGCAAATGTGCAGATATTGAAGAGCTCCTTGGAGCACCTATTTTAAAAGGCACTGTCCCCTCGGAATTTGGACCTACTCCTAATTATACCCCAGGGTCAGGAAAGTCAAAAGGATTTTCTAGAAAAAGATAAGTATCGATGAAATGAAAAACAGTATTACTTTTTGCAAATATTTTAATTTATTACCAAAATAAGAATCATTAAACGTATAAATTTTTTATGAAATCAACCATCTCCAGTACCCTACAAGAAAGATGTCAAAGCCTTTGTGAATTATGTTCTACGGATCAAGCGACAAGTGCTTATGCGGTGAGTCCCAAAAACAATGATGTGATTGAAAACGAAGTGGCCCTTTGTGATCAATGTTTATCTATTTTAGAAGGGAAGGATGCAGGTAATCATTGGCAATGTTTAGCGGGAAGTATTTGGAATACCGAACCTAGTGTGTTGGCTTTAAGCTACCGTATTTTATATGGTTTAAAGGATCAAGATTGGGCGAATGAATTATTGACTTCTGTAGATTTTGAAGAATCAGTAGTGACTTGGGCTGTAAGTGCTTATCAAGTTCAAGCGGTGCATGTAGATAGTAATGGCACTGAATTACAAAATGGCGATACTGTAGTGTTAACACAAGTTTTAAATGTCAAAGGTGCTAATTTCATGGCCCCCAAGGGAACGGTGGTAAGAAAAATTAGATTAGTACCTGACAATACAGAACAAATCGAAGGGAAAGTGAATGAGCAAACCATTGTGATCCTAACCAAGTTTGTTCGTAAATCTGCTTAAGTGAATTCGTAAAAACGGCGCCTGGGTTTTTTTAAATATCTAATTCCTATAAATTTTCTAATTTAAAGTACCCTAAATGTAATGGGTCCTCTTCTGATTCTGCGACAGGAGTTAATTGTATGCTGTAATTATTTTTAAATTGAGGTGCAAGTATTTCTTCAATAGTATAAATGTCATCTACGTCAATGCCGTATTTATCGTCTACGTGTGAATTGGCTCCTTCAAAATGTGTATGTTTAAAAAAAGCAGTGTCTTTTGCTA
>JBAXBS010000028.1:0-12818 GCA_037141925.1 Chitinophagaceae bacterium
GGATAAATAATTTTAAAAGGGAAATGAAATTGTTCAAAAATCCATCTTACCCAACCTGCCGAAATAGATCCTCCATATTTATCCCATAATGCAATACGCAATGGTTTAACTATTTCTTTGGCGATACTATTTTTATCTGTGACGCTTGTAAAAATAACACCCTGTTCATTACTAATTTTAGAAACGATTTCTTTGAATGTAGAAAAATCTTTAAACGTATCCGAATAACTTACAAAAAATTGTTCCTTGTTTTTTGTTACAATCGCGCCTTCTTTTAATAATTCATTCACTGCAATAAAAGAGGCATTGTCTTTCGTTGCAAAACTATACCCATAGGTATTTAATTCGGAATTATTTATTTTTCCTGTTGGCTTTTGAATCTCGCCATAGGCAAGGGTTTCAAAGGGACCAGTGAAATCATCTAAGAGACGATCAAACTGAATTCCCATCGTAAATGCAGGCGTCCAACCAGCTGCATCATAAGGTCTTACGGGAGGTCCCCCTGGATATAAAAAATCGTTTGGATGATCCTGTGGTTCAAACATATCTAACACATGTGGACGAAATGCTTGATTGGTTTTCACAATGTAAGAGCCCGCCAAATAATTTTTTCCATTCACTGAAAAATTAGCTGTTGCTTTTTCGACTCTAATACCACTATTAATTAAAATATTAATAAACGAAATGGCCGTTGTGGATTGATTCAGTGGTATAATATATCCTCTTGGATCACGTAATGAAGCTTGTTTATAAATGCTTTCAAAATTAGGATTTGGTAGTGAGTCTGCTTTAATCATTTTTTTATTGGAAGCAATCACTTCATTTAGCATTTCTACTTTTTTAGGAGACAGTGTCCATGCATCTTTACTTCCTGCTTCAATACTATGACGACCCATAGTGTAAATATTATACAGCAATTCATCTTTATATCTTGCTGCATAATTTAATACCGCATAATTAAGTGAAATGGAATAATCAATGGAGTTTTTGAAGAACCATTTTTGTGGAGTGATGGGAAATGGCGTCGCACTATTGGGGATTAAACGTTGTGGTACCAAGGGAATGGTAGAAGGCGTTGGATTACCAATAATTTCGGTTAATAATCCAATAATATTATGGTAATAGGCTGTCGTTCTTAAGCCTCCATTCCACCAAGTGGAATACACCGAACCGCCCTTCATTGTATACCCAGGCTTGCTTTCAGCGTTCAAACGACTACTCATAGCTGCCCCTAAAGCGTCTATACCGGTCACTAATAAAGGATCATACACATAATTAAATGGATCACGGTAAGGAGGACCTGCTACTACCGTTCCCGGAGGGCCTGTTTGATGATGATTGTATAAAATTTGTGGCATCCACTCAATATATTGTTGACGTGACATATTTCGTGACTCGCTCATGTTCATCATAAAGAAGTCACGATTATTATCATGTCCAATATATTTTTGATACAATCGAGGCAAATTATTAGTGGTGCGTTTTAAGGTATCCTTGGGTTGCATATACCAATTAGAAACTAATTCCTGTCCATCCGGATTCGCATGCACAAATAATATAATAGTAGATTTTAAAATACGTTTTGTTTCTTCGTCTTCACGCGTAATGATTTGATACAAGGACTCTATCCATTGGTGAATTCCAACCACCTCCGTCGCATGTAACCCGCCATCAATCCACACTACAGCCTTTCCCTCGTTGGCTAATTTTTTAGCTTCTTCATTGGTTAAGCCTTCAGCACGCGCTAATTTTTGTGCAATAGATTTATATTTTGACAACTGCGCTAGGTTGCTAGGATCTGATACAATCATCATATAATGATTACGACCTTCTTCTGTTTTTCCTATCACTTGCAATTTTACTTTTTTAGAACTTGCTGCTACTTTTTGCAAATAAGCTTCGGTTTGAGTAAAAGTGGCTAAATGATAATTGTCTCCAATATTAAAACCAAAATGAGATAATGGAGTGGGCACTTTTTGAGCCATTGAGGTGAGGCTGAAGGAAAATACAGCCCATAGAATAAAAATAATTTTACGCATAGTTGTTTGTTTTAAAATCACTTCAACAATTTATATTTTTTAGGATTCAAATGCTAATAATTCGGCCTTTTTTACATGAATGTTGCCTTGTTTTTTGTAATTTACCCTTGCTACCATTATGTTATATGAAAGAATTATCTCATAAAGCTGTAGCCTATTTTGAATTATAAAATTTCTTGTATGAAAATGATACGTTTCCAAAAAGTAGGTACGATTTCCTTCATGTGCGGTTTATTCATGATGATGTTTCTTTTGAATGCAACAGCTCAGCGTAAAAAATCAACCGCCGCAGCAGTTGTTACGAGCGAAGTAAATAAAGTAATACCCGACTCCACTTTTAAAAATTTGAAGTGGCGTAATATTGGACCTTTTAGAGGTGGAAGAGCCAATACCATTTCGGGGGTAGTGAATAATAATAAAAAGTTTTATGCTGGATATACGGGCGGTGGAGTATGGACGACCACCGACGGAGGCATTTCATGGAAAAATATTTCTGATGGCTTTTTTAAAGTAGGAAGTATTGGTGATATTGCTGTTTCTGAATCCGATCCCAATGTGATTTATGTAGGAACTGGAGAACATGCGGTGCGTGGTGTCATGACAAGTTATGGTGATGGCGTGTATAAATCGACTGATGGCGGAACGACTTGGAAAAATATTGGATTAGAACAATCACGTCATATTTCTGATATCTGTATTAACCCTACGAATTCCAATATTGTTTTTGTAGGTGCACAAGGAACAGTGCACGGTCCAAACAGTGAACGTGGTGTTTTTAAAAGTATAGATGGTGGAGCGACTTGGAAAAAAGTATTATACATTAATGATAGTACGGGTATTTCATCTTTATCAATGGACATGAATAATCCACGTGTATTATACGCTGCAGCATGGGAACATCGTCGTTTTCCTTGGACGGTATCTAGTGGTGGCAAAGGTTCTTCTATTTGGAAATCTACAGATGAAGGAAATACTTGGACCAAATTAACAGAAGGATTGCCTACCGAAATGGGAAAAATGGGTATTAGTGTTTCTCGTGTTAATTCTAATAGAGTTTATGCAATTGTAGAAACTGAAAAAAAGAAATCAGGATTATACCGTTCCGATGATGGAGGAAAAAATTGGGCGCTATTATCTAATAATCAAGATATCTCCTCTCGTTCTTGGTATTACATGAAAGTGTATGCCGATACTAAAAATGAAAATGTGGTATATGTGTTAAATGCACCCGTGATGAAATCCATTGACGGTGGAAAAACTTTTCAAAATGAAAGTGTGGGTCATGGTGATACACACGATTTATGGATTAGCCCAAATAATAATAATGAAATAGGATTAGCAGATGATGGTGGTGCAGAAATTACCTATGATCAGGCAAAATCTTGGTCTTCTATCATGAACCAACCTACTGCACAATTTTACAGAGTGAATACCGATAATGTATTTCCTTATAAAGTATATGGAGGTCAACAAGACAATAGTTCTGTGATTATCGCTAGTAGAAACAATAGTGGATCTATTGGTGTTCGTGATTGGCAAATAGGGCCGGGTTGCGAATCAGCTTATCTCGCTTTTGATCCCAATCATCCTGAATTAGTTTGGGGAGGATGTTATCAAGGTTATATATCTGTATTAAATACAAGCACCAACGAACAAAAAGATGTGCAAGCTTATCCAAGTTTAAATTTAGCGATACAACCCAAGGATATGAAGTATCGTTTTAACTGGAATGCACCTATTGTAACTTCTGTTCATAATCCTAAAGTGATTTACCATGGGGGTAATGTTTTATTAAAAACCACGAATGGCGGTTTAAGCTGGGAGGCGATAAGTCCCGATTTAACAAGAAATGATAAAAGCAAACAAGGACCTGGCGGTATTCCTTTTACGAATGAAGGCGCAGGAGGAGAAAATTATAATACCATTTATTATGTGATAGAATCACCTTTGGATGCCAACACTATTTACACAGGAAGTGATTGTGGATTCGTGCAGGTAACTACAGATGGCGGAAAAAATTGGAAAAATATCACACCACCAGATTTAGCAGAATCACAAATTAACAGCATAGAAGCTTCTGCTTTTGATAAGGGAGTGGTGTACGTGAGTGCGACAAGATATAAATTTAATGATTATGCTTCTTACACATATAAAACAACCGACAATGGTGCCACTTGGACCAAAATCAATAACGGAATTCAAAAAGATGATTTTGTAAAAGTGATTAGAGAAGATAAAAAAGTAAAAAATATTTTATATGCAGGAAGTGAACGTGGATTTTATATTTCCAATGATGCAGGAAATACTTGGTTGCCTTTTCAATTAAATTTACCTATTGTTCCAGTCACCGATTTAATGATTCGTGACAATGATTTAGTAGCTGCTACTGCGGGCAGAGCCTTTTGGATTTTAGATGATTTAAGTGCGCTACAACAAAATGCAAACTTTTCAGAACCTAGCACGATTGCTATGAGCACACCTAAAGCCTCTTATAAATATGGTGGCGGTAATGGATTACCTGAAAAAGAATATCATGATGGTCAAAATGCACCAGAAGGTGTAATATTAGATTACTTCTTACCAAAAATAGAAGATAAAGACACAGTGTCTTTACAAATATTATCTGGTAATGGAAAGTTGGTAAGATCTTATTCCAATATTAAAGATGCCAACTTTAAAAAATATCCTGGAGGCCCCGCTCCAGAAACTTCACTTAGTGTTGATAAAGGACACAATCGTTTTTTATGGGACTTCAGAACGAATGCAGTGAAGCCTGACGTGAATGGTGTATATGTAATGGGTAGTTATGAAGGATACGCAGTGCCACCAGGAGTATATCAAGCACAATTAAAATATAAAAATAATGTGGTGACCACTAGCTTTACAGTATTGGCAAATCCTTTTATTCAAGCAACTGCTGCAGATTGGGAAGAACAACAAAGTATCCTTACCACTATTGTAAATGCTATTGCTGATATTCATACTTCAGTCAATAATGAGAGAAAGCTAAAAAAACAATTACAATATTATAGCGATAACTTAACAAGTAACGACAAAACAAAATCCATCATTGAAGAAGCCAATAACTTAATTAAAAAAATAGATGCTTGGGAAGCTAATATTGTTGAAAGCAGAACTCAAAACGGACAAGACGTCATTAATTGGCCTAGTAAGTTGGGTGTAGAATTTTTCTTCTTGAAAGGATTGGCAGATGCTACAGACCCTAAAGTAACACAAGGCGTGAAAAATAAATTAGCAGACGTACAAGTACTTTGGAAAAATGAAAAAGCAAAGCTAGATGGAATATATACTGCAGTCAACAACTTTAACAGCTTATATCAAAAGGCAAACATTGAAGCGGTTCAAAAATAAAAATGAATTTAAAAATAATTTATAAAATAATAAAGTCATTACGTTAAACTAAAATAATATGAAACAAATTTTTATAGTCGTTGCCATGATGTTAGTATATCAAGTAAATGCACAAAATGCAGTGGCATTATCTAAACCCACTGGGGATGTAGATATGAAAACATTTAATTTGTACAATCCCTATGAAAATGTAGATTCTGCAATTAACGTGGCGCTCAAAAAAGCAAATAAAGAAGGGAAGCATGTTTTTTTACAAATGGGAGGTAACTGGTGTATTTGGTGTGCACGATTTAATCAGTTTACAACGAGTGACAAACAAATGGATTCCTTAATGAAGGCCAACTATATTGTAGTGCACGTGAATTATTCCAAAGAAAATAAAAATAAAAAGGTGCAAGAAAAATATGAATTTCCTGCACGATTTGGATTTCCTGTTTTTGTAGTTTTAGATGCGAAGGGAAAAAGATTACACACACAAAACAGCGGCTATTTGGAAAAAGACAAAAACTACAACAAAGAGAAAGTGATGGAATTTTTGGAGAGCTGGGCTCCCGATGCTTTAAATGGTGCTAAGTATACTTGGTTAAATTAATCATATCGATGTTTCGTTCCAACCTATTTTCATCCCTTTTATTAGGTGGTTTTATAGTTTGCTTACTATCTTGTAATCGCTATAAACTCCCTATAAAACTCGCTGTTAAGCCTATTAGTGGGAGTGAATTTTACAATAGCATACAGGGAAGTGATTGGAAGCTAAGGGACTCTTTAGTGATTGAAGAGGTATTATCCGGAAACATACCTAAGTTTTATGCTCATTTCACGCCTATTAAAAGCACATGGGTCAATAAGCAACAACAGCTTATTCCCATTACATATTATGTGGCAAAGGATTATTTGAGTGTGGGTACCAATGAAGATTTCGCAAGAGTTCCCATTACCCCATTGGCAGCTCAAAGAATTGCTGATAGTTTACATTGTTTTTTGCCTACTCCCAAAATGGTGGATGAAATTTATGAACAAAGCAAAGTAAAGCTCGCACCTATTCCCCTTTATATTTACAGAGATAGTACGATTACCATGTGGCAACATCATTTGATGATTGAAGGACAAAGAAAAAATAAAAAAGGATTGATTAGCGGTATTAAAAAAGATGTGGTCTTAAGTAATAAAGTAATATTGCAAGGAAAAAATAACAGAGTCGCAATTTATGGATGGCATCAGTTAAATGGCAAAGTAATTCAACCGGTTTATGCAGGTCACGTTAATTGGTATGTCGATTACAGCCATGGTATTCGATTGGTGTATGAAAAAATAAAAGTAAATGGACACTGGATGCACTATCAGGATGTTCTAAAAGATAGTACACTCAAGGGAATTTTAACCAATGAAGAAGGTCCTTTATTATTGAAGTATTAAATTTTGAACACTCGCTAATAACCCAATGGCTGTAGTGTAATCATGTTTGTGTTTTCTTTTCAATTTCTTTTTGAGGAGTTCGGTATACTTTTCGTTAATAGTTTGATGTGGATTTATTTTACCATAAGACAAACTAGGATCATTTTTTTGAGCTACTAAAAATACCTCATCATACACTTCTTTAATAGATGTTAATTTAAGTCGAGATAAATTATATAAATGAATGATATCAAGAATTAACCAAACCAATTGTTGATTTCCTTTCTTAGAAATAGAATCTTCAAAAGTCACATATCCTGACTGTGTAATATCATAACTTGGAACCGAAGGAGCTGCTGTTACAAGTCCTCTAAATGGGAAAAGGGATTTAATTTTTATATCAGAAGCTGACATCATTACGGAACATTCAAAGTGCTGGTGCAAATAATCAAATTGAATGGTTCCTTGTAGTTGACCTTGAATATTGGATTCAATGTTCAAGACAAAATCATTTGTTCCCTTTTGGGATGCTAATAAAGTGTTGTCGTTCGTTACAAACATGGCATGAAATTTTATGGTTAAAAAATCACACCAAGAAAAATTCAGAAGGAGTTACGTTTCATTTTTGACGGTAAGTCCTCATCGATTTTAGCACCGTGAAGTTCGACTCTCTCGGTTGCTACCCATTGAAGGGTTCTTGATGATGGAACAAAGATACTATAAATTTACAAAAAACAAAAACCCTGTAAATATTTGAATTACAGGGTTTTGAAATGATATTGGGCACCAAAGAATAGCTAACATATTCCTTTAAAAGCAGGGCTCTTACTTAAAAAGTTCAGCCAATTTAGCATTTAAGGCATCTCCTCTTAAGTCTTTCCCGATGATTTTACCTTGTGGATCAATCAAATAGTTTTGAGGGATAGCATTTACGCCATACATCACTGCTACATCGTTTTTCCAATATTTTAAATCCGACACCTGCGTCCAAGTCAAATTGTCTTTGTGAATGGCATCTAACCATCTTTGTTTACCGGTAGGTTGATCCAATGAAACGCCTAAAACAGCAAAACCTTTGGTATTATATTTATTAAAAGCTGCTACTACATTTGGATTTTCTTGACGACAAGGTCCGCACCAGCTTGCCCAAAAATCAACCAACACATATTGACCTCTAAAAGAAGAAAGTGATACAGGAACACCTGCAGTATCATTTTGCGTAAAATTCATTGCCTCTCTACCAATACCTGTTTTTTTAGCAATATCAATTTTATCTGCCATTTCTTTCCCTTTCACAGTAGATCTAACAATAGTAGGTAATTTCAAAAACAAGGGTTCTACTTCATCTGCATTAATGCTGTAACCTGCAAAATTGCTGAAAGCATACATGACAATAGGTGAATTTAAATTCGCTAAAACAAATTCTTTTTGTTTCGCTTTCATTTCGGCATCTAGTTTGTCATAATCTTCATCTAATTTTTTCATGCCAGCTTCATCCTTCTTTTTATATAACTCATTATAAGCGGCACTTAAAGCTTCCGTTTTATCGGAAACTGGCTTAACAAAATTATTGAGTTTTTGATACTCGATATGCGCTTTAGATCCTTTAATAGTTGCATTAGCAAAAGAGTCTACGCTATTTACCATAATTATGGAGTTCTCTAAATAAATAGGAGTCACATCTTTTTTATACGACATGATTCGCTTCGTCTTACTTGCAGTATCTAATTTATAAGATGCACGTAGATTCGCTAAAGTGGGTTCTACTAAGGTTCCCTTGAGTTCATATTTTCCATTGACTACTAGCGCACTATCCTGTGTGGAAGTGCCATTAAAATAATAAGATAAATACACTTTAGTCACTGTTTCTTTTACTTTAGAAACATCCCCTTTTAAAACATATTGCTTTTGTGCTTGCAGATGAGATACTGCGGCTAAGAAAACAATGAACATTATTTTTTTCATAGTAGTTATTTATTATTCTTCTAAAGATACGAATTATTAAGCGGCTATAATTTAGTTAACAGCTTACCTGCTAATATTTTTTGCCAAATAGCATAGCCTTTTGCATTCATGTGTAAGTTGTCGGCAATGAAAATATCTTTCATCACCGTACCATCTGGCAACAACATAGCTGCTTGCACATCCACAAATTCCGCATTTTTTTGTTGGGCTAAAAATGTTGCAATCAATTGATTCGTAGCGATATATTTTGACTGTAAATTCCATCTTGCAATACTGGGTTTTAAGGAAATGAAAGTGATTCGGGTCCCTGTCCCTAATTTATTGCGAATGATATGAAATAAAGTAGTAAATCGCGCAAATACAACATTAGGAGTGACTTGATCATTGTTGGCTAAGTCATTTTCACCACAATAAATAACTACCTGCTTGGGTTCATATTGTAAAATGGTTTCTTTTACATACTCAGTCACCTCTTCCAAAGTAGAGCCACCAAAAGCACGATTCACTATAGGATATCCTGGAAAGTATTGACTCACATCTTTCCATTTCGTAAAGGATGAACTTCCTGCAAAAACTATTTTCCCTTTTAAAGGAGCCACAATACTATCTGAATGCGCAAATGAATCTATCTCATTTTGAAATTTACCAGACTGTGCTTGTAATCCATTTGCTTGGAACAATATAGTTATAGCAACTATTACAATAGTTTTATAAAATTTATTTTTCATAGTTTGTTTTAAAAAATATTTATTGAACCGTTTTAATGTTTTCAAATTTTCCATTCATGAATACTTTTGCAACAGCATTAGTAGATGATTTTATTTTCACATTCGTAACAAGCCCTTTACTCCATGTCATTTCAATTTCATAATTGCCTCTTGCTTTTATACCTTTAATATACCCTGAAGACCAAGCTTTTGGCAGTGCTGGTAACAATTCAATATATTCTGAATTAGATTGTACTAACATTTCAGCCACCGCGGCAGCTCCACCAAAATTACCATCAATTTGAAAAGGTGGATGTGCGTCTAATAAGTTAGGATAAGTGCCTCCTCCCTTTGCTACATTTTCTTGTGATCCATCTGGTGCAACATATTTTAATAATTCACGGTACATTTTATACGCGTGTTCCCCGTCTTTTAATCTTGCCCATAAATTAATGCGCCACCCCTTTGACCAACCTGTAGTTTCATCACCTTTAATTTCTAATGTTTTTTTAGCAGCAGCTGCAATTAAAGGAGTTTTATCTACAGTGACATGTGTTCCGGGATACAATCCAAACAAATGACTTTGATGACGATGTTTAGGATCAGCATCGGCCCAATCGTAATACCATTCTTGTAAATTACCCGCTTTGCCCACTTGATAGGGATGTAAATTATTAAGTGCAGTAGCAATACTATTGGCAAATAGAGTATCGGTTTTTAAAACCTTTTGTGCAGCAATGACATCTAAAAATAATTCTCGAATCATGGCTAAATCGGCAGTGCCGCCAAATAAAGTAGCGCCTTTAAAACCCGTATTCGTAACAAAATAATTTTCGGGAGAGGTAGAGGGTGAAGTGATGAGTTGACCCGCACTATCAGGCACTAACCATGCCAAACAAAATTCAGCAGCACCTCGCATGATGGGGTATGCTTTTTGTTTTAAGAAATTTTGATCCTGGGTAAATAAATAATGCTCCCATAAATGAGTAGAAGCCCAAGTGCCACCCATGGGCCAATTGGCCCAACTTGGATCGCCGTTACCAAAATTACCCACTGGATTAGACATTGCCCATATATCAGAATTATGATGTGACACCCATCCTGGCATATTGTAAAATGTTTTTGCAGTGACTTTGCCTGTTGTTGAAATATTATTTAAAAATTGCAAGAAGGGTTGATGCATTTCGGAGAGGTTCGTATTCTCGGCTAACCAATAGTTTTCTTCTGCATTAATGTTCATGGTATAATTACTGGACCAGGGTGGCTGTAAATAAGGATTCCATAATCCTTGTAAATTAGCGGGTACCGCTGTGGTACGTGAACTACTTATTAATAAATATCTACCATATTGAAAATAAAGAGTTTCTAAATAGGGATCTGATTCGCCATTTGCATATCTTTTTAATCGCTCGTTAGTGGGAATATCTTTGGGGGAGACTCCGTCTAATTTTAAATTCACTCTATTAAAATAAGTTTGGTAATCTTTCACATGATATTTTTTAATTTCCTCCCATCCCTTTTGTAATGCCTTATTTAATTGCGTTTGCGCTGTGGCAACATTATTAACGCCATTCGTGGCAGGATCCTTATCGTATCCATTAAAGCTAGTTGCCATAGATACATATATAGTAGCATCCGTAGCATCCGCTATACTAATGGTTGAATCTGAATGTGAGATTTTTCCGTTATTGGATTTAATTTGAATGAAAGATGAAAAACGAGTCCCTCTTTTTTTATCAAACAAAATAGAGTTGCGCGTTTTTTGAACATAATTAGGATCGGCCTTCACAGGAGCCACACCATTGGTCTGTAGCACTTGATTATTGACCAAAGAGTTATGCAATAACAAAGATTCAAATCGAACTGTAAAATTTAAAGCACCAGGTTTTTTACTTGTCAAGTGAATCGCAAAAATTTTATCAGGATTGGAAACCAAGTATTCTCTTTCGATTGTGTTTGAATTGGAAATACTTTTCACTTTTGCAATAGCATTATTCAAATCCAATTCACGATAGTAATCGGTAATATAGGGATCGTCATTGAAATCAATTAGCAGGGTACCCAAAGGCGCATAAGACTCCGAAAATTTACCTTGTAATTTTTTGATGAGCTCTCCCGCTTTTTTATAATTTTTTTCATCTAAGGCTTTTCGCACTGCTGGTAAATTTTTATAGGCTTGTGGATTCATATTGGGATTCACCGGCTCACCTGACCATAAAGTAAGATCGTTTAAATAAATTTTATCAGTGGAGATGCCTCCAAAAACAGTGGCCCCTTGTTGTCCATTACCCAAAACCAATGATTCTTCAAAATAAGTAGCAGGAGCATCATACCATAATTTTAGTGGAGAGGTCAGTGGAGCAGCTATTTCAACAGAAGAGGAGGTATTGGCCTTATTCGTCTTATTGGTGACAGGCTTGCTTCCTTTGGTTTGTTTTTTTTGTGCCAAAAGATGAGATGCCAAGAATAAAATAGCAAACAGTAAAACAATTTTACGCATATGGAAAATATTTAAAATATAGAGTAGGTTAAATTAAGTCAATTTCTATTAAATTATATCCGAAATACCTTTAAATTTATAAAAAACAATTCATGGAAGTACATCATCCTCATAGTCATCATGGTCCAAAAAAATGGACTGAACATTTTTTAGAATTTTTTATGCTTTTTTTGGCGGTAACATTAGGTTTTTTTGCAGAAAATCAAAGAGAACATTATGTAGAACAACATAGAGAGGTTCAGTATATGCAAAGTTTAGTAGAGGATCTTAAAAATGACACTATTGAATTTAATAGGGCCACCAGACAAAATAATAGGCTTGTTAATTATTTAGATACAGCACTTAGCATTTTTTATAAAAACGAATGGAATGATAGTTCACTTAAAAAATTATACTTAGTAAATTTAAGTTATTTAGGTACACTAAATGTGTATTTATCTGAACGAACCGAATCTCAATTAAAAAATGCTGGCGGATTAAGACTTATTCGTAATCAAAAAATTACCGACGAAATTGCAGAGTATTGGCATTTATCTGAATATGGAAAAATTTTTAGTAAAACCTACGATGAGCTAAAAGTGCTGGCACGTGAAAAATCATATTCCATTTTTGATCAGAAATATTATAATAATATTACAAGTGGTGCAGTAGGTACTTCTGTAGATAAAAATGCAAAATTGATGACTTATGATAAATATGTTTTAACAGAATTTGCAAACAGGTTATCTCATATTAAAAATGCGACAAAAAATGTTCAAAAAGTGATTATTGAAAAACAAAGAGCTTTAGCTATCAAATTAATCAATGATGTAAACGAAGCTTATCATTTGGAAGAGCATG
>JBAXBS010000029.1:0-12698 GCA_037141925.1 Chitinophagaceae bacterium
AGACTGTGGAATTCCCTCAAATCCTTCCACATTTGGTTAGAATGTAGTTCAATACTGGCTAAGGATGATTATACTATGAGAATGTTCGAGAACTTTAAAGAATATTCATGAACGTTCGAGAATTTTAAAGAATATTCCCGAATGTAAATAAACGTTCCAGAACGGTAAAAAGGGTTCCGGAACAGTTATTTAATTCTATTTCTTCTATATTTTTTCGTTATCGCTAGAAACCGATTTATTGTTAGCCTCATCTAATTTTGCTATTAATTCCTTTTTATCTCTGTTTAATGATTCTATAATTGATTCGTTTTGCTTTTGGTCGTATTCTAGCATTGATGTCTTTGAATTTAAATTCTTAATGGATTCATCATTTTTCGAGGCAGTGTCCTTCAGTTGTCTAATTTCCTTTGACTTTGTTGTGGAGGATTTTATTGCAAAATAGGCAACTCCAATTAGCGCTATCCCTGCCATTATGTAAATGGTTTTGATTTTAAAATTTTTTGCTGGTGCATGATATCTGTCTATCATATTAAAGAATTCTGTGTTGTTCATGTTTAATTAATTTAACGGTTTTACTAAATGCTTTTACTACTATATCATAGCCAAGGAATTCCAAAATTGATTCCTGATTACCATGGTTTAGTTTTATATAATTGTCTAACTTTATGTTGTAAGCCTCTAAGATTTCAAAGGTCAAATATTCACCATGTGCTTTTATGGCGTCCTCGATTTTAGCTTTTGTATCTCTTTGGATTGAAGACCAATCTAATAGTTTGTCATCGTTTAACTGATGCTTCATTTGGTGCTTTTTTCTTTTGCAATCATGAAGTACACCATGTTCGTCAATATATGAGCTACAATGTTTTTTTGTAGCTCTTGCTTGATCTTCAATTGGTTCTTCGCAATACTCGCATTGTCTGCCGAGTAAGTAGGTTTTAGATGGTTTGCTTGAACCATCTTTTTTAAGTTTTGCCATTCGTTTAAAATTTAAATTGTTAAGTCATATTCTGACACTTAACCACTTTTTAAGTAAAATTTGGTCGATGAATGATTAAATTGTACATAAATGTGATAAAATATCTTACTTTTGATTATTATTATGCTAAAATAACACTTATATTTAAATTATGAAAAAAACTACATTCAATCTTCTTGACTTTCAGGATCATTATTTTCAGCCACTTTTACCTATCAAGGATTTTATTGATAAGGATGGGAACTCCCTATATAAAAGTCTCCCATATTGGCGAAGGAATAAATTATTACCATTTATTGAGAAAGGTGACTGGGGTATGCAAGTAAGTCCTGCTCAATTAATTTGGTTGAGGATACTTGATAATTTGAGAGCATTAGGTTATCCAGTAAAAGATACCGAACAGGTAACTGACTATTTTTTTAGGGATGCATATTATGATGATTTGCCTACAAGAAACTTATTGCAACAAAAGGAGGTGCTTATAAAAAAGCAGTCGAAAATTAAGCTGGACGAATTTGAACAACATAACTTAGTAAATATTGAATCAGTTTTAGGTGATAAGCTTTTATTATATGGGTTAAAATTCGACATAAGTTATCTATCAAATTTGGTTGTATGGTGTATAAAAATTGGAAAGGAAGCGGGCATTTTAATCTACCCAGGAGGATTGGTTGTTGAAAAAAGGGGGGAAGAGTTTACAAATCATAGAAAAGCGGCATTTGATGTTGAAGCCCCTCACATATATATATCAATAAAAGGCCTGCTAAAAGAGTTAGTTGATAACAAAGAGCTTTCAAATATTGTTATCCCGTATTTGCTTGAGGATGAGGAGCGCTTGGTGCTTAAGGAGCTCAGAAAGAAAAATATAAAAGAAATAAGAATACTAATTCAATCAGAAAAAATCATGAGAGTTGATACCCAGGTTCAACAAACTTTCACAGATGAGCAAGCTGAGCAGGTGAAAAAAATTCTTCATTTAAAAAATTATGAAGAGGTAACAATTAGTACTAGAGACAATAGAACTATAACCTTTAATAGAACAACAAAAAATATGACTTCCGGTAAAACCGGCTCCAAGGACTAACAGCATACTTGTCGCATCCCCTTAAAGGGCCGATTGGTGAAATGTTAAATCATAATGGATCAAAAAAATCAATCCAATGATAATGAACTAAAAACAATTCAAATTTTATCAGAGATTATTGCTAATCAAATTATCAAAAAACTACTTCAAGATGAACAACTTGGAATTACAGCTTCAGGAGATGACAGCCAAATTCGCGAAAAAAGCGAAGCCGCCTAAATGGAGGGAAGGAAATAAAGCAGTTAACTATACGAGAGTTTCCGACCCTTCTCAATTTGATAACACCTCTTTAGAGACGCAAAGAAAGGATGCAATCGCATTTGCATCCAAAAGGTCTTTAGAAATCAAAGCCTTTTTTGGAGGTGAGGCGGAGTCTGCCAAAACGGATGAGCGAAAAGAATTTAAATTGATGCTTAACTATGTAAAGAAAAACAAGGACGTAGGAGCTATATTAGTATACTCTTTTGAGCGTTTTTCTAGAAGTGAACATGCTCAAGAACTAATTTTAGATTTAAGTAAAATTGGAGTTAAAGTAATAAGCGTGCTTCAAGATATTGATGTCACTTCCCCTGCGGGAGAATTACAGCAACAAATATTTTTTGCTTTTGGTAAGTATGATAATGATTTGAGACGGACTAAAACGATGCGTGGTACTTCTGAATTAATAGAGCAGGGTTACTTTATTGGTCACTGTCCCTATGGTTATACTAACCTTAGGCGAAAAGAGAAAGCAAAATATCATGAATATGTAATCAATGACCAGGGCAAGTTCATGAAAATGGGTTTTAAATGGAAAGCTGAGGGTAAATGGAGCAACAAGGAAATTGTAGAGCGTCTGCGTAAATTAGGGGCTAACATTGAATACAAAAGTTTCTATCGTCAAATTGGGAACCCATTTTATTGTGGGTATTATATGAATGCATATTTCCCGGGTAAATTAATCAAAGGACATCACCCAGCTTTAGTTTCTATGGAGCTTTTTATGAAAGCAAATGCAGTAGCTTTAACTAATCCGCATAAAGGGATTGCTAGAAAGTTTAAGGACCCTGATATGCCTTTAAAGTCGTTTTTAAGAAGTGAGCTCACAAACACTCCATTTACTGGCTATAAGCAAAAAGGGCATATTTATTATAAGACTAGAGGTCACATTGAGCCAGTCAACGAAAAAGCATCGACCATTAATAAGTTGTTTATGGAGGAGCTGGATAAGTATAAAATTGAAGCTGCTCACAAATCAGCTATTGAAACTCAAGTAAGAGAAATTGTGTCGCAGAAATTTACCGACAAGTTACAGGAGGATGTATCCAGAAAAAGGAAGATTACTGAGTTGAATGATAAAATGGAATCACTTGAAGAAAGGTTTATCAATCAAGAATTAACCAAGGAGCTTTACGACAAATACCGACTTAAATACCTAGACGAAAAGAAGCAATTAGAGGAGGAAAATGTCAAAGGTGATTTTAAGAGTTCGAACTTAGAAAAAGCAGTAAAAAATGGTTTGGAAATTTTGCTAGACCCTTTACAGTTGTGGGTTTCCTGCGACTATGATGATAAGCAACGATTACAATATTTGCTATTCCCAGAGGGAATGAGGTATGATAAGGAAAATAAGCGAGTTCGAACTCCAAGAGTGAATAGCGTGGTCTCTCTAATCTCAAGTGTAGCAAGGGTTTCGGAGGAAAATGAGAAAGGCTACCTCGTTGGAAGTAGCCTTGATTCTCGTTTCGTAGCCGGTACGGGAATCGAACCCGTCTTTGCCCCGTGAAAGGGGGCTGTCCTAGCCGATAGACGAACCGGCCATCTTCTAAAAGACGTTTGTGTCAATCGGGTCGCAAAAATAGGATTCATAGGCATTACTGCCAAAAGATTTTTGACCTTTTTTGGCTGAAAATCAATATTTCAAGGAATCTGCCAATAGCCATTAGCTTATCAGTTAATTCCCCTATACAACCATTCGTTTGTTAAAAACCCTTGATTTTATTGATATAATCTTTGTTTTTTGCTTCTTTTTGCGCCAATATTTTTAAAATCATTGTAACTTCGCGTCTCTAGTAAAAAAATAATTTAATATCATGAGTACAGTTAAAGTTGCTATTAATGGTTTTGGACGTATTGGACGCTTAGTTTTTCGCCAAATCTATAATATGGAAGGAATTGAAGTAGTGGCTATCAATGACCTTACTTCGCCTAAAGTTTTAGCACACTTATTAAAGTATGATAGTGCACAAGGTCGTTTTGATGCTGAAGTGAATGCAACTGAAGATGCCGTTGTGGTGAATGGCCATGCAGTTAAAATATATGCACAACGTGATCCTGCTCAAATTCCTTGGGGAGCACATGGGGTAGATGTAGTTATTGAATCTACAGGATTTTTTACCGATAAAGAAAAAGCCGAATTACATATTAAAGCAGGAGCAAAGCGTGTGGTTATTTCAGCGCCAGCAACTGGAGATATGAAAACGGTTGTATTTAATACCAATCACGAAATTTTAGAGGGTACTGAAACGGTTATTTCTGGTGCTTCTTGTACGACAAACTGTTTAGCACCTATGGCTAAAGTATTAGAAGATAATTTTGGAATTGTTACAGGTTTAATGTTAACCGTACATGCTTATACCAACGATCAAAATACATTAGACGGACCTCATCCAAAAGGTGATTTACGTCGCGCGCGCGCAGCAGCAGGTAATATTGTACCTAATAGCACTGGTGCCGCTAAAGCCATTGGCTTGGTATTACCTTCTTTAAAAGGAAAGTTAGATGGATCTGCTCAACGTGTTCCCACAATTACAGGTTCATTAACTGAATTAACCACTGTTTTATCTAAAAAAGTAACAGTAGAAGAAATCAATGCAGCAATGAAAGCGGCAGCAAACGAATCATTTGGTTATACCGAAGATGAAATTGTAAGTTCTGACATTATTGGCATTACCTATGGCTCTTTATTTGATGCTACTCAAACTAAAGTGATGACGCAAGGAGATGTGCAATTAGTTAAAACTGTAAGTTGGTATGATAATGAAATGAGTTATGTAAGCCAGTTAGTAAGAACAGTGAAATATTTTGCAAGTAAAATAAAATAAAAAATAATTGATATACAATGCCTTCCCTCGGGAGGGCATTTTTATTCCTTCTCGAAATAGTTTAAATTTTTAAGTATGAGTTCCTTTCATGATTTTTCTTTCACAGGTAAAAAAGCTTTAATTCGTGTCGATTTTAATGTGCCCTTAAATGAACAATTTGAAATCACCGATGACAATCGTATGCGAGCTACATTACCAACGATTCAAAAAATTTTAAAGGACGGAGGTTCGGTCATATTAATGAGTCACTTAGGTCGACCTAAAGAGGGGCCTACTCCTAAATATTCTTTGCAACATTTGGTAACACATTTATCTACTTTATTAGGCGGTATACCTGTTCAATTTGCAAATGATTGTATTGGTGCCGAAGCGGTAGATAAAGCAGCAGCTTTAAAAGCGGGGGAAGTCTTATTGTTAGAAAACTTACGTTTTTATAAAGAAGAAGAAAAAGGTGATGTAGCATTTGCTGAAAAATTATCCAAGTTAGGTGATGTATATGTGAATGATGCTTTTGGAACTGCACATCGTGCGCATGCATCTACTGCAATTATTGCACAATTTTTTACGCCACAAAATAGAACCTTTGGTTTAGTGATGGAAGGAGAAGTAGTGAGTGCCGAAAAAGTTTTGCATGAAGCACAAAAACCTTTTACAGCAATTATTGGAGGTGCTAAAGTGAGTGATAAAATTTTAATCATTGAAAATTTATTAGACCGTGCCACCGATATTATTATTGGAGGAGGTATGGCGTATACTTTTTTCAAAGCACAAGGAGGCAAGATTGGAAATTCAATTCATGAAGATGATCGTATGCCCTTGGCTTTAGAAATTTTAGCAAAAGCAAAAGTGAAAGGGGTGAATATTCATTTGCCAGTAGATAATATTATTGCAGATAAATTTAGCAATGATGCCCACACTCAAAACTGTCTTAGTGGTGAAATTCCTGACGGATGGGAAGGGCTAGATGCGGGTGAAAAATCGAGAGCTCAGTTTGCAAAAGTAATTTTAGCCAGCAAGACTATTTTATGGAATGGTCCTATGGGCGTTTTTGAAATGCCTAATTTCCAGGCTGGAACCAAAGCCATTGCGGAAGCAGTAGCGGAAGCGACACAAAAAGGAGCTTTTAGTTTAGTGGGAGGTGGCGACAGTGTGTCAGCCGTAAATCAATTTGGCTTTAACGACAAGGTAAGTTACGTGAGTACAGGAGGAGGAGCGATGTTGGAATATTTTGAAGGCAAAACTCTTCCAGGAATAGCTGCTATTCAGGGAGTAGGGAAATAAAAAATGATAAAAGGCGCTTTTCTTCGGCGCTGGATACCTAATAACTTGTTAAAATATACCTCTAGTGTATACTAGGGGTATATTTTTGTCATGTAATTCCGTCATACGACAAGTTTGGCACTTGCTTTGCTCTATCTTTATAAACAAATTCAAAACTATGTTACGTAAAAATTTAGGTTTAATCATTTTTTCAGCAGTGATTGTAATTTTATTTGGCTGGGGTTGTAATGGTTACAACGGCTTGGTTAATCAAGACGAAAATGTAAACCAAGCTTGGAATAATGTTCAAAGCGATTATCAACGTCGTGCCGATTTAATCCCCAATTTAGTAGCTTCCGTTAAAGGAGAAGCTAACTTCGAAAAATCAACTTTAGAAAATGTAATAGCTGCTCGCGCAAGTGCTACGCAAATGAAAGTAGATGCCAAGGATTTGACACCCGAAAAATTACAACAGTTTCAAGCCAACCAAGGACAATTGTCTCAAGCTTTGGGACGTTTAATGGTGGTGACTGAAAACTATCCAAACTTAAAAGCGAATGAAGCTTTCCGTGGATTGCAAGCGCAATTGGAAGGAACTGAAAACAGAATCAAAGTATCAAGAAATGATTTTAATGCTGCAGTTGCAGAATATAATAAAAAAGCAAGATCATTCCCTGTGAATTTATTAGCAGGTTCATTCGGTTTCAAAACTAAAGAAGGATTTAAGGCAGAAGAAAGTGCAGCAAAAGCACCTGAAGTTAAATTCTAATTTAGTTTAATCAACCCTTATGTGGAATCCATTTTCCCTTTTTAAGAGATCAACATTATTGAGTGCCTCGGACAAGCAATTGCTTGTCCAGGCGATTCAAACTGCCGAAAAAACAACCAGCGGAGAAATTCGAGTGTTTGTAGAAAGTCATTTAAATAAAGTGGATGCACTTACTAGAGCCCAACAAATTTTTATTAAAAACAAAATGCATCAAACAGAACAACGCAATGGTGTTCTGCTTTATGTAGCGTTGGAAGATAAAAAATTGGCTGTTTTGGGGGATCAAGGAATTCATGAAAAAGTAGGGGATGCCTATTGGAATCAGCAAGTGCAAATCATGCTATCTCATTTTAAATCAGAAAACTATGTGACTGGTTTGACCGAAGTCATATTAGCTATTGGCGAAGCACTTACAAGTCATTTTCCTTATGATCGTAGCAATGATGTGAATGAATTATCGGATGAAATAATGGTAGGCAAATAATCCTGCAAATGCAATCAATCAACATGAGGTTATTCAAATTTTTTATAGGATGCTTTTTAATACTATTTAGTTTTCATTCTGTGAAAGCTCAAAATGTATTGCCCAAGCCAAGTACTCCCGTATTGGTCACGGATCAGGCAGGAGTATTAAGCCCTGAACAATTACAAGCCCTTGAAAATAAATTAGTAGCTATTGATGATAGTAGTTCTAATCAAATTACAGTAGTCATCTTATCTACATTAGAGGGCAATCCAATTGAGGAGTATGCTACTAAACTTTTTAGAAGTTGGGGGATAGGGAATAAGAAAACCAATAATGGAATTTTATTACTAGTCGCCATACAGGATAAAAAAATTAGAATTGAAGTAGGCTATGGTATGGAAGGAGCGATTCCTGATATCACAGCGAATAGTATTATTGATAATGATATTAAACCTGCCTTTCGCGAAGGCGCTTATTACGAAGGCATAGATAAAGCCACGGATGATATAGCAAAAGCAGCAGTGGGAGAATATAAAGTCAAAAGAGAAAAGCAATCGAAAAATAAGGGAAGTAATGTTATATTATTCTTCTTAATTGTTTTCTTTATCGTTATTATTTTGGGTAAAGGAAATGGCGGAGGGTCTAATATTGGTGGCGGAGGATTTAGTGATATCGCCACAGGGATGCTATTAGGATCTCTCTTAGGGGGTGGCGGACGTTCCGGAGGCGGATGGGGTGGAGGAGATAGTGGCGGCGGATTTGGAGGCTTTGGTGGCGGTAGCTCAGGCGGTGGTGGAGCAAGTGGTGGTTGGTAAGTTAAATAAACTCAACTACTCAACTACTGAACTAAAATAAACTAAAGTGTTCATCATGAAATTCAGAAATAATTAATTTAAGTTAAAATATAAGTTCACAAACAATTTGATAAAAAACCCCTCCAGTAATTGGAAGGGTTATTTCATTTAAAGAGATATTTTTTTTATAAAATGTTTTTCAAAGTGTTTTATAACTTAGGAAGCTGACTACTTACTATATCTACTAAATTTTGTTGTCCTTTTTGTTTTTTCGCTTTTAAAATGTCTCCCAATATTTTCACATTAAAATAAGGGTCTGTTTGCCCGCGATAACCTGCCGGAATTGATTCTCTAAAAGATACAATTAAATCAATGCCTCTTTTAAATTTAACAGCATCATTTGTTTTGATTAATAACTCAGCAAAAGGAGCAGTCATATAAAACTTGTCGTTGGATTGAATATTGAAAGCTTCATATTTATCTGCAATAAAATCAAACACCGACTCGTCTCCATATTTTGTAAGTAAAGTAGTCACAACACTATTTAATCTCTTTTTAACTACCTTTTTGGAAGCTTCGGTTGCAATTTGTTTGGAAGCAATTGAATCTATCCCATCTAATGCTTCTAATGCAGCACCAGCAATCGTATAAGAGGAGTCCTTGGTCCAAGCAATGAACTGATTTTTATACATTTCTTTTTTCAATGCTCCTAAAGTATTGATAGCTTCTTCTCTTACAATAATAGAAGGATCTTTGCTTGCTAAAGTGGCAATTATTTTTTCTACTGATTCATTTAAGTTGGCAGGATTAAAGCTATTAATGGCTTTTGCTCTAATGACATAGAAGGTATCTTTCATAGCATCTATCATCAAATTTTGGGCTTCTACATTTTTTAAATTTTGAGCAGCTTCATTCACGGCTTCGTATCTATCCATAAAATTGCGTGCATGATAAAACTGATAGATATATTGACTTAATGGTTTGCTGTCATTTTTTTCCCAAAGTAAAATTTTATCATTATCTACATTCACATTATCTGGAGCTTTTGCGCTAGGAAAATAAAAACTATCCACTTTATTCTTACTCCATACTTCATAATGATTTCTTTGGCCATCTACATAAATATCAATACCCACTGGCAATTCAAATAATTGATCCTTCAATTGTATTTGTTGCAACTTTACCATCACTTGTTTTCTAATAGCATCATACTTTTGGGTGATATTAATATAAGGATGACCATTGCCAAAGTACCATTGATTGAAAAACCAATTCAAGTCTTTCCCAGTCACCGATTCAAATGCTAATTTCAATTTAATAGCAGAGCCGTTAGAGTAAGAGTTATCAGCTAAATATTTATGTAAGGACGCATAGAAGGCTTCATCTCCCACAAAATGACGAAGCATATGTAAAATCCTACCCCCTTTTTGATAACTCACTAAGTCAAACATATCCTCTCGGTCCTTGTAAAAAAAGCGCACTAAATTTTTCTCTGCATCATTAGGGCTGCTTAAATAATTTTTTAAACCAGTATAATTTTCAAAATCGCCTGCATCTTTACCTTTACTATTTTCTAGCCAAATAGTTTGACTATAATCTGCAAAGCTTTCATTCACCGTTAAATTGCTCCAACTTTCGGCAGTCACTAAATCGCCAAACCATTGATGAAACAATTCATGTGCAATGGTGCTTTCCCAATTATTGCCATCCACTAATTCTCTTGCGTCTTGTTGCACTGCATCACCATGTAAAGTACAAGTGGTATTTTCCATTGCACCGCTCACATAATCTCGCCCACTTATTTGAGCATATTTAGCCCAAGGATAGGGGATGCCTAATAATCTTTCATATAAAGCAATCATTTGAGGAGTCTTACCATAAATCTTAAGCGCTTCTTTCTCAAATTCTTTTTCTATATAATAGCTTACTTCTACTTTTCTTTTTCCATCTCCAATTTTTCCAGCATCTTGTTTCACCACAGCGTAATCACCAATGCCTATAAAAAATAAATAGGGTGAATGCACTTGATCCATCTTCCAAATATCTAAACGAGTGCCATCTGTTTGTGGAACTTGCTTCACCAATAAGCCATTAGACAAGGAAACAAATTTTTGTGGTACATATAATTGAAATTCCTGTGTACATTTTTGATTGGTTTTATCAATAATCGGAATCCAAACGGAGGTTCCTTCTGTTTCACCTTGTGTCCAAATTTGAGTGGGTTTATTTTTTTCTTTCCCTAGTGGATTAATAAAGTATAAACCTTTCGCATCCGTAATAGCCACGCTACCCTTGGATTTATAGTCATTCGGCTTTGCTGTATATTTAATATAGACTGTATAGTTTTGCTTCGCTGTATAGGTTTTATCCAATTCAATATTCAATAACAACCCATCGTAAGTGTATTTTAAAGCTTTATTATTGGAAGTGTTATTTATATAAGAATTATTTATGGAAGAATTATTGGGAACATTTTTATCAATAGTCACAATACTTACATTATAAATATCCATTCCTTTGGCATCTAGCACTAATTGCTTGGTGGCATAAAAGTGTGGATGTAATGTAAGCCAGACCTCTCCATTTAATTGAGACTTACTATAATCAAAGCGGGCTACTAATTTAGTATGCACTAAATCATTCTCCTTGGTCGCAAATGCGCGATATTCTTTTTTCCAACTAGAATCTTCTGGAACCTCCACTTGTGCTTTTAGAATGGAATGACTCAAGATTAAAAAACAAAAAAGAACCAGATACTTGTGTGAGCTCGTTTTCATATTACTTTTTTTAAACAATTTTTAGAACATTGAAATTTAGAACATTGAAAGAATTTCATTTTAACGCATCAATGATCAATAAGTTACTAAGTTATTAAAGAGTCCGATAATCCGATGTTAAAAAGGGACCTATCTAAAAAATAAGTAGTTTAGTGGTCTAATTAATAGATGAATGAGTAGGTATTTTATAGAAGTATGTTATGATGGCGCTGGTTATGGTGGATTTCAAATACAAGCCAACCATAGCACCATTCAAGGTGAATTAGAAAAAGCGATGCAAACATTATATCGTGCATCTATTGATTTATCAGGAGCTTCCAGAACAGATGCAGGAGTGCATGCTTATCAAAATTATTTCCATTTCGATACTGAACTACCCGTACTCGATAAACACATTTATAATTTAAACGCGATTCTACCCAATAGTATCGTGGTTAAAAGTATGCATGAAGTACCTTCGGAAGCACATGCGCGCTTTGATGCCATTCATCGCAGCTATATATATAAGATACATACCCAAAAGGATCCCTTTTTAGAAGGCCGTTCTTGGTTTTATCCATTTCCTATTGACTTGGAATTAATGCAAAAAGCAGCGAATATTTTATTAACACAAACCCAATTTGAGAGTTTTTCCAAGAAAAACACCCAGGTAAATACATTTGATTGTACCATTTCGAAGGCGTTATGGGTGCAAAATGGCACCGAAATTAGTTTTCATATTGACTCCAATCGATTCTTAAGGGGTATGATACGCGGTTTAGTGGGAACCATGTTAATGGTAGGGAGGGGGCAGATAGATCTAGTTGAATGGCAATCTATTATAGATGCAAGAGACGAACAAAGGGTCGATTTTTCTACTCCAGCTCATGGATTATACTTATCTGCTATACAATATCCAACCTTTTTTCAAAAATTAAGATAGTTTCAAAAGGCCTACTCCTATTACATTTTAGGGCCTAATTCACAGATATTGAGGGTATTGAACGAAAAAATCTTCAAAATAGTATACAATATATTTGGCTAGTATTTATTGCGCCTTATCTTTGCCGCCCGCTAGCGATAAAAGATCACTACGGATAGTTCTCTGAAGCAGATTTAAGGGTAAAAAAGATGATAAAAATCTTTAAAATAAATCCTCCAATAATTGGTGGATTTAAATAAGCCCCCTATCTTTGCCGTCCCTCTTTAAAAAAGGGGCTAGTTCTTCGAAATTATGTGGCCTAACTAATTGAAAAATAATTAATAATTATTTGACACAAAGTTTGGCCATAAACATAAATGTGCTTACCTTTGCACCCCGCTACGAATAATAGCGCGCAAAATAAACACACAAGATCTTTGAAAGTTTGGAAATAACAGTAACTGTATAATTGAAAAATACAGGTAAAGGTTACAGCATCAAAAAAATTAAATCAGACGTCATTTTCGATTTATTTGAGATTGATAGTCAGATCAAACAACATTTACAATGGAGAGTTTGATCCTGGCT
>JBAXBS010000030.1:0-12295 GCA_037141925.1 Chitinophagaceae bacterium
GCTCTCCTATAATTATAGATATATGTCAATTATTCAGAACATTAGAGAAAGAGGTGCTTGGATCATCTTTGGTATTATTGCAATTGCTTTAATCGCTTTTATATTACAAGATGGTATTGGCCGTAAAAATAGAGGTACCAACACTTCTGTATTAGGTAAAGTAAATGGTGCGGAAATTAATAAAATTGAGTTTGAAGAAAAACTAGACGCCCAGGTTCAAAACTATGCCTCCCAGGGAGTTAAAAGAGAACAAATTATTGGTTTTTTGTGGAACCAAGAAGTGGATCGTTTATTATTTAAAACAGAGGAAGATAAATTAGGGATTAGCGTAGGTAATAAAGAATTAAACGACGTTTTATTTGGAGATGAATCTCCTTTTAAACAAGAGTTTACTGATAAAGCTACAGGCGAGTTTAAAGTAAACGATGCACGCCAAGCCATTGCACAAATTAAAAAAAGCAAAAACGCACCACAAATTAAACAAATTGAAAATTTTTACATTGTTCCTTCTATTGAAAATAGATTAAGGGCAAAATATCAAGCCTTAGTTGTTAAAGGAGTTCAATTACCAAAATGGTTGGCTGATAAAGAGTATGCCGACGCGAATGCGTTATCAAGTATTTCTTATGTAGCAGTTCCTTATAGTACAATAGTGGATAGTACTATTAAAGTTTCGAATGACGATGTTGCAAAATACTTAAAAGAAAATGGCGCAGGCTATCAAAACGAAGAAGCTTCACGTAATATTAGCTTTGTAGGATTTAGCGCAGCACCCTCTTCTCAAGATTCTGCAGCAGCCTATACACAAGTAGCTGATTTAAAACAAGAGTTCAAAAATAGCACCGATGTGGTGACTTATTTAAATAGAGTGGGATCCGATGTTCCCTTTTATAATAGTTACATAAGTAAAAAAACAATCCAGGTTCCTCAAAAAGATTCTATACTAGGTTTATCTACTGGCGGTGTATTCGGACCTTATGTTGATGGCAAAAATTATACCATTGCAAAGGTGGTGGGTGTTACGCAGTGGCCAGATAGTGCAAGCGTTAGACATATATTAATAGCAACTACCAATCCACAAAACGGCCAAGCAATTCGTCCAGACAGCGCAGCAAAAGCTTTAGCAGATAGTATTAGTTTAGCAATAAGTAAGGGCGCAAGTTTTGAAGCGCTTTGTCAAAAATATTCTGACGATCAAGCAAGCAAGGCGGTGAACGGTAAGTATGATATGTTCCCCCAAGCTAAAATGGTACAACCATTTAATGATTTTGCTTTTGATAAACCTGTTGGTGCCAAAGCGGTGGTGAAAACAGAATTTGGATATCACTATATGGAGGTGTTAAAACAAACCCCCCGCGGACCTGCCTATAAAATTGCTTATTTATCTAAGGCTTTATTGCCTAGTACAGAAACCATTAACGCAGCTTCTACTGCAGCAGCACAATTTGCTAGTGGAAGTAAGGATGTTAAATCCTTTAATAGCAATGCGGTTAAAATAAATAAGCAAGTATTACCCGCTACTAATATTAAAGCAAACGATTATAATATTGCTGGTATTGGTGAATCAAGATCTATGGTACGCTGGGCATTTGAAAAAGAATTAAATGAAGTGTCCGAACCGTTTGAAGTGGGAGATAGTTATTATGTAGCTATTATTACTGGCGAAGAAAAACAAGGATTGTTAAGCGTAGATGCGGCAAGACCACAAGTAGAGGGAATTATTAGAGATCAACAAAAAGCAGAAAAAATAAAAGCAACGTTTAAGGGCGCTAGCTTAGAGGCTTTAGCTGCAAGCGGAAAAACAACTGTTCAGCGCGCCGATAGTGTTGGTTTTAGTTTTTCAATGTTACCTGGTGTAGGCAACGAACCAAAAGTGGTGGGCGCTTCTTTTAATAAAGGATTAGTCAATAAAGTAAGCGAACCAATTGCAGGTAATACTGGGGTGTTTGCTTTAACTGTAAACGCTATTTCTGCGAAACCCGCACAACAAGACCCCGCCATATTTAAAGAAGAAAACCTACAAAGATTGCGTAGCGGTTTATATAGAACCAATATTGCCTTAAAGAAAGTGGCGAGCATTGAAGATAATAGAACTAAAATCTATTAATA
Organism: Chitinophagaceae bacterium; assembly: GCA_037141925.1. Classification (GTDB taxonomy): domain Bacteria; phylum Bacteroidota; class Bacteroidia; order Chitinophagales; family Chitinophagaceae; genus Sediminibacterium. The sequence goes on from JBAXBS010000030.1 coordinate 2,110, forward strand.
GGATATAAGAATAGGGCTAAATGAGAGATCTTTAGTATTTACTAAATAAGAAATTTACGGCCTCTCCGAACCATCGGAGGGGCCGTTGCTATTAAAATTGTGTGTAATTTTGTTTTATGTCAGAAGCATTTGTAAATAAGGTGGCTGAAAGCGGTTTAATTAGTTTAGACATTGCATCGCTTTTACCCGCGAACGAATTGGTTGTGTTTGATATTAAGCCCTATTTATTTATGGAACTTATTTTAAAAGAAAAAGAGTTTCGTCAATCCCTTTCTGAAATTGATTGGTCCCTATATCAAGATAAAATAGTGGGCATTCATTGTAGTACCGATGCTATTATTCCCATGTGGGCGAATATGTTGGTGGTGTCCAATTTAAATCCGTTTGCACATTCTGTTTACTTTGGAGATGAAAATAAAGTGAGAGAACAAATTTTATTAGAAAGCATTTCTAAAATAAATGCAAACGACTACACCGATCAGCGTGTGGTGGTAAAGGGTTGTGGCGAAACACCCATTGGTGAATCTGCTTATGTGGCTATTACACAAAAATTAAGACCCACCGTAAAAAGTATCATGTACGGAGAACCCTGTAGCACCGTTCCGGTGTATAAAAAAAAGTAAATCGGTTTACATCATCCCTTTATAAATAGTTCCAATTTTAAAAGCACCCTATAAAATGACGCCATCCTTTACCAACGAACTTTCTTTCGCAAAGCAAATGGATAAAGAGGATCCGTTAGCAAAATTTAAACAATCGTTTTATTTCCCCCAACACAATGGCGAAGATGTTATTTATTTTTGTGGCAACTCATTAGGGCTTCAACCTAAAGCGGTTAGAGACGCCATTGAAGTAGAATTAAATAGCTGGAAAGAATTAGCTATTGGAGGCTATATGAAAGGCACCAACCCTTGGTTATACTATCAGCAATATTTAAACAAGCCCTTATCACAAATTATGGGCTGTTTAGAAGAAGAGGTAACAGTGATGAATGCGCTCACGGTGAACTTGCATTTATTTTTATTAAGTTTTTATAAGCCACAAGGAAAAAGAAATAAAATTATCATGGAGGCGGGCGCTTTTCCGTCGGATCAATATGCTATTGAAACCATTGTAAAACACCATGGACTTTCCCCAGATCAAACCATCATTGAGATAGCACCTCAACAAGGAGACAAAATATTACACACTAAAGATATTATTTCAACGATTAAAAAAACAGGCGATGAATTGTCGTTGGTGTTATTGGGGGGTATTAATTATTACACCGGACAATTATTTGATATAAAAAATATTACCACCGCTACACATGAGGTGGGTGCGATTGCTGGTTTTGATTTAGCACACGTTGCGGGAAATGTGCCCATGCAATTACACGAATGGAAGGTAGACTTTGCAGTATGGTGTAGTTATAAATATTTAAACGGGGGTCCTGGTGCAGTAGGTGGGGCTTTTGTACATCAAATACATGCTAATAATATTGACACACCCAGACTAGGTGGTTGGTGGGGCAACGAAGAGTCCACTAGATTTAAAATGGAAAAAGGTTTTGTTCCCAAGCCCACTGCTGCAGGCTGGAATCTAAGCACAGCGCAGGTTTTCAATACCGTATGTTTAAAAGCAAGTTTAGAAATGTTTGATACAGCGAGCATACAAGCTATTCGCACCAAGAGTATTCTGCTTACTAATTATTTAGAATTTTTATTAAACGATATCACACATTTAAATTTTGAAATTATAACGCCCACGAATAGTGAAGAAAGGGGCGCGCAATTGTGCTTATATTTTAATGAGCGCGGAAAAGAAGTGCACCAAAAAATGCACGAAGCTGGAATCGTAGTAGACTACAGAGAGCCAGGAGTGATTAGAGTAGCGCCCGCACCACTTTATTGTAGCTTCGAAGACGTACATCGTTTTTATATGATTATGAAAAATTTAAAAGCTTAACATGTCAAACTCTTCAAATAAAGATTTTACTTTATTGTGTTTAGGGGATTCTTATACTATTGGAGAATCCGTTCCCCTGCACGAAGGCTTTCCTTATCAAACGATTCAAAAATTACGCAAAGCAGGCTGGTCCTTTGCACCAGCCGAAGTAGTAGCTAAAACAGGTTGGACCACCTTTGAGTTGATGGTGCATTTAGATAAAACTATTTTAAATCAACACTACGATTTTGTCACACTATTAATTGGCGTGAACAATCAATACCGCGGTTTATCTATTGCCGATTTTGAAAAAGATTTCATTGCATTATTACAAAAAGCAATTGCTTTTGCGAGCGGCAAATCTAAAAAAGTAATGGTATTGTCTATTCCAGATTGGGGCCTTACCCAATTTGCAAAAAGCAAAAATGTAAACGCAGAAAAAACAAGTAAAGAGATTGATGCTTTTAATGAAGTGTGTCAGCAACACGCTGCATCCACCGGATGTCATTATATCAATATCACAGACGAAACAAGGCAAGCAAAAGAGCACACGAATTTATTAGCATCCGACGGATTACACTATTCCGCAGTAGAACACGAAGTGTGGGCTAATTTTGTCGCCCATAAAATAATGCAGTAAATATCAAGCACGCGGGCTTTATTGGATTAATGTGCTTCTAACCAGTTCTTGCCCACGCCTACCTCAGCTTCCACAGGAACCCCATTGGGTAATATCATAGCCCCTTTCATACAAGAAAGAATTAATTCTTTAAGCTCCGGTAATTCTTCTTCGGTGGCATCGAATATCAATTCATCATGTACCTGTAGTATCATTTTTGAATCCCAATGCTTCTTTTTCATTTCTGCATGAATTTTAATCATAGCCAACTTAATCATATCTGCTGCAGAACCTTGAATAGGAGAGTTGATGGCGTTGCGTTCGGCAAAACCACGCACGGTAAAATTGCTACTATTAATATCTCTTAACCAACGCTTGCGACCCATGAGCGTTTCTACAAAACCCAATTCTTTTGCGTTATTAATTTGTTGGTCCATGTATAATTGAATATTCGGAAACTCTTTTTTATAGTTATCAATTATTTCCTTGGCCTCGGTACGAGAGATGCCTAAATTTTCTGCTAATCCAAAAGCACCTTGTCCATAAATAATTCCAAAGTTGACGCTCTTTGCTTTGTAACGCATTTCTTTGGTAACAGCAGATTCTTCCATACCATAAACCTTAGCTGCTGTTGCAGTGTGTATATCCTTGCCCAGTTTAAACGCCTCACACATATTTGGATCACCACTTATCGCGGCCACAATGCGCAATTCAATTTGAGAATAATCCGCACTCACTAATACTCTGCTCGGATCTCTTGGTACAAATGCTTTTCTAATTTCACGACCACGTTCGGACCGAATAGGAATGTTTTGTAAATTAGGATTGGTACTACTTAAGCGACCCGTGACCGCTACCGCTTGCGCATAGCTAGTATGTATACGTCCTGTTTTGGGATTAATTAATTCTGGGATGGCATCCACATAAGTAGATTTTAATTTAGTGAGTTCTCTAAAATTTAAAATGTCATCCACAATTTTATGCTTTGCTGCCATTTTTTGTAACACGTCTTCTCCTGTTGCGTATTGACCCGTTTTGGTCTTTTTAGCCTTAGCATCTAATTTCAAAATATCAAAAAGAACCTCACCCAGTTGTTTGGGGGAAGCCAAATTAAAACGAACTCCCGCTTGTTCATACACACGCTCTTCGCTTAGCTTGGCATCTACATCCAATACTTTACTATAGTCGTTTAAAAATTGATTGTCTACTTTGACACCTTCATATTCCATATCTACCAATACACGCACTAAAGGATTTTCAACTTCTTCAAAAACGCGCGTTACCTCTTTTTTCTGAATTAAGGGTGCAATGGTTTGTTTTAATTGAAAGGTAATGTCCGCATCTTCTGCTGCATATTCGGTTATTTGTTCTAAAGAAGCGTCGCGCATACTTCCCTGGTTTTTTCCTTTCTTTCCAATGATGGTTTCTATAGCTACCGGCTCGTATCCTAAAAATTGTGCACTGAGCAAATCCATGCTACGCCTACCCTCTGGCTCTATCACATAGTGTGCTAACATGGTGTCAAAGGTTTTGCCTTTCAATTCTACTCCATACCATTTCAACACTAAAAAATCATATTTCAAGTTTTGACCTATCCAAACGATATCTGTTTTTTCAAAAAGTGTTGTAAATAAACTTAAAATATGTTTAGCACCCTCTTTGCTATCTCCATCATTTGCTACGGGAATGTAAAAACCCTCGTGTGCTTGATAGGAAAAACTTAATCCCACCAACTCTACATTGTTTGCATCTATACCGGTTGTTTCGGTATCAATACAAATCTCAGATTGTTGTAATAATATTTTTACTAATTTTTCAATTGCAGCGTCACCCACTACCGACTCATAATGATGTTCTGTGTTTTTTATATTTTTATTAACTACCAATACCAGTGTATCGGCTTCATCATCATCATTAATTTTGTCTATGTTTTCGTTTTCTTCTGTAGCCCCCGTCCCCGTTGATTCTCCAGAAACCGAAGCATCTATTTTTTTAGATTTAACGGGCTTTGCTTTTACGACATTGCCAAATAAATCGGTTTGTTCTTCGTTATTTGCTTTATTAACCACTTCAAATTCACTTCCTAAAATTCTTTTTCCTAAAGTTTTAAATTCTAGCTCATTAAAAATTTCAGTAAGCGCTGGAATATTTTTTTCTTTCAATCTAAAGTCTTCTTCATGAAAAGTAACCGGCACATTGGTGATAATGGTCGCCAATTTTTTACTCATGATTGCCGATGCTTTACCTGCGCGTACTTTCTCGCCCATAGAACCGGTAATCTTGTCGGCATTATCTAATACATTTTCGAGTGTGTCGTATTGCTTTAATAATTTAGCAGCAGTTTTTTCACCTACCCCCGGAATTCCTGGAATATTATCTGATGCGTCTCCCATTAATCCTAACATATCTACTACCTGTTCTACTCTTTGAATATCCCACTTTTCACAAATCTTTTGTGCTGTTAAAATTTCTTCTTTATTACCAAAAGCCGGTGGCTTCCAAATAAATACATTGGGATGTATTAATAATTGTCCATAATCCTTGTCCGGAGTCACCATATACACATCATAACCCAAGTCAGCAGCTTGCCAAGCTAGTGTACCAATAATATCATCTGCTTCATACCCATCATATTCAATCACTGGGATATTAAATCCTTCAATGATGGCTTTAATGTGTGGTAAAGAATCTATCAAATCCTCGGGTGCTTCCTGACGATTGGCTTTATAATCTGTAAAGTCAATATGGCGTTCGGTAGGCGCGTGCGTATCAAAACATACCGCGATATGTGTTGGATTTTCTTTCTTAATAATTTCTAATAGGGTATTCGTAAATCCAAACTGAGCATTCGTATTTATACCGGTAGAAGTGATACGTGGCGTACGTATGAGCGCATAATAGGCACGATAAATCAAGGCCAACGCATCTAGTAGAAATAGCTTTTTAGACATGTTGCTAAGATACCCAAAAAAACGGCCGCTGATGAAGGCGGCCGTTTAAAACTTTATATTTTTTAAAGAAATTTACAGGAAATCAAAACCTATTTGATACCATATTTATGTTTGTATCGCTCGTACAACTGCTTTTGTTTGTTGTCAAGAGAAATAGATCTTCCTTGAATAAACGCATGAGTGAGTTGATTGCCACGCATATCTAAAATATCGCCTTGGCTAACAATAATATTCGCATCCTTACCCACTTCTACCGAACCCGTTTTATCATCAATGCCTAAAATTTTAGCACTGTTAAGGGTGATAGCCGTTAAGGCCTCTTCTTTGGTTAACCCATAAGTTGCAGCAGTACCTGCATTAAAGCTTAGGTTGATTTGTTTGTGATTGTCGCTCATGTCGTTCAATGCAAACAATACACCTGCCTTGTTTAATTGAGCTGGAGTTTTATAAGGTTGATCCACATCATCATCTTCGGTAGCAGGGAGCGCATGCTCTTGATCTAAAATCACCGGGATTTTATTTTCAGCCAACAAATTTGCAATTTGAAAACTTTCAGAACCACCTACAATAACAACACTAAAACCAAATGTTTTACCTAAATCAATTCCTACCAACATTTGTTTTACTTCGTTAGCTCGAACAAATAATTTTTGCTTGCCCTCAAATAAATCACGTGTTGCTTCAAATTTTAAATTGCTTGCAACATGCGTTTTTTCTTGTAGATAAGCTTTTGCCTGAGTAAAAAAGTTTTTAATGATTTCAATTTTATCAAATGCCGCTTTTGCTGGATCAGCAGGAGCGCCGCCGCCCATCATCATTGCGCGAAATCCACCACGACCACCACGACGAGCCATCATAGATGGAATAGTGATGTACATTCCTGTATTGGCTTTGTATTCTGCATCTTCATAGTTCCAGGCGTCTAACTGAACCACACTAGAGCGTCCCTCAATTAATTCTCCTTCGGGTGCTATATGTGCTAACAAAATACCATTAGCGCGTAATACGTTGGTTACTTTTGAATCGGTATTATAAGAGACGATACTTCTAATGTCAGCATTATTTTCGCCAATTTCTTGTAAGTCATTACTACCACGAACCCCGCTTGAAATTTCTTTCAAACCTAAAAAGGAATTGGGTAAAATAAGGCCCGGATATACTTGTTTTCCCGTGCCATCAATTTCGGTAGCGCCTTTTGGAATAGCAACCCCCAAGCCTACTGCGGTAATTTTTCCTTTTTCAAACACTACCGTAGCATCATTTAATACAGTGCCATTTCCTACATGCACTGTAGCGTGTGTGATTGCAGTGGCCCCTTTTTGAGGGGCTGCCGGATACACTGTTTCCTGTGCCTTCGCCATTGTCACTAACAATGCAAAGGATAATATTAATAAGCTAGCATATTTCTTTTGCATAAATTAATTGTTTTCGTTTTCGTAAATAGTGGCCATATGATCTTCATGTTCGTGATCACCACAGGTTAATAATATTTGGAAGCTAGGAGTTGCAGCGCGCATGGGCATGCCCATACGTTTGTCGCCTAACATTTTTTGAATCAATCTAGACTTTTCAGCAGTCATTTTTTTACGCGCTTCAGCGTCTTTTTCTCTATCAAAATAGACAACACCATCAACGATTGTTTTTTCTGCTTTCGCATAAATACTTAATGGATTATCAGACCATAAAACTACGTCAGCGTCTTTGCCCACTTTAATACTTCCTACTTTATTATCAACGTGCAAAGCTTTAGCCGGATTCAGGGTCACCATTTTTAATGCGTCTTCTTCACTCACACCACCATACTTCACCGTTTTGCCCGCTTCTTGATTTAATCTACGCGCCATTTCTGCATCATCAGAATTAATACAAACGTTTAATCCCATTTTTTGCATAATTGCAGCATTGTAAGCAATTGCGTCTTGCACCTCTGTTTTATACATAAACCAATCAGAGAAGGTGGATACGTTTGATCCATGAGCTTTCATTTTGTCTGCAACTTTATAGCCTTCCAAAATGTGCGTGAAAGTATTAAATGTAAAGCCATACTTATCACCCACACGCATAGCGTAAGTAATTTCTGGTTGTACATAGGAGTGACAAGTAATGAAACGTTTTTTATTTAAGATTTCTACCAAAGCATCTAACTCTAAATCACGACGTCCATTTGGATTTGCTTTTAAGTTCTTTTGATAATCCAGCGCACGATCAAATGCATCATTCAATACTTCTTCCACACCCATTCTTGTATCAGGATAACGATTATTATTAGTACTAGTGGTACGCTTTACGTTTTCACCCAATGCAAATTTGATAAAAGGATCCGCACCCGCAAATTTTAAACCTTCGTCGGTAGCGCCCCAGCGTAATTTAATTAACTGAGTTTGTCCACCAATTGTGTTTGCAGAACCATGTAAAATATGTGAACTTGTTACACCACCGCTTAATTGGCGATAAATGTTGACATCTTCGGGATTCAAGTTATCTCCAATGCGCACTTCAGAAGTTACAGATTGACCACCTTCGTTGGTAGACATAGAAGCAATGTGAGAGTGTTCATCAATCACACCTGCGCTCAAGTGTTTTCCAGTACCGTCTACCACTTTAGCAGTAGCATCAGTAATATTTTTCCCCACTTTAGCAATTTTACCTGCTTTAATTAATACGTCTGTATTTTGTAAAATACCATCTTTTTCGTTGGTCCAAACGGTAGCGTTTTTAATTAAAATAGTCTCTTGTTGAGGAACTACTTCATTACCAAATCCTGTAAACGGATACGTTACTTTAGAAGTCACATTTCTTGAACTATCTTGACCACCGCGTTTAAAATCACCTCTTGCTGTTTCCGCAGTTGCGTTTAAAGCACTTTTAAAACTAGCAGACCAGGTGGATTTGTTTCCAGCACCATCGGTTCCTAATCCTGACCAACCACTTGCAGAAATTACGCCACTCAAACGAAGTTGATCTGCGCCACGCCCTTTTTTAGTTGGAAAATTAATTTTAACCAGTGCTTCGTTGACTGTTACTTTAGCAATCAAAGTGTCTGCTCCAACAATATTAGCAGATAAGTCTTTTTTCAATTCAAGATTATAATCTGTTTTAGTACCATTATTGTTTATGGTTAAAGTGTATTTACCCGCCAGGTTTGTCCACTCTGTTTCATTCACTTCATATTTATTTCCTTGTACCCAGTTTTCAATAATTTTTGAGTTGGTATTAAAAATGGGTTCGGTAGTAATAATAAAATTAGCCCACTTCCCAGTTTCGATAGAACCCACTTGATCATACACGCCCAATAAAGTGGCAGGTGATTTAGTTAAAGCTTCTAAAGCTTTGGTTTCAGATAAACCGTTTTGAATTGCTTTTTTAACATTCGCTAAAAATTGCTTACTATCTTTCATATCTGCAGACGTTAAGCTAAAAGGAATATTTGCTTTTTCAAATACACCTGGATTAGTAGGAGCCAATTCCCAATGTTTCATATCGGCTAAAGAAACAAAACGAGCATCATTAGGATCTTCTACATCCATAGCGGCTGGAAAATCTACACCTAATATATAAGACGCTTTTGTTTTTGCGATCTCATCTATACGTTGATATCCGTTGTCAGCACCTCTAATAATATATTGTACTCCAAACTCATCTCCAATTCTGTCGGCACGTACCGCATTCCACTTATCATCGGTTGCAAAAATTTGCGGCATGCTTTGATTGTTATTCCACGCTTCTAAAGAAAGATTCACCCCTTCGCTTACTGGTTTTGTTAAATACCATTTTGCATCTAAATAAGATTGACGCAATACGGCAATGCTTCCCATTAAACTACTTGGATATGATTGTGTAGAAGTTCCTTTTTCAAAAGAATATACCGAAGCTGCTTTTGTTTTTAAGATAGCTTTATGATTGTCTTCGGTTGCTAAACTAACTACCGCGCCCGTTCCTCTCGCTAAACCATCTTTCACATGAGTGAACACAGCACCAAATCCATTCGCTCTAAAACTGCTTGCGCCATTTTCATCTACCGTAAAAATATCTACTGCATTTATTTCTGGACGAACCGCTTGGTTCCAGTTATAAGCTCCTGGCTTGTTAGAAATAAATTGAGCAGGTGCACCAAAGTTAAAACCACCTTGACCGCGTTGTGCAGCAGGTAATCCATAACTAGTTAATGCATCAATAAATGAAGGATAAATAAATTTACCGGAACAATCAATTACAATAGCATCTGCTGGCACCGAAAGTCCTGCACCTACTGCTACAATTTTACCTTGTTTGATAATTAGTGTTGCCTTTTCAATTTTCGTTGTTTCGTTTTGAATAATAGTTGCATTGGTAAATGCATACAATCCACTACGAACATCTCTTATTCCATTAATCGGAAAAGATTCCTGAGCCTGTGTCAAAATCACGACACAAACAAGCAGAAGAGAAGATAAGATCCGCTTCATACGCGACTGAATTTAGTTGTTTAAAAAATACTTCTGAACAGAAGGATTTTAAAGCTACTAAAAACTTGTTGTGAAAAAATGAAAAAGAGTGATTTTTTGATAAAAGGCGAAGCTTATTATAATGCTAATTTATTTCTAAAGCTTATTAACTAGCGTCCCATATAGACCATGAGTATTTGAACATCACTGGGATTCACTCCACTAATACGGCTGGCTTGCCCTAATGTAAGAGGGCGTATTTTTTT
>JBAXBS010000031.1:0-12246 GCA_037141925.1 Chitinophagaceae bacterium
GATTCACTCCACTAATACGGCTGGCTTGCCCTAATGTAAGAGGGCGTATTTTTTTAAACTTTTGAAGTGCTTCAATAGAAAGTGCGGTAAGCTTATCATAATCAAAGCTCACGGGTATTAATTTATTTTCTAATGTAGCCATGCGATCTACAATTTCTTTTTCTTTCTCAATGTAGCGCTCATACTTAATTTGAATTTCAGCCTGCTCCAAACACTCGGTATCGTTCGTTTCTAATTTTGTTTTTAATTCCGGAGTGTGATCTAAAATTTGTTGTAAGCTGATATTGGGGCGCAGCACAAGTTTCGAAGCTTTTTGCTTTTCTGTAATGGGCGCCGATTCAATACTTCCTAAAAATTCGTTTATAAGTTCGGGTTCAATAGATTCTGTGTTGAGTATAGATTTTATCTCATTTACTTGCTTATTTTTTTCATCTACTCGACGCATCCTTTCTTCCTTAGCTAATCCTAATTTATAACTCAATTCGGTTAACCTCAAATCCGCATTGTCCTGACGTAATAAAGTTCTAAACTCGGCACGTGAAGTAAACATGCGATAGGGCTCGTCGGTTCCTTTGCTAATCAAGTCATCAATTAATACCCCTATATACGCTTCACTTCTTTGTAAAATAAGCGGAGCTTGGTTGTTAATTTTTAAATGTGCATTCATTCCCGCCATAATACCTTGACAGGCCGCTTCTTCATATCCTGTAGTTCCATTGATTTGTCCGGCGAAATATAAATGCTCAATCGCCTTAGTTTCAAGGGTATAGGTTAATTGTGTGGGCTGAAAATAGTCATATTCAATGGCGTATCCTGGACGGAACATGCGGGCGTTTGCAAAACCAGGAACCATACGAAGAGCTTCGTATTGTACTTCTTCTGGTAAACTCGTACTAAATCCGTTGACATAAATTTCTACGGTGTTCCATCCTTCGGGCTCTACAAATAACTGATGACGCTCTCTATCTGCAAATCGATTGATTTTATCTTCAATACTTGGACAATATCTAGGACCCACTCCTTCTATTCGGCCCTGGTACATGGGGCTGCGGTCAAAACCCGTCTTTAATATATCATGAACCCTTGAATCCGTATAAGTGATATGACAAGGACGCTGATCCTTTGCCTTTACCCTGGGAATATTTAAATAAGAAAAGCCTACCACTTCTTCGTCCCCATCCTGTATTTCCATCTTAGAATAGTCTAAACTACGTCCATCTACCCTTGGTGGGGTTCCTGTTTTTAATCTATCAGACTCTAAACCAAAGGAAACGAGCTGTTCGGTGATACCCGTTGCTGACTTTTCTGCCACACGACCTCCGCCTATTTGCTTCTCACCTATATGAATAATTCCATTTAAGAAGGTTCCGCTTGTAATAACTACGGCATCTGCCTCAATCTTATGTCCTAAACTAGTGATTACCCCGCAGGCCTTATTATTTTTAATAATTAACTCTTGTACCGAATCCTGGTAAAAATCTACATTGGGGGTATTTTCCAGCATCTCTCTCCACTTGGAGGCAAATAAATGACGGTCATTTTGAGTACGAGGACTCCACATAGCAGGCCCTTTACTTTTATTAAGCATTCTAAATTGAATGGTGCTTAAGTCACTTACGATACCGCTATACCCGCCCATGGCATCAATTTCCCTTACGATCTGTCCCTTGGCAATACCACCCATCGCAGGATTACAGCTCATTTGAGCAATAGTCTGCATGTTCATGGTCACCAATAAAACCTTGGAGCCCATATTGGCTGCTGCTGCCGCCGCTTCACAACCTGCGTGGCCAGCACCTACTACTATGACATTGTATTTTGGAAACATAAGGATTGCAAAGATAAGCCTGTATTGAATACCAAGCAATTCAAATCGTTAGGAATTGTTTTGTTTAAGAGGATCTTATAAAATTAATTTTAGGTACACCCCGTTATTAGCTATCCCCCTTTTTGTAGGATATTTCTTGTTTTAGTAAAAAACGTTCCACGTGGAACGTTTTGGGTTAACTCTTTAAATTTTTATCAGGATTTACTCTGAATTTATTTGGATCGTTCCACGTGGAACATTTTTAAGTAGGACTTGATCCATTTATCCTCCATGGAGCGCATTTTTTTTGCATCAGCCGGTTTTTTGTCCTTATATCCACAAAAATGGAGGGCTCCGTGGAAGAGCACACGTAGTAATTCTTGCTGATAAGGTACTTTTAGGGTTTTGGCATTCTCTTTTACTCGGTCAATACTTATATATACATCTGCAATAAGCGTCCCCTTGTGTTCAGACAGGTCAAAACTGATGATATCGGTATAGTAATTATGCTTGAGAAAGGTTTTATTAATATCTAGTAAGTATTTGTCGGAACAAAATACATATTGCAGACACTCCACCTTTAGTCCCTCCTTTCCTAACTGCTTTTCAATAAAGGACTTAAGCGCCACTCTATTAGGGAGGGTTGTGTTTTTGTCGGCTTTATTGAAAGAGATGTTCGTAAGCATAAGTTCTACTTTATTGCTCCAAATTTCGTAACTATTTGTGTAAAAAAGGAAACTATCTTTGTAATAATATATGAGGAAGTTATCTGAATTAAAAATGGGGCAGTCTGGGGTGATTCATTCTTTTGAAAACGATGAAATCTTTTTAAAATTAATGGAGATGGGCTGTATACCTGGTGAAACCATCCGGGTAGAACAAATAGCGCCATTGGGGGATCCTATATCTATTTCGGTGGCAGGATATCAATTAAGCCTGCGCATGAACGAGGCAGATAGTATCCTAATTAGTGCCGAATCTATCACAAGTAATTGATAATCAACTAATTAAACAAAATGAAGATAGGTTTGTTTTTTGGCTCTTTCAATCCCATACATAATGGACACCTTATGGTGGCCAGCTATGTGGCCAATCATTCGGACCTCAAACAGGTTTGGTTGGTGGTGTCTCCTCAAAATCCACTCAAGCCTCAAGGAAGTTTATTAAATGAATACGATCGCTTGCATTTAGCAAAATTGGCCATAGAAGATGACATGCAATTAAAGGTTTCTGATATTGAATTTTCATTGCCTCGCCCCTCTTACACGATAGATACACTTACTTATTTACAAGAAAAATATCCGCAACACGAATTTTCGGTGATCATGGGTGGAGATAGTTTTCAAAATTTACCTAAATGGAAAAACTTTGAAACGCTTGTAAAAAATTATCAATTCATTGTATATCGTCGCGAAGGATTTGATATTAGCAACGATTATTGCGCAAGGGTTTTATTTTTAGAAGCACCGCTTTTACAATTATCCGCGACACTTATCCGCAACAATCGTAAAGAAGGAATTACGATTCGATATTTGGTTCCCGATAAAGTGCGTGAAGAAATTGAGAACAATAATTATTTTAAAGAAGAAGGCGCGATAGCGCCTGATGCGAAGAAAAAATAATAAAAAAAATAACTTAAATAAAGAATAGCCTTTATGGGCTTCCTTGAAAAAGTTATAAGATTGAAAATAAAAAAAACCCTCTGAATTTTTCAGAGGGTTTTTTAATTATCTATTCATGCTGGCTAAAAATTCTTCATTGTCTTTGGTGCCTCGCATACGTTTTAATAATTCATTCATCGCTTCGTCGGTATTCATATCGTTGATGAATAAACGAAGAATGTTCATTCTTCCTAATACATCTTTATCTAATAATAAATCATCACGACGTGTGCTGGATCCTACTAAATCTATCGCAGGGAAAATACGTTTGTTGGCTAAACGACGATCTAATACTAATTCCATATTACCCGTACCCTTAAACTCTTCAAAAATAACTTCATCCATTTTAGAACCCGTTTCAATTAACGCTGTTGCTAAAATGGTTAAGGATCCGCCGTTTTCAATTTTACGAGCTGCACCAAAAAATTGTTTGGGCTTTTGCATTGCGTTGGCTTCTACACCACCCGACAACACTTTACCCGAACTTGGAGCAACAGTATTATGAGCACGCGCTAAACGCGTAATAGAATCTAATAAAATAACCACATCGTGTCCGCACTCTACCAAACGTTTTGCTTTTTGCAAAGCCATAGTAGAAACCTTCACGTGTTTTTCGGCAGGTTCATCAAAAGTAGATGCGATGACTTCTGCTTTCACAGAACGTTCTACATCTGTTACCTCTTCCGGACGCTCATCTACCAACACCACCATCAAATAACATTCTGGATGATTTGCAGCAATCGCGTTGGCCACTTCCTTTAATAACATGGTTTTACCCACTTTAGGTTGCGCCACAATCAAACCTCTTTGACCTTTACCAATAGGCGTAAATAAATCCATGATACGCGTACTATAATTGGTAGAAGTGGTATATAAATTTAATTTTTCGAAAGGAAACAAAGGAGTTAAATAATCAAAAGGAATACGATCGCGAATTTCATCCGGACGCTTTCCATTGACATAATCAACCTTTGTTAATGCAAAATATTTTTCACCTTCTTTAGGAGGACGCACTGTTCCTTGAACGGTGTCACCTGTTTTTAATCCAAATAATTTTATTTGAGAAGGTGATACATATACGTCATCGGGAGAAGACAAATAATTATAATCGGAAGAACGTAAAAAGCCATATCCATCCGGCATCATTTCTAATACCCCTTCGGATTCAATTGCACCATCAAACTCCACATTAAAAACGGGTTCTTTGCGAGGTTGTGGATAGCGATGACCTTGAGGTTGTTGCTGACCATTCCCTCCATTTTGTCCCTGAGGAGCGGTTCCTTGATTGCTTTGTGTGGTAGTTGTTTCGGCTCCAGCTTCTGGAGTAGGTTCGGCACTAGCAGCGCTTTCATCTCCAAACAATGCTTGCGCAATTTTAGAAGCTTTGTCATCCTCGCTGTTGTCTTTTGC
Source organism: Chitinophagaceae bacterium (assembly GCA_037141925.1). Classification (GTDB taxonomy): domain Bacteria; phylum Bacteroidota; class Bacteroidia; order Chitinophagales; family Chitinophagaceae; genus Sediminibacterium. The sequence continues at coordinate 4,879 of JBAXBS010000031.1, forward strand.
AGGTTCTGCTTTTTTTGCAGCAGCTGGTTTTTTGGTAGCGGGAGCTTTTTTAGAATCGGCTGGCGCAGCTTTTGCAGCTGGGGCGGCAGCAACGGGTTTACGTCCCCTTTTTGGTTTTTCGTCTTTGTCTTGCACGTGTAACTATAGTTTATTTAAAAATCGAATAAAGATCTGAGCTGGTTTGAAACTTTTTTGAAATTTCGGTCGGGATAAATTGACCGGGAAATGGATAGGAGCGATGAAAGTAATTGAAATGATTCGCTCGTTTCTACTGCAATGTTAAGCAGTTTTTTAATAAAAAAACAATTTTTTATGCGTTTTTGTGTCTAAATCGAGGTGTTGGGCCCTCGAAACGGATTATCTTTGCCTCTCGAAATAATATATATGTTCAACCAACGAATAAAAATAAAGCAATTGTTAAGCGGGACCCCAACGGGTACCGAAGTAGTGGTCATGGGATGGGTACGTACCTTTCGTAATAATCAATTTGTTGCGTTAAACGATGGAAGCACCAACGCCAACTTGCAAGTGGTTGCCAGCTTGGGCGAATTTGAGGAAACTATATTAAAAAGAATCACCACAGGCGCTTCTTTAAAAGTAACAGGAACGGTGGTAGAAAGTTTAGGCAAGGGGCAAACGGTAGAATTAAAAGCGACTAGCATTGAAATTTTAGGAGACAGCGACGCCGAAAAATATCCTTTACAACCTAAAAAACATTCACTAGAATTTTTAAGAGAGAAAGCGCATTTGCGTTTTCGCACGAATACTTTTGCATCTGTATTTAGAATAAGACATGCCCTAGCCTTTGCGGTGCATCAATTTTTTAACGAACGCGGATTTGTATATTTACATACACCTATTATTACAAGTTCGGATGCGGAAGGTGCTGGAGAAATGTTTCGTGTGACCACACTTCCTATGGAGGGTGCTCCCAAAAATGAACAAGGTGAAATTGATTATACGCAGGACTTTTTTGGTAAGAGCACTAACTTAACGGTGAGTGGACAACTTGAAGGAGAGCTAGGCGCCATGGCGTTTTCAGAGATTTATACTTTTGGTCCTACCTTCCGCGCCGAAAATTCTAATACCACGCGACATTTAGCAGAGTTTTGGATGATTGAACCCGAAATGGCCTTTCATGATATTGAAGACAATATGAATTTGGCAGAATCTTTCATTCAATATTTGATTCAGTATGTAATGAAAAACAATGCGGATGATTTAGCATTTTTAGATGCTCGTTTGGCAGAAGAAGAAAAACAATTACCTACCGAAAAAAGAAGTGGCTTGGGCTTACTTGAAAAATTAAACTTGGTTGTAAATAATAATTTTGAAAGAATTACTTATACCGAAGCGATTGATATTTTATTAAATAGCAATCATTACAAGAAAAAGAAATTTAAATACGATGTAAAGTGGGGTATTGATTTACAAAGTGAACATGAAAGATATTTAGTAGAACAACACTTTAAAAAGCCCGTGATTGTAACGGGATATCCTGCAGCAATCAAAGCATTTTATATGCGCATGAACGATGGATGTGAAGCGGGCAAAGAAACGGTAGCGGCCATGGATATTTTAGCACCAGGTATTGGTGAAATCGTAGGAGGAAGTCAACGTGAGGAGAGATTAGAAGTGTTAGAAGCAAGAATGAGATCGATGCACGTGCCGATAGAGGAAATGAGCTGGTATTTAGATACTAGACGTTTTGGAACCGTACCTCATGCGGGATTTGGCTTAGGTTTTGAACGAATGATCCAGTTTGTAACCGGAATGACGAATATTAGAGACGTTATTGCGTTTGCTCGTACTCCTAAAAACTGCGAGTATTAATATAATTATCAGCGAGATATAGCGGGCAGTTTTTTTGTATTATAAGAATCCCTGCCTATATTTGCGACCCAATCGGAGAAATCTGATAGGGATGGATGAAAAATCCGATGGTGCGGTAGCTCAGTCGGTAGAGCAAAGGACTGAAAATCCTTGTGTCGCCGGTTCGATCCCGGCCCACACCACACAAACCCATTGATTATCAATGGGTTTTTTGTTTCCGCCTGTTATGTTTAAGAAAAAAGTCTATTAAATCTCATTTATTTCTTATTATTTAATTAATTTAATATCTCATAAATAAACCAACATGAAAAAATTATTATTGGGTCTAATTGTTACAGCATCATTATTTGCATGTACTAATCCAAAAGAAACAAGCACAGCTACAGCAGCTTTGCCAAACACAAGTGGCTATACGGTAGACAGCTCGGCCAACATTGATTTAATTAAAAAGTCAAATACAGCTGGATCAACAGGAGATTTAGAGACGTATAAATCAACTTACTCTGATTCTGCAGTATTTCATGACAATTTGAAGAAAACTACTTTGAGCGATAATTTAGAAATGATAGCTCAATTTAAAAAAGCAGGTCTTTCTTTTGCAGTTGAATATGGTGCACTTTGGGAAACCATCAACAACAAAGCAGATGAAAAAGGCGTAAGTCATTATGTATTAGGTTATTTAACTGTGACTTTCAAAAAAGGCGATAAATCTGTAAAAGTGGGACAATTTCAAATAGATGCTGTTAAAGATGGCAAAATAGTAGAAGAGTGGATTGTATATGATCCAACTGATCTTATGTCTTTAATGAAATAAGAACTTACTTATTTATATTTAAAAGAGGCTCCTAGAAATAGGGGCCTCTTTTTTTATCTGTATTTATAATTTATAAATACATTGAATAATTCCAATAAAATTTTATTAACTTCAGTTGCGTAAAAAACAATTCTAAAAAAAATAGAAAAATCAAACTCTCAAATCAAATTAGTTATGAGTACAAATCGTAGACAATTCGTTCGCAATATGGCGTATGGTGCCGCAGGTGTTGGACTTGGAGGCGTTGCTTCTGGATTCACTGCAAAAAGTTATTCAAGAATTATTGGAGCAAACGACCGATTAAACATTGCGTTGATGGGCTGTGGCAGAAGAGTGAGCGCTTATTATGCAGCTTTAAAAGATAAAAATAATAATGTTGACGTGGCTTATATATGCGATGTAATGAAAAAGCAACGCGAAAAAGTAGGAAAGGATTTGAGTGGTAAGGTTTCTGGTAAAGCGACTTTAGTGAATGACATTCATGATGTTTGGAATGATAAAAGCGTAGATGCTATTTTTAATGCTACGCCAGATCATTGGCACGCGCCGGGCACTTGGATGGCGATGCAAGCTGGCAAACACGTGTATATTGAAAAACCATGCAGTCAAAATCCCCGTGAAGGTGAATTACTAGTTGCCTTTCAAAAAAAATATGGCAAAGTAGTTCAAATGGGTAACCAACAACGTTCTGCTACTGAATCTCAAGAAATTATTGCCGCTATTCATGGTGGCATTATTGGTGATGTATATAAAGCAGTTGCTTTTTATTCTAATAGTCGTGGTGAAGTGCCTGTTGAAAAAAAGGCTCCTATACCAGAAGGGTTGGATTGGGAATTATGGCAAGGTCCTGCTCCTCACCAAGAATATACCGACAACACTTGGGATTATAACTGGCATTGGTATGGATGGCATTGGGGTACTGCTGAAACAGGAAACAATGCAACACATGAATTAGACATTGCACGTTGGGCATTACAGGTAACGTATCCTGAACATGTGGATGTTGAAGCCGCAAAGCGTCATTTTAAAAATGATGGTTGGGTCATGTATGATACGATGGACGCCTCCTTCCGTTTCCCTGGAAATAAAATTATTCAGTGGGATGGCAAAAGCCGTTCTGGATATAATACTTATGGTAGTGATCGTGGTACAGTTATATATGGTAGCGAAGGAACTGTATTTGTAAATCGTGAGGGATATACTTTGTATGATCGTTTGGGTAAAAAAATAAAATCTAGCAAATCTTCTGGAACAGAAGCGGGTACTGCATTAGGTGGCGGTGGTGATATGACAGATACGCACATTGCTAACTTTTTTAATGTTATTCGCGGCAAAGAAACCAAATTAAATTCTCCTATCGAGGAGGGTGCTATTAGTCAAATGATGTGTCACTATGCTAATATTTCTTATCGCATTGGAAAATCATTAAACGTAAATACGGGCAACGGACATATTCTTGATAAAGAGGGTATGAAACTTTGGTCACGTGAATATGAAAAAGGTTGGGAGCCTAAGCTTTAATTATAAAATATTATGGAAGTACATCATCACCCTCATGTTCCAACTCATGTAAAGCCTTGGAAAGAATATTTATTAGAGGGTCTCATGATTTTTGTGGCAGTAACTTTAGGTTATGGAGCTGAAAATATAAGGGAACATTTTATAGAAACTAAAAAAGCAGTGGTAAGTGCTAAAAATTTATATAAAGATGTTTTAGATGATTCTGTGAGTTATGCACAATCCATGAAAAATAGAAATCGACAGGATGTATTATTTGAAATCATAAGTGACCAATATGAAAAAAAACAAATAACACAACATATACCTGAATTGTATGCGGCACACTCTTACGTATCTTTAAGAATGCTTCCGATTATGAATTCACTGGCATTGGATGAAATTAAAAGTTCTGGAACCCTGCGTTTTATAGAAGATGATAGTTTAAAAACCGCCATACAATTATATGCAGGCAGAAGCAATGGATTGAAGCTTAGAGAACAACGCGAATTTAGTTATATTGATCGAATGATAGATCCCATTACAACCACTAATTTTAAATATACTTTTTTTCGTGAGATAGTCCAAGGTTTTAAAGTAGTAAATAAAACCATTGTCATTAATATAGCCATCCCCGAACATCTAAATATTAATAAAGCAGAAAGCTTTGATTGGGAAAATTATTTTTCGATATTAGGCATGTTAAAGACAATTCGTAAATCAACAGATGAAAGTTATATTCTACCCACTCAAGAAGATGCTAATAAACTATTAAAACGCTTAAGAAAGTATTTAATAGAGCACAATGCATTGGGAGAATAATCATTTAGATAACATTTTGATACTAAAATTTATAGTAGTAAATTACGTCTAAATTAATATGTCCCGAATAAATCAATCTTTTAAAAAGTAATTCATGCATTTACATATCAATCACTCCACGTACTTTAAATACATGACCTCTTTTGTGGGGGCTTCTATTGCTATTGTGGAAACTAGCAATATCATTGACCATCAACTTCACCTAGAGTTCCCTTTGGTAGAAGTGGCACTAGTTGGCTTATTAATCACTTTCATCATTGGTTTATTTATTACTTATCGCAATCAAAAAACGCCAGATAGAATAAAAGAAAAAATAAAGAACAAATTTGAAAAATGGTCCGCAACACAAAGCGTTCAATTTAAACTAAATACCACCGAACTTTTAAATGCTAATCTATTCCCTGAATTATTATCTGAAAATAATTTTGATAAATTTATTGAAATTTCAAAACAAAACAACTCCGATGGAGGCGCAATGAATAAATTGCTTCCTATTTTAAATATTTTATTGCTAGTTGGTTTTTTGGGGGCAGGAATTTTCTTCTATGTTAAACTGGGGAAGGCCTCTAACACTATTGAAAAAGAATTACCTGAGTTTTTACAGCTTATTAAAGAAGGAAAATCCGGTGCAGCTTATTACGCAGGAAAAAAAATATTAGATAACGACCCTAATAATAAGGTTGTTATAGATGGTTTAAAAAGTATCACAACTACTGTTGATCTAATGACAGTCTCACCCAATATAGAAGTTTATTTACAATTAAGTGAAGCAGATAATAAATGGGAATTTGTTGGCAAAACACCCATTAATAAAACAAGTTTGCCAAATGGCACAGTGAAATTAAAATTTGTAGATACGAATAAGAATGAGTTTATAGTTTCTGCTGGAACTTATTTTATTTCTACAGGTGAAAATGTTTTCGAGTTACCAGCTTCTATGCCTGATACTTCAACTATGGCATTGGTTATTGGAGGAAAAACAAATATATTTTTAGCTGGTTTAGATTCCAGACCAGCAGCAAAATTTTCTCCCTATTTGATTGATAAAAACGAAGTCACTAATGAAGAATATAAAAAGTTTGTGGATGCAGGTGGATATAAAAACGCAAGCTTATGGACCATTCCAGCAACCTTAAACGGAAAGCCGTTCAATTTTGAATTTGTGCAAAAGTTCTTTGTTGATAAAACAGGATTTTTGGGTCCTGCTACATGGTCCAATGGAAGTTTTCCAGATGGAAAAGCTAAGTTTCCTGTAAACGGTATTTCTTGGTATGAAGCGGATGCTTATGCTAAGTTTATGAAAAAGAATTTACCATCTGTTCATCAATGGGCCAAGGCAGCAACACCATCTAGATCTGGTTTGGTTTGTCCTGTAAGTAATTTTTCAAAATCTGAAACTAAAGAAGTTCCTTATTCCACTATTAAATCTGGTTATGGATTATCTGATGTTGCCGGTAATGTAAGAGAATGGTGTGCAAATGCAACGAAAGACGATCTAACTGAAAGAGCAATACTCGGAGGTGGTTATGATGACGACCCCTATACTTTTAATGATTATTATGGTCAAGATGCTTTTAGTAGATCGAGTTCCAATGGAGTTAGGTTGGTCAAAGACTTAACCAATAACAATCTACCTCTGTATGCCGAAGTTATTAAAAAGCCCTTTAGAGACTTCTTAAAATTACCAAAAATAAGTAAGGAAATTTTTGAGATCTATAAAAGACAATTTGATTATGAGGCAGGCCCATTAGATATTAAAATTTTAAAAACGGATAATTCTGATCCCGATTATACCTATGAATTGATAGAATATAATGCAGCTTATAATAATGAGAGAATGAGCGGTGTATTATTCAAACCTAAAAATGTAACAGGCAAAGCTCAAGCGATTATTCATTTTCCCGGCTCCAATGTGATACATACAAGTGAGATTGAAAAAGTTACATTAGGCCAAATGGCAAGAAGCTATCTAAAAATGGGTTATGCGTTTTTCTATCCCATATATAAGGGAACTATAAATAGACAAGATGCATTAAAATCGGATTATGCAGATAAAACAGATTTATATAAAGACCATGTAATTATGTGGGGTAAGGATATGAAACGCTCAATTGATGTGATTGAATCCAGGAGTGATTTAGATGTTTCTAATTTAATATATTTTGGAGTGAGTTGGGGTGGCGAAATGGCAAACATTATGATTCCAATTGAACCTAGAATTAAAAGAGCCGTACTATTGGTGGCGGGATTAGAATTTGAAGAGGCTAAGCCAGAAGTGGAAGCGGCTTCCTATACTCCCTTTATTAAAGTGCCTATTTTAATGCTTAATGGAAAATACGATTACTTCTTCCCATCTGAAACCTCCCAAAAACCAATGTTTGAATTAATTGGAACGAATAAAA
>JBAXBS010000032.1:0-11826 GCA_037141925.1 Chitinophagaceae bacterium
GGAGCTACTTTCTTAGCTGCCTTTTTTTTGCTTGACTTTGCCATAATGGTAATTTTATTTTAGTTAGTAAAGTTGATTTTTATAAAATTACATTCTTTTATTGTAACAAAATAAAAACTATTCATCTATTTAAAATACTTTTGGGGTATGCAAACACCTGTCAGCTTAGTTTTAGGAGCTTCCCCCAATTCAGAAAGATATAGTTATTTAGCTACTGCTTTACTACATGAAAAAGGATATGCAGTGTATCCCTTTGGAATTAAAAAAGGGATGATTGATGATATTGCCATTTTAAATGAATGGCCCCTTAATAATACCATCGATACCGTTACTTTATATGTGGGTCCAGCTGGTCAAAAGGAATATTATGATGCTATTTTAGCCCTTCATCCACGCCGAATTATCTTTAATCCAGGTACTGAAAACCCAGAACTGGAAAGGATTGCAGCCCAAAATGGCATTGAAACCCTAGAAGCATGTACCTTGGTCTTATTAAAAACAGGTCAATATTAATTTTTAAATTTCCCCCAGCTCGATTTATCTAAACTTCGGTATTGGATGGCCTCACTTATATGCTCTAAACTGATATTTTTTTCTCCTTGTAAATCCGCAATCGTTCTACTCACTTTTATAATACGATCAAAGGCACGTGCACTTAATTGAAATTTTTCCATTGCTTTTTGTAATAAATTTTCTGCTTCTGCATTTAATTGGCAGTATTTTTTAAGGTGTTGACCAGTCATTTGTGCATTAGTATAGATGCCTGGTTCATTTTTATATCGTTCCATTTGGATAGTTCTAGCCTTTTTGACTCTTAAAGCTATCGTTTCAGAACTTTCGCCCTCTGTGGGGGCCCTTAATTCATGGTAAAGAACCGGAGTCACTTCAATATGTAAGTCAATTCGGTCTAATAATGGTCCTGAAATTTTATGTAAATACTTTTGGATCGCGACTTGACTACAATAACATTCTTTTGTGGGATGATTGTAAAACCCGCAAGGGCAGGGGTTCATGGAGGCCATTAACATAAATCGGGCGGGAAAAATGACACTCATTTTTGCACGTGCAATATTCACTACCCCTTCTTCCATGGGCTGTCTTAATACTTCCATCACTGAACGATTAAATTCGGGAAGTTCATCTAAAAATAATACCCCATTATGAGCCAATGAAATTTCACCTGGTTGCGGAATACTTCCTCCTCCAATTAATGCAATGGAAGATAATGTATGGTGAGGTTGTCGAAAAGGTCGATGATACATCAGTTGTCGAATGGTGTCCATTTTTCCAGAGATACTATATACCTGCGTTGTTTCTAATGTTTCCAAGGTATTCAAAGGGGGCAAAATAGATACAATACTTTTGGCTAACATCGTTTTTCCGGCGCCGGGCGGGCCAATCATGATAATATTATGTCCGCCAGCACTCGCAATCTCTAATGCTCTTTTGCATTGTTGTTGGCCTTTTACTGCTGAAAAATTAGGGGCCTCCGATAATAATATATTTGAATCTTTTTTTTGACTTGATTGAAAAGGAGTAAAGTCTTGGGGATGATTTAAAAAAGCAACAACATCATTTAAATGTCGGCATCCAAAAACAGGAATCCCTTTCACCAAGGCAGCTTCTTCTGCATTTTGAAAAGGGACTATAATACCTAAATGCCCTGTAGCTTTGGCTTGCATGGTCATAGATAAAACGCCTTTGATGGGATATAACTGACCATCTAATCCTAGTTCACCCATTATAATGTAATCATCCAATAATGCCATAGAACTTAATTGTTCCGAGGCAGCCAAAATACCTATTGCAATGGGTAAATCAAATGCAGCTCCCGATTTTTTGATATCTGCAGGTGATAAATTAATGACCACTTTTGTGCGAGGCATATGAAAGCCATTTGATTTAATAGCACTTTCAGTACGATCTAAACTTTCTCTGACAGCGCTGTCTGCAAGCCCCACTATACAATAGCCTTGGCCCATACTTACATTGACTTCCACATTTATGGTGATGGCATGGATACCTACAATAGCTGCCCCCTTAGTTTTAACTAGCATTGTTTTGGTCGGAAAGTAGGGTCTCCATTCAAAAGGAAACTGCGTATAAATACTTGAATTTCTTATAGATGATCCAATAGGCCTACCACTCCTTCGCGCTCTAGAATTAGATACCCAATGCGATCCTGACTGACGCCTGGTTTTAATTGATAATGAAAAACTAATTCCTTTTGGGTGATTTGAGTTTCAAAATAACTAAACTGAATATTAGGATGAATACTTATGGCATCACTAATTTCATATAAGTGGGTAGATAAAATAATTAAACTATGTCGAAGCTTCTGTAATCCTTCAATTACTTTGATGCTACATTTCATGGCATCTTGAATATTAGTGCCCTTAAATAATTCATCAATTAAGACACAGTATTTTTTCCCATCTTTTATTTTTTCTACTGTGTTTTTGATACGTTGAACTTCATTGAAAAAATAACTTTCTCCCTTAGTGATATTATCCGCAATCGTTAAATTACTTATAAGCCCATCCATTAAAGTAAGTTTCATTTGGCTTACCGGAGCGCCCATACCTACATGAGCAAAGTATACAACCAATCCAATGGTTTTAATATAAGTGCTTTTGCCCGCCATATTTGCACCTGTTAAAAACAATAAATTTTGTTGACTATCCAAATTTAAATGATTGCCAATGGGGTGCTCTAACAATGGATGTCTGGCTGCTTCTATTTGTATTAGGGGCTGATTCGATCCTATCCAAGTAGGAAATACCCAATGAAATTTTTGAATCGCAGTGGCCATGCTATATGTTGCGTCTATCTCATAATAATATTGGAGTAATAAACGAGTTTGTGTTTTATATTGGTATAAGAAAAAGTGTCCCCAATGGATGTTCTGCAACATCGAATTATTTTTGGCATCTACAGGGAGTGAATCAAATGCTACGTTGGATAACAATGGCTGCATTTTTTGAATCCATTGTTGTATCACAGGGTTGGATTGCTTCGTCTCAAATTGCAGCATCCATTTTTTTAATTCTTGTATGAATAACGTGAAATGACTTACAGAATAACTCAAAAGTGCATAATCCTGTTGATTCCAAAATTGATACCAATAGGCTTGTAATAAACCTGGATGGTGTGGAATATAGTTGACGCCTGTTTCAAAATACTTGTCCATGACAAATACGGTTCCATTGGTAATTTGCATTGCTTCCAGAAAAGCATAGTCTTGCTGAAATAATAAAATAGCGTCTTGTCTTTCTTGAATGCGAGAAATACTGGATAGGGGATGGGCCAAATATTTTTCAAGTTGAATTTTACCTCCACTGGTTCTTGTAAAATTGATATGTTCTGCAATAGAACCGCCTTCTTCTTGTTGAAAAAGTCCAATATCTTTTAAGGTGATTTGATCTACGTGCATGTAAGGTAATTTCCTTTAACCTCTATTAAATTGGAGTCTATGTCCTTTTTGGCTTTCATCAAATTGTCCCTGATGATACACTAATACTCCGTTTACAAAAGTGCTGCTAATTTGGTAAGGAAAATGTGTTCCCTCTAATGGGCTCCACCCACATTTATATAAGAGAGATTCTTTTGTAACAATATGGGGTGCTTCTTTTACTAATACTAAATCAGCCCAATAACCTTCACGAATAAATCCGCGATCTTTAATCTGAAAACAAGTGGCCACGGCATGACTCATTTTTTCAACCATCTTTTCAATACTCAATTTTCCTTCCTTGACATATTTCAGCATCAACATCACGGGATGTTGCACCAAGGGTAATCCAGCATGTGCATGCGGATAGTCTTCTTGCTTCTCGGCCCAAGTATGAGGGGCATGATCGGTAGCAATCACATCTAATTGGTCATTCAATAATCCTTCCCATAAAGCATCTCTATGATGAGGGGCTTTGATTGCAGGGTTACATTTTATTAAATTTCCTAATGCAGCATAATCATTAGAGGTAAAATGTAAATGATGCACACATACTTCTGCAGTAATACGTTTTTCTGCCAAAGTGCGTAAATTGGAAAATAATTGTAATTCTTTTGCAGTACTAATATGTAATATGTGCAAACGTGTGTCAAATTTTTTAGCTAATTGGATGGCTTTAAAAGAAGACTCAAAACATACTTCTTCGTTTCTGACCACTGGATGATCAGATGGCTCTAAAATTGGCTTGATGGCTTCTAACGCCGCTTTATTTTTTTTTATAATGCTTTCTTCTTCACAATGAGTAGCAATAAGTAATTCCGAACCTTCAAAAATGCGTTCTAACACAATGGGATTATCAACTAATAAATTACCGGTAGAGGATCCCATAAATATTTTCACGCCACACACTTCATTTTTTTTAGCATTCGTCTTTAAAACTTCTTCCCAATTATCTTGAGAAGTGCCCATAAAAAAAGAGTAATTGGCTAATGCGTTTTGTGCCCCAATTGCATATTTATCTTCTAATAATTCCTGTGTAAAAACGGGTGGCTGCGTATTAGGCATTTCCATAAAACTGGTCACACCTCCTGCTACGGCTGCTTTTGCTTCGGTATAAATGTTGGCTTTATGAGTTAAGCCAGGTTCTCTAAAGTGAACTTGATCATCAATGGCCCCGGGTATTAAATACTGACCTGTACCATCTATTTCTTTGACGCCAGCGGGCGTCTCTATTTGAGGGGCTATTTTTTGAATTCTTCCTTGTTGAATGAGGACATCACCTTGTATTTGTTTCCCCTCATTAACAATGATGGTATTTTTGATGATATAGTTGCTCATACCAATTAGTTTTCAAGATGTATTGTAAAGTAAACAAAGTTGGCATTTACTTTATTGACATTATTCAAAAGCAATTCTGTTGTATTTGGATTTTTTAAGTTGGAGAGTCCGTAAGAAAATTTAATTTCTGGCGAAATAGTCACATATCTTAAATAAAAACTTAACCCTAATCCAAATTCATATCCTAAATCGGTTCCATTTAATAATGCTTTGTACGCATCTCCCAATCCACTAGTGGACACTTTGGAACTTGATAAATCAAAATCGGCTTTGCCGCCTGCGAAAACATAGTGACGCATTAAATTACGAAAGTGAAATGCATTATAACGATCAGATTGCATTTTTAACGCTAAGGGTAAACTAATCACTGTAGAAGGAATATCAATAGAATCCCGAATTGAATTTTTAGTGAATCCAATATTTTTAGAACCTCCTATAAGCAACATAGGGTTTGCTCTTAGTAAAAAGTGGTCTGATAATTTTAAGGTTCCTGTTAAACCCAAATTTAAATTTTTACTATTGACCGAATTCAAAAGATTTGCGATATTACTGGAATTAGGGCCAAAGAAGGCATTGCGTTCTACGTTCAAATGATTGTATCCCATACCAATACTAATGCCTAAATAATAAGGCATATCATCGTGATCGGGTTGAAATGTTTCACCACGCTGTGCTTCTAGAGAAAATGCGGCGAAGAGACAACCGCAAATAATTACAATTTGTTTCCGCAATAAATACTGCATATGCCTAAACTTAATTTTTGTTGTTGTGTATTTTTGAATCCTGCTTTTTCTAAGATACTTAAAAAAGCTTTTCCTTCCGGAAATGCAATGACACTTTCGTTTAAATAAGCGTAAGCGGCCTTGTTTCCTGAAAATATTTTACCAATGGTGGGGGTCACCCATTTCATATAAAAGTTATAAATGGGTTTAAACCAAAAACTACTAGGTTGGGAAAACTCCAAAATCACCAATTTACTGCCTGGAGTTAAAACCCTATAAATTTCGCTCAGCCCTTTTTCCAAATCAGCAAAATTACGAACCCCAAAAGCTACCATAGCTCCATCAAAATGGCTATCTGCAAATGGAATAGCAGTACTGTCGCCTTGCGATAATTGGATACTATTAGCAAGTCCTTTATGGGCAATTTTGATACGACCATATTGCATCATTCCTTCCGAAATATCAATACCAGTGATTTTAGCTGGATGGATTAATGTATGAGCCATTAAAGCCATATCAGCAGTTCCTGTAGCAATATCTAATAAATGTTGAGGAGGCTTACTTTTGAAGTGGGAAATTGCTTTTTTACGCCACCCTTGGTCAATCCCAAGACTTAAAAAACGGTTCAAAAAGTCGTAGCGTTGGGCGATGGAATCAAACATAGTAGCCACTTGTTCCTTTTTGGAAGCGTCACTTTTGTCATAGGGAACAATATGGTCATGGGCGTACTCACTCATACTGCAAATATATTGAAAATGTGGGTGCTTTTGAAGGATATCGAGTTCTTAACAATTACTTTTATCTTCGTATTCAATGAAGGCAAGGATATATAAATCAACAGGTAGCTGGTACTCCATTAAATCGGAGGAGGGAGTGTTTTATCAAGCCCGTATGAAGGGCGCGATAAAGTTAGACAATATCACTTCAACGAACCCCATTGCAGTGGGTGATTGGGTCAATTTTGAGTTGGAGGATGAGGAAAAAAAATCAGCTATGATTCATTCTATTTTAGATAGAGATAATTATGTAGCAAGACAATCTCCGCATAATAAAAGACAACAACATATTATTGCTTCTAATATGGACCAGTCTATTTTACTAGCGACTTTAAAGTCTCCCAAAACATCAGCTGGATTTTTAGATCGTTTTTTAATTTCCTGTGAAGCGTTTCATATTCCTGCAATTATTGTTTTTAATAAATCGGACATCTATGGTCCTAAGGAAATGGAAGCATTTGATGCATTTAAAAAGAGATATGAAACAATTGGGTACCAAGTTTTTCTTATTAGTATTGAAAAGAAAGAAGGGTTAGCGCCGTTACAATTATTATTACAAAATAAAACTACATTGGTGAGTGGGCATAGTGGAGTTGGAAAATCTTCTTTCATCAATTTTATATTTCCTAATTTAGAAGTGACCACGCAGGAAGTAAGTGGTTGGAGTGGAAAGGGGATGCATACTACTACTTTTGCACAAATGTATGATTTGCCCGAAGGTGGCTCTGTCATTGATACGCCGGGGATGCGTGAATTAGGATTAGTAAATTTAGAGAAGGAAGAATTAGCGCAATATTTTCCGGAAATGAGAAAAAAAATGAGCGGTTGTCAGTTTCATGATTGCCAACATATTAATGAACCAGGTTGTGCAGTGAAAGCGGCCGTTGAAAAAGGGATTATTAGTGAAGAACGTTTTTTTAGCTATGTAGATTTATGGCATGGCATTGAAAATCACAAATACTAAAGTAAATCACAAGTACTAAACAAAATCACAAGAAAAAAATATCGCCTTCGCAAAAAATTCTAAAAAAATTATTTAGTAGGCGCTTCATTATAAGGCGCTAACCAAGAAGCATATTTTACATAGTTATGTGAGATCCTATTAATTTCTCCTTCAATCAAATCTTGAGAAACCGTTTTTACTTTTTTAGCAGGCACGCCAGCATAAATACTTCCTTCTTCCACAATAGTTCCTTCTAACACGACGGCTCCCGCTGCAATAATAGAATTAGAATGAACCACACATCCATCCATCACAATACTTCCCATTCCAATAAGTACATTATCGTGAATCGAACAGCCATGGACCATCGCATTGTGGCCTATGGAAACATGATTGCCAATGGTGGTGGGATGTTTTAAATAAGTGCAATGAATCACTGCACCATCCTGCACATTTACATGATGTCCCATTTTAATAAAATGAACATCTCCTCTTATAACTGCATTGAACCAAATGGAACAATCGTCCCCCATTTGAACATCTCCAATGATGGTAGCATTGGGGGCTACGAAACAATTTTGACCAAATTGTGGATCTTTGCCTTGAACAGGTAGTATGGTTGCCATAAAAATGCGACTTTTGTACTGCAATTTACAAGTAATGGCAACACTAAACAACAGACAACTTTTTTTTCAACACCTAGCACAAACCTCTCCTGTGCCCATTGGGATAGAAGTAGCGAGTTCAAAAGGGATTCATATTACAGATGTGGCTGGAAAATCTTATGTAGATATGATATCCGGATTTAGTGTTTGTAATATTGGTCATAGTCATCCAGCAGTGATTGCTGCTATCAAAGAACAGATAGAAAAGTACATGCATGTGATTGTGTATGGTGAATTTATACAAAGCCCGCAAGTGCAATATGCGCAATTGTTAACACAATCACTTCCTCCTTATTTACAATCGGTTTATTTTACTAATAGTGGCGCCGAGGCTACCGAAGGCGCTATGAAATTAGCAAAGCGAATTACAAAGCGAAGTAAAATAGTTTCTTTTAAAGGAGCTTATCATGGAAGTACGCAAGGAGCGCTAAGTATTATGGGGGATGAATATTTTAAAAATGCATTTCGTCCTTTGTTGCCTGATACCATACAATTGAAATATAATGACCTAACCGATATTCATTTGATTGACGAATCAGTTGCATGTGTTTTTGTGGAATTAGTGCAAGCAGAAACAGGCGTCACTCCTGCTCAAAAAGATTGGCTGCAAGCCTTACAAAAAAAGTGTAAAGAACATTGTATTTTATTTATTGTAGATGAAATCCAATCTGGATTTGGCAGAACAGGTACTTTATTTGCTTTTGAGCAGTATGATATCCAACCTGATATATTATTAGTAGGAAAGGCGTTGGGCGGAGGTTTGCCTTTAGGTGCTTTTATTACGGATCCAAGAATGATGGCGACTTTAACGTATAGCCCTGTATTAGGCCATATCACCACTTTTGGGGGAAATCCAGTTTCTTGCGCAGCAGGAAAAGCCGCTTTTGAAGTTTTGCAAAAAGAAAATTGGATACAAGAAGTAGCTGCGAAGGAAGTGATACTGCTACAACATATGAATCACCCTTTGATCTTAAATAGACAACATAAAGGATTATGGATGTCATTGCAATTTGAATCAGTAGACCTCACCAAAAAAATTGCTGCACAATGTGTTTTGAATGGAGTGATTACAGATTGGTTTTTATTTAGCGAGGATCGTATTCGCATCGCTCCACCATTATGTATCTCAGAAACTGAATTGATTGATGCCATCGAGAGAATAAAACTCAGTATTGATCAAGTAGTCAGCTCATAATTTTTAGGTAACGGCAGTTAACAATTGCCCGTACGACAATATTGTTTGTATAAAGCTTCATAAACCGGAATCACATGATGTATGTCAAATAATTTAGCTTGTACAATCGCATTGTGTTTAAATTCCTTCAATAAGACTTCGTCTTTTAATAAAGTAATGGCATGCTGACTCATGTTTTCTACATCACCTACTGGCGCCGTATATCCTGTTTTGCCATGGATATTAATTTCTCCTAATCCACCTGCGTCAGAGCTTATCACCACCGATCCTGCAGCCATGGCTTCTAAAGCTGCTAAACCAAAACTTTCATATTCAGAAGGTAAAATAAATAAATCGCTCACTGCTAAAATTTCTTCCATTTGCTCCTGCTTGCCTAAAAAACGAACATCATTTTCAATTCCAAACTGTCTAGCTAGGTCTTCTGCAACAGGACGCTCTGGACCATCACCCACCATTAATAATTTAGCAGGTAATGCTTTATGAATATTATTGAAAATAGCCATCACATCATCGATGCGTTTTATTTTTCTAAAATTGGAAGCGTGAATAATAATTTTTTCCTGATGAGGCGCTATCACTTGTCTAAATGCGGCCACAGGTTTTTTATTATATCTACTTACATCTACAAAGTTGTTGATGACCTGAATTTCTTTTTTAATTTCAAAGTGCTTTAATGTTTCTGCTTTTAAATTTTCAGAAACAGCTGTAATCGCATCGCTCTCATTGATAGAAAATGTAACGACAGGTTCATAGGTTTTATCTCGACCTACTAAAGTAATATCTGTTCCATGTAAAGTGGTAATCACGGGAACAGATCTTCCTGTTTTTTGTTTTACAATTTGTTTCGCGGTATAAGCAGCAGAAGCATGAGGTATTGCATAATGCGCATGAATTAAATCCAAATCGTGATTTAAAATCACATCCACCATAGTACTTGCTAATGCCAATTCATAAGGAGGGTAATCAAATAATGGATAAGTAGGAACCCTTACTTCATGATAAAAAATATTGGCATGAAATCCATTCAATCGAACAGGCTGCTGGTAGGTAATAAAATGCACTTCATGTCCTTTTTCGGCAAGGGCTTTACCTAATTCGGTGGCTAATACGCCACTCCCGCCAAAAGTAGGGTAACAAACAATTCCAATCTTCATTTTAGTGCTATTGTATGTGCAAATAACAACTAAATATTCAATAAAGTTTATTTATATTTAATAATTATTTGAACTTAAAATATCACATCATGCGTCGTATTCTATTTATTCTTTTTTGTGCTCCTTTTTTACTTCAAGCACAATCCAACAAAGACAGTGTATATATTAAAAAAATTGCAGATGAGATCATGAGCAATGGAAAGGCTTACGATTTACTTAGGCAGTTAACGAAACAAATTGGAGGTCGTTTAGCGGGTTCTCCTCAACAACAAAATGCAGCCATTTGGGGGAAGAGAAGTATGGAAGCTATGAATGCTGATAAAGTATATATGCAACCCTGCAAAACGCCCAGTTGGCAGAGAGGGGGCAAGGATTTTGCTGCAGTCGTTGGCGTAAATGGAAAAGCGGTGAATCAACCCTTAGCAGCCTTAGCTTTAGGAAATTCATTAGGAAGTAATGGTTTGATTGAAGGTGAATTAATAGCCGTTGCAAATTTTGACGAGTTGGAAGCACGTAAGGATGAAATCAAAGGAAAAATTGTGTATTTCCATAGCATGTTTGATCCTACTATTATTCAAACTTTTGGGGCTTATGGAAAATCGGGAGTATATCGTGGTACCGGTGCTAGCCGAGCTGCTAAGTATGGTGCGATTGGTGTGATGATTCATTCTTTAAGCAGTGCTCCTGATAATGCACCTCATACAGG
This sequence comes from Chitinophagaceae bacterium, assembly GCA_037141925.1. GTDB lineage: Bacteria > Bacteroidota > Bacteroidia > Chitinophagales > Chitinophagaceae > Sediminibacterium. Next base: position 10,951 of record JBAXBS010000032.1, read on the forward strand.
TGCCATGAATTATGATAATAATTTTCCAAAAATTCCGGCAGTGGCTTTAGGACCTAATGATGCTAAGGAATTATATGCGCGCGCACAAAAAGGAACTATTAGAGTACAAATGCAAACCTATGGTTATTTTTTACCTGATGCAGATGAAAACAATGTGGTGGCTGAAATAAAAGGTTCTGAATTCCCCAATGAAATTATTACTATTGGTGGTCACTTAGATAGTTGGGATGTGAATGAAGGGGCGCATGATGATGGCGCAGGTATTGTTCAAACCATGGAATTATTAAGAACGTTCAAAGCGTTAAATTATGTTCCTAAACACACCATTCGTTTTGTATTATTTGCGAATGAAGAAAATGGCGGAAAAGGGGGCGCTAAATATGCAGAACTTGCAAAATTAAATAATGAAAAACATGTTTTTGCTTTAGAAAGTGATGCGGGTGGTTTCACTCCTCGCACTTTAGGAATTACATGTTCTCCTGCGCAATTAACTCGCTTTCAAACTTGGACTCCATTATTAAAACCTTATGGCACCGAAATTACAGCAGGGGGTGGTGGGGCAGATATTGGCCCTTTGAAAACAGTTGATGCCAATATGGTTTTATCAGGTTTGTCTCCAGATAGTCAACGTTATTTTGATTTACATCATGCTAAAACAGACGTGTTTGAAAATGTAAACAAGAGAGAATTATTATTAGGTGCCGTGAATATGGCAGCTTTAGTTTATTTAGTTGATCAATACGGCGTTAAGTAAGAATCTTGCCCTTTATAAAATATAAGGGCCAGCATCTTACTTCTCTAATGATTTTTTCAAGGCCACCCATAAACGGTGGCCTTGATTTTATATATATGCCCTTTATAAAATATAAGGGCTAG
>JBAXBS010000033.1:0-11524 GCA_037141925.1 Chitinophagaceae bacterium
AAAAAAGAGCATAAAAAAAGACCCACCGAATTTTCGGTGGGTCTTTTTTTATATTGAGATGTTCAATGAAGAACAGTCAAACTATTGCTTTTGAAGAATCAAAGAATAGAAACCATAACTAGAAGTTCCGTAGAAATGTTCCATTTTTAATCCGATATATCCAGTACAAGAGAAGATATAACCAGCATTAGACGCTGCAGCAGAATACACTGCTCCAGTTGGAGAATAGCTACCGTAATCAACACGTGGAATAGAAGCAGCTCCTGTTGCAGGATCTACATTCACAACCAATTTGTTTTTTACATAACCACCGCCAGGGTAAACACCACTTAAGTCAACTTGGTTAGCGCCAGGACCATCACCTACAGGTACGATTGCACCTAAAGCCCAGTCTTCCCAACCATCAGCGATTACTTTGTAGTTACCTTTCATACCACCTGTGAATGGACAAACCACATAAGCTGTCCATCTAAAACAAGCGTTATAACCAGATGCATTTTCTAATGCACCTAAAGTATTAGATAAGTCATAAGTTTTACCATCTTCAGTAATCACTTGGTTGTAAAAAGTGTAAAACTGACCAGGTGCAAATAAAGTCGCAGCAGGAGTTCCAATAGCAGTCGCTACTTCAGCTCCAGTTGCAGCTAATTCGGTAGTACCGTTTACGTCTACTGTTTTAACTAATTTCCATGAAGCTGGATCAGCATTGGCATTTTTTACTACAAACAATTTAACTTGTTTAATTTTAACCCCGTTATTATAAGGGTCTACCATTACAGATACTTTAGAAGTAGCGATAGCGGCATAGTTAAAGTTTACATTCACCGATTTATTAAGGGTGATATAAGCTCCTTTTCCAAAGAAGTTAATATCGACAAATGGTTTTTCTAAGGCTAATCCTTCTTTTTGACAAGAAGTACCCACCACCATAAAGGCAATAGCAACTAAAAGGATGTTTATTATTTTTTTCATTATTGTCAAATTTATTATTTGATGAAATTATCAGGGTTATTATCCCAGAATACTTTGTTTACAGCAGTTCCTAAAGTTCTTTGCGCAGGTGCATTCAAGTTTCTATTCATGAATACAGATGGGTAGAAGAAAGAGCGGATAAAAAATCCTGGATTAGCTGCGTACTTATTTCCTTGTAAGTTTCTAGGAGTACCATTTAAACGGTAGTTATTGTAAGCTTCCCATCCATTACCCCAAGTTGCTAAGTAAAATTCTTTACCAACAATATCCAATTTAGCAGCATCTGTAGCAGCAGCATCATATTGTGCCAATACTAAGTTGATGTAATTAGTTATTGTTGCAGAAGTAGCCGCATATGTTGCAGAAGGGGTAATACCCACTTTAGCAGCAAATCCAGTTACTTTAGCCATATTGTTTGCTAATGCAGTGGCTAAACTAGCTCTTGCTGCAGTGGCACCACCAGTGATCACACCAGTTAAAGCAGCTTCGGCTAATTTAAAATGAGTGAACTCAGAGTTCCAAATTGGTAAGATACCAGCACCTTTACCACCCATTTCCAAACTTACTTTTACTGCAGCATCATCATCAAAGGCACCACCTGCTGGGTAAATACCCCATGTAGTTCTGTAAGAACCATCTGGAGGAGTACCAGAGTTGTCACCATGATCACGACCCCAATATCCAGCACCTACATAACAGAAAGGCTCACCTGCTTTATAATGTGCAGGAGGGGCTTCAATGCTACAAGATAAGGTTACAGAGTTTACGTTCGCTGAAGAAGTGTTTTGTCTGTAGAAATAATAACGTTGTCTTGGATCCAAAGTCGTTTTTGTTGTTTTACTAGTACCACTAATATCACAACCGCTAGAACCATTGGATGCACAAGCAGTACCCAATTTTTCAGAAGCAATGGCCCACATAAAGTAGTCGGCCATATATTCACCCACACTTCCTGAAGAGTTATAGTTTCCACCATAATCAGGATGACGGCTATCTGGAGTCGTACGGTTAGTGCCATATTGGAAGTTAAAGTCATTAGCAGCAGTAGTGATTAAATCACCTGCAGTTACTAAAGCTTGAATTTTAGCAGCAGCTGTTGCATCCACTTTACGTGTTTGCATCAACATTTTAAATTTCATTGTTTTAGCAGCAGTGATCCACTTTGTTTTGTTACCACCATAAAACAAGTCAGCACCTGGTGCAGCACTTGATTTAGAGAAATCAACAATTGCATCATCATATAAAGCGATAGCTGCAGCATATACAGAAGCAGCTGGATCTACCTTAGGTGAAGTTTGTGCTAAACCTGTATTTGCTTCAGTGTAAGGAACATCTCCAAAAGCATCTACTAAAACTCCTAAAGCGTATGCTTTCATGAATTTAGCCATACCAGAGGCGATGAATCTGTTTTGCTTTTGCGCCAAAGGAATTAAGGCGTTTGCATTTTTAATGATTGAAGTATAGGCTGTATTCCAATATCCATCAAATGAATTCGGAGAATATCCGTTTTGATAGATTGGTCCAAACCATGCTTGTTGTCTAGTTAATTGGCCCCCGTCGTTAGAAGCACCATCAAAGAAACCAGCAAAAGATAATTGAACATTGTTTAATAACAAGTCAACATCAGCTGTTCCTAATGAAGGAGCATTTGGGTTGTCCAAAAGACTATCTAATTGTTTGCTACATGCAACCGCAGTTGTAAGTAAGGCAGTGACGATTATAATTTTTAAATATCTCATATAGATTTCTTTTTTACTTTAGTTAGGATTAAAAGGTTACTCTTACACTTACACCCATTCTACGTGCAGAAGGACCAGTGATACCCTCGAAACCTTTACCGCTACTCACACCCAATCCATTAGTTTCTGGATCAAAATGCATGTGTTTAGGGAAGTTAGGAGCATAGTACCATAAGTTGCTTCCGTTGGCAGAGATAGACAAGCTACCAAATGGAGTTTTTGATAAGTATTTTTCAGGTAATGAATAACTAAGAGAAACATCTCTTAATCTGATAACTGTTCCGTCAAACATACCAGATTGGTCAGGTCCAAACATGTTATTAAAGAAGGCTTGAGTCGCACTAATTTGAATATTGTTTGGTTTACCATTTTCCAACATACCTGGTAAAATATAAGGAGCAGCACGATCAAATTCTGTATCCGCAGTTACCCCTCTTGCTAACAATGATCTTACTGTTGAAGAGTAAATATCACCACCGCAAGTGTAGTCAAATTGGAAACGGAAATTGAATTGCTTATAGCTTAAGCTAGAAATACCTGTTAATTTATATTTAGCATTTGGATCACCAATCACACCAATACTATTGGATGCCATATAGTCACCACCAGTACCTACTAATAAGTTACCTTTTGCATCTTTTTGGAAATAATAACCTTTCATGATACCTAAAGGTTGACCGTTGATCGCAAAGTTACCTAAGGTAGTATAACCTGCATAAACGATTTCTTTTAAGTCAGTAGGAATATTAGATACCATAGACTCATTTAAAGTCCAAACACCTGTTAAATCCCAAGACCAATCTTTTCCTTTGATGATTTTATACCCTACTTGAGCTTCAATACCCTTGTTAGATACTTGACCAGCATTGATTTGGATGGCAGTATAACCAGTTGCTGGATCTAAATCTCTGTTCAAGATTTGATCTTTTGCAACACGATTATATAATGTCAAATCCAAGCTTAAGCGAGATTGGAAGAATTTACCTTCAATACCTGCTTCTAATTCTTGTAATAACTCAGGTTTTAAATCTGCGTTAGGTAAGTAGTTAGGAATAGCATTCGTATTTAATACAGAACCAGCACTTGTTACAAAGTTTCTTGTAGAAATTGATAACGCTGATCTTGTAGAGTAAGCTCCAGGGAAGTTAGCTGCAGTAGAATAACCAACACGTAATTTTAAGTAGTTGATATTCTTTTTATTTCTTAAGAAGGACAACGCTTCTGTAGGAATAAATGAAGCACTTACGTTAGGATAGAAGATGCTACGGTTAGCGGCTTCTAAAGTAGAAGTCCAACTATTACGTCCACCTACTACTAAATATGCAAAACGCTTATAATCTAGAGTAGCAGTTGCAAAAGCAGCTAATGATTGAGAATTAATTTTATAATCCAAATCACCACCACCTTCGTTATTGATATCATGCGTTGTAAAGTTAGAATGGTCTAATAAACCAAATACTAATTGTTCTTTACTAGTTGCACCCATTTGATTGTAGCCTAATTCACGATCGTTCACACCCGCTAATACGTCAAAGCTATAATCAGAGTTGATGTCTTTTTTATATGTAGCAGTTAAGGTATGATCAATGATATTATTGAAACCAACACTTGTTCTCATAAAACCAGTAGGGAAATAAGTACCCCCTTTGTTTTGAGCATATAATTGGAAGTTAGAATAATCATCATAACCAAAACGGTAAGCAATTTTTAAATCCTTAGCAGCGTCCCAAGCCATCAAGATATTACCAAAGTTTCTTGAAACCTTATCACGGTTAAAAGAGTTCTTAGCAGTCCATCTTGGGTTTTGGATATCGTTACCACTTCTATAGTATACATGAGAATGATCAATTGGGTTTTCCCACTCTAAGCCCATTAAATCTACCGCAGTTGGAGTGTACATTACGTCACCAAAAATAGATGGTGCAGATGCTGTACTACCAAATGAAGGAGAAGTTGGAGGAGACTTAACGTCAGTATTAACGTGGTTGAAAGTACCGCTAATAGTAATTTTGTTACTCAATTTAGCTGTACCACCCATACCAATATTACCTTTCATAGTTCCGTTACCCTCTACAAAACCTTGGTCATCTGTGTAACCGTAGTTGATATTATAGTTTACATTACCAGCAGAACCAGCAAAGTTTACTGAAGTATTTTTTGTTACGCCATCTTGGAAGAAGTTCTTAACAGAGTTATAAAACTTTAATGGGTAACTGTTGTTTCCAACATATTGTGGGAACGCAGCATTCAAAGCCGAACGGCTATAAGGATGCGCCACTAAAGTTGGAGGATTGGTAAATTTACCACCCCAGTTACTGAAGAAAGCCAAACCAATACTCAAATCAAAACCACCACCATATGTAGTGTTATAATCTGGTAGGTTAGCTACTTGGTTAACAAAATATGATTGAGAAACTGTTACCTCATTTTTCTTTCTTGTTTTTTGAGTAGATCCGTTTTTAGTAGTTACCAAGATAACACCATTACGTCCTAACTCACCATATAATGTAGTCGCACTCAAACCTTTCAATACGTCGATAGACTCCACGTTATTCGCGTCTAAGTCTAAGAAACGGCTAGGAGAGTTGTTACCGTATACGAAAGAAGTTTGTTGGTTGTTACCACCGTCAAAAGGCACACCATCCACAACCCATAATGGAGAAGTTCCACCAGAGATCGTAGAGATTGCACGAATTACAACGTTCGTACCAGATCCAGATAAACCACTTGTATTTAAAATATTAACACCAGGAGCTTTACCAGTTAAGATACGAGCAATGTCCACCTCAGGTTTTAATTCAAGGTCTTTTTTGCTAATAGAAGAAACCGCGTATCCTAAGGCTTTCTTTTCCTTTTTGATACCCAAGGCAGTTACAACCACTTCACTTAAATCTTCTTTCAAAGCTTTTAAATTAAAGTTCGTAACAGCTTGTGCTGCTGCTTCTTTTCTTTCAAATCCTACACTAGACACTTGTAATACAGATCCTAGTTTTACACTAATTCTGTAAGTACCACTTGCATCAGTGATTGCTCGGTTATTTGTTTTTGATTTCTCAGTTACGACCGCACCTTCAATGGGCGCATTCTTGTCATCTGTTACTTTACCAGTCACAGTTGTGTTTTGCGCGATTGCCGCCGTGAAAGAGAAAAACGCAACAAACAAACTCAATAGTAGTTTTTTTCTCATGTTGTTGTCAAAATTTTTGTTAATAAAGCCCTCCATTATGGAGAACATGTTGTGCAATATAATATAAGTAGAAGTCTTTGCCAACGAAAATCATATCTTTTTTTAACAAATTTTAACAAAAAGGTGACTAAATGTTAATATGAACGGTGGTTTAGGGAGAAATGTTTAATCGTATTATTTTTTTATTACATTTATAAAAAACACATTTAAAATTAATTAAAAGGTCTTATAAGTTAAAAAACTCATAAGAAAATGAAACTAATAAATGTCCGTTTTTGTTCGAAAAATTTCTTAAAAAAAGTTTAAGGTATTCACCCTAATAAATAAACATTTTGAGACAAAAAGGGCTTTTTACCCGTTTTGCGGGAAATACGCAAACTCAATTTAAAGGAAGCAATTATCTTTACCCAATGAGTAAATCCAAATCGGCATTTTTTTGCAATAATTGTGGGTATGAATCGGCAAAGTGGGCTGGTAAATGTCCGGCTTGTAACGAATGGAATACGTTTACGGAAGAATTAATTGACAAAGGGAAGGAAGCCACCACCGATTGGCAAGGCTATCATAATAATCAAAATGGAAATCAAGCCATTTCATTGAATGAAGTAAATAGTTTGTCTGAAAAAAGAATTGATAGTTCGGATGTGGAATTAAATAGAGTATTGGGAGGAGGTATCGTTTTAGGTTCCATCATATTAGTGGCAGGCGAACCTGGTATTGGAAAAAGTACTTTGTTTTTACAACAAGGTTTGATGATGAAAGATCAAACCGTTTTATACATCAGTGGAGAAGAAAGTATTCAGCAAATAAAAATGCGTGCAGATAGATTACAATTAAAAAATGAAAATTTTTATTTGTTAACTGAAACGCATACTGTGCAAATTTTTAAAGCCATTAAAAAATTAAAACCCACAGTGGTGATTGTGGATTCTATTCAAACATTAGAATCTAATTTAATTGATGCTACTGCAGGAAGCGTTTCTCAAATCAAACAAACTGCTGCCGAATTTCAACGCTTTGCGAAAGAAACAGGAACACCGGTTTTTTTAATCGGTCATATTACTAAAGAAGGAACCATTGCAGGACCTAAAATTTTAGAACACATGGTAGACACGGTGTTGCAATTTGAAGGAGATCGTCATTATGCTTATCGTATGTTGCGTACTTTAAAAAATCGTTTTGGAGGCACTAGTGAATTAGGTATTTACGAAATGACAGGAGAAGGCATGAAAGTAGTCAACAACCCTTCTGCTTTTTTAATTGCACAACGTAATGAATCCTTGAGTGGTAGTACCATAGCGGCTTCCATGGAAGGTATGAGACCTTTATTAATTGAAGTACAAGCACTCGTAACACAAAGTGTGTACGGAACGCCACAACGCACCGTGACTGGATTTGATTTACGTCGTTTGCAATTATTATTAGCCGTTTTAGAAAAACGTGGTGGTTTTGCTTTTGGCATGAAAGATGTTTTTGTAAACATTGCAGGTGGTTTAAAAATTGAAGACCCTTCCTTAGATTTAGCTATCATACTTTCTTTACTTTCTTCCTATGAAGATATCCCCTTACCACAAGGAATTTGTTTTGCGGGAGAAGTAGGATTGAATGGAGAAATAAGAGCAGTGAATCGCATACAACAAAGAATTGCAGAAGCTGAAAAATTAGGATTTGAAAAAATTTATATTTCAGAATTTAATAAAAAAGGAATAGAGCCCAAAAAATATGGCATTGAAATTATTGCCATCGAAAGAGTAGACGAAGCCTATAGATTATTTTTTTAGTGACTCGATTTTATAATAAATGGTGGAATAAATTTTACCAAAATTTAGAACCTTCCTTTTTATTTATAAAAAAATATTTGCAAGGTTTTGTGCATTTATTATTTCCTTCTATTTGTTTGCAATGTGGCACAGATGAATTGAGTGATTCCAATATTTTATGTGACTCATGTATTCAACAATTACCGTACACCGATTTTTTTTCGATTGAAAATAATGTAGTAGAAAAAATGTTTTGGGGTCGAATTTCATTGGGCGCCTCCGGCGCCGCATTATTTTTTACCAAAAAGAGTATCGTTCAAGTTTTAATGTTCGAATTAAAATACAAGCAAAATCCAAAAGCAGGATGGCTCTTAGGAAGATTAATGGGGGAAGCGCTTCAGAAAAGTAATCGTTTTCATCATATCAATGGTTTAGTACCTGTTCCCCTTCAAAAATCAAGACAACGAAAACGGGGTTATAATCAAGCGCAACTATTATGCGAAGGCATTGCATCCGTAACACAATGGCCATTATTTCAGGATGCCGTCCAAAAGAAAAAAACAACTAGTTCGCAAACTCATAAGGATCGTTTACAACGGGGCGGATCGGCTACTATTCAGTTTACATTAACCCACCCCGAAACCTTATATGGCTTGAATTTGCTGGTGGTAGACGATGTCGTCACTACAGGAGCCACCATGGAAGCGTTGGGGAATTGTTTGTTGATGGCACAACCAGCCAGTATTGGATTTGCAGCCGCCGCCTACACATTACATTAAACCCTGTCAACCTTTTATTTGATTTGTTGTTATATTTATAACTGCAAATAAAATGATCACTAAAAATAAAATCATCCATCGATCAAAATAATCATCTAAATAATCAATATGAAATATCTATTCACCCTCTTATTAATGGCTACTTCCTTTTTCGCACAAGCGCAGTCAATTCATAGTTTTCAAGTAAAAAGCATTGATGGCAATCAAATTAATTTTGCAAAATACAAAGGCAAAAAAATATTAGTCGTGAACACCGCTTCAAAATGTGGTTATACACCCCAATATGAAGCTTTGCAAAAAGTATATGAACAATACAAGGATAAATTAGTGATTATAGGTTTCCCTTGCAATCAATTTGGAGGTCAAGAGCCAGGATCGAATCAAGAAATTGTTGAATTTTGTAAAAAAAATTACGGGGTGAGTTTTCCCTTAGCTGATAAAATTGATGTGAAAGGTGATAACACCGCACCCATCTATCAATGGCTTACTCAAAAAGGCAAAAATGGAGTTTTAGATGCTAGTATTTCTTGGAACTTCAATAAATTTTTATTGGATGAAAATGGAAAAATGATTGCTTATTTTCCAAGCAATGTAAAACCAGATAGCGACGCTATTTTATCTTACTTAAAATAATGGCAGGAAGCATTATCTTCGTTGCATGTTATTGAGCGAAGTCATAGGTCAAGAAAAATTAAAAAAACAATTGGTGGACATGGTGCATCAACAAAGGTTGAGCCATGCTTTACTATTAGTGGGTCCCGAAGGTTCGGGGGCACTTCCTTTAGCCATTGCTTTTGCACAATATATAGTGAGTCTTCCTAATGGGAATGAACCGAGTCCGGATTTATTTGGAGGACCGAGTGAACCGGTACCAGTTAAAAAATATAGTCCCGAAGAAATTGCATCATTACCTGCTTACCATAGAGCAAGTCAATTGGTACATCCCGACTTGCATTTTAGTTTTCCTACAATCACTTTAGAAAAATCAGGTAGGAAAAATATCAGCGCGAATTTTATTGAAGAGTGGAGAGAATTTTTAAATGGATACCCTTATGGAAATGCATTTGATTGGCTTCAATTTATAAAAGCCGAAAATAAACAAGGAAATATTAGTGCCGAGGAGTGCAATGAAATCATCAAAAAATTATCCTTTAAAAGTTTTGAAAGCGCCTACAAAGTTTTGGTTTTATGGATGCCTGAATATTTAGGGCATGAAGGAAATAAATTATTGAAACTTATTGAAGAGCCGCCACCTCATACCATTTTTATTTTAGTAGCTGCTTCGGAAGAAAACATTTTACCTACTATTTTAAGTAGATGTCAGTTTGTAAAAGTCCCCAGATTAACTGTAGCTGAAATTGAAACAGCCTTAATGGAAAGAGGTAAATTAGATCCCGACAAAGCCAAACAAATCGCTTTGCTTTCGGACGGCAATTATAGAGAAGCCCTTCACTTAGTACAACATAGCGATGCGGATTATATCACTCAAATTAAGGACTGGTTAAACGCCATTTTAAGATCAGGACCATTAGCTCAATTAAAATGGGTGGAAGAAATGAGTAAAATGGGTCGTGAGCAACAAAAGCAGTTTTTGAAGTATTTCAACCATTTATTAGAGCATAGCATCCGCTTAAAGACGATGGTAAGTGATTTACCCTTAGATAATGACCTTAAAGATTTTGCCCTTAGAATTAACAAAATAGCAGGGGTAAGTCAGATGGAAGCCATTGTAAATGAACTAGATAAGGCAGTTTATCATATTGAACGCAATGCCAACGCCAAGATGTTGTTTATGGGACTTAGTATTAAGTTCTATCATATCATTCAGAACAAAACCTTAATTTTGACAGAAGCTTAAGCGGAAAGAATAGAGAAAAGAGGATAAGCTTGGGTATTTTATATTTAATAACAGTTGAACTAACGATATATGGGATGTGGATCATGTGGAACTGGAAAACCAGGCGGCTGCAAAAGTAATGGCGGCTGTAGTACTGGAGGCTGTAACCGATTGAATGTACATGACTGGTTACGCAATTTACCTATAGACGATACCGAAAGTCAATGTAAAATCATTGAAATCAGCTTTAATCAAGGCAGTCGTAAGGATTTTTATAAAAATACCTCAAGTCAGTTTTATGAAAAAGGCGACTATGTTACTGTAGAAGGAGTGAATGGCTTTGACTTAGGGGAAGTAGTTTTGACCGGTGAATTAGTACGTTTGCAATTAAAGAAAAGAGGCATAGACGAATTTGGATCTGAAATGAAGAAAATATTACGCCCTAGCAATGAGCGCGATATTGAAGCATTCAAGATTAGTAAAAGTCGTGAAGCTGCCATTTTATCTCGTAGTCGTGCCGCCGCGCGTGATTTACGTTTGGCCATGAAATTAAGTGAAGTTGAAATTCAAGCGGATGGGAAAAAAGCAACCTTCTTTTACACAGCTGATGATCGTATTGACTTTAGAGAACTCATTCGAATTTTTGCAGGTGAGTTTAAAGTTAAAGTAGAAATGCGCCAAATTGGTATTCGTCAAGAAGCTGCTAAAGTAGGTGGTATTGGAAGTTGTGGACGTGAACTTTGTTGTAGCACTTGGTTACATGATTTTAAAAGTGTGAATACCACTGCTGCTCGTTATCAAAATTTATCTATTAATCAAACTAAGTTAAGTGGCCAATGTGGTCGTTTAAAATGTTGTTTGAATTTTGAATTAGATACTTACTTAGATGCATTGCAAGCTTTCCCTGATTATGCAGATAATTTGCAAACAGTGATGGGACAAGCTTTTTTAATTAAGAAAGATATTTTCAAAAATTTAATGTGGTATACTTTACCCAATAATACCAAGCATTATCCATTGACGATTGAACGTGTAAAGGAAATAAAAAAATTAAATCAACAAGGCATTGCGGTGGAAGAATTACAAGCCGTAGAAGTTACTAGCGGAAAGCCTAAGGAAGTGGAACCGGATTTTGTAGATGTGGTAGGACAAATTAGTTTGAGAACTTTAGAGAAAAACGATCGTCGTAGAAATCAACAAAACAATAACAATCGTTTGAATCCATCAGGCCCACGTCCAAATAATGGACC
>JBAXBS010000034.1:0-7276 GCA_037141925.1 Chitinophagaceae bacterium
CCACTAAATCTTCCATCCGTAATTAAAGCCACTGACTTTCCTAAGCCTGCTCCAATTATCGCAGAGGTTGGTTTTAACATTTCAGGCATCCCTGGAGCGCCCACTGGGCCTACATTTTTGATAACCACCACATCTCCCGGTTGTATTTTTCCTGAATTAATTCCTGCTATTAAAGATTGTTCACCATCAAATACTCTTGCAGGTCCTACAAATAAATCTCCTTCCTTTCCTGAAATTTTTGCAACACTTCCTCCAGTGGCTAAGTTGCCGTATAATATTTGTAAGTGTCCTGTTGCTTTTATGGGATTTTCTTTTGGATAGATGATTTTTTGTTGATCAAAATTTAAATCAGGTACGTTCGCTAAATTTTCGGCTACTGTTTTTCCTGTCACCGTTAAACAATCCCCATGCAACCATCCTTGTGCCAACATATATTTCATCACGGCAGGCACACCACCATATTGATGTAAGTCCTGCATTAAATATTTTCCTGATGGTTTAAAATCTGCTAACACAGGAATTTTATCACTGATGGTTTGAAAATCATCTTGTGTAAATGAAACACCCACACTTTTTGCCATCGCTATCATATGCAATACTGCATTGGTACTTCCTCCTAATACCATGATTACCGCTACTGCATTTTCAAATGCTTTTCGTGTCATGATATCTTTGGGCTTAATATCTTTTTCTAACAATAAACGAATGGCTTTTCCTGCATCCTTACATTCTTGTTGTTTTTCTTCACTTAACGCAGGGTTGGAAGAAGAATAAGGCAAACTCATTCCCAATGCTTCAATGGCTGCTGCCATAGTGTTTGCAGTATACATTCCACCACAAGCGCCTGCCCCTGGACAAGCATGTTGTACAATTCCTTTAAAGTCAGCTTCATCCAATTGACCTGCGATTTTTTGTCCTAATGCTTCAAATGCAGAAACAATATTTAAATCCTGTCCTTTATAATGTCCGGGAGCAATGGTTCCACCATACAACATAATAGATGGACGATTTAATCGACCCATTGCAATTAAGGATCCTGGCATATTTTTATCACAACCAGGCACTGTAATTAAAGCATCATAATATTGTGCTCCACAAACTGTTTCAATAGAATCTGCAATCACATCACGACTTACTAATGAATATCGCATTCCATCGGTTCCATTACTCATTCCATCACTCACACCAATAGTATGAAAAGTTAAACCCACTAAATCATTTTCCCATACACTGGTTTTTACATTCGCTGCCAATGCGTTCAAATGCATGTTACAAGTATTACCATCATAGCCCATACTCACTATACCCACTTGCGCTTTATGCAAATCAGCATCCGTTAATCCTATGCCATAGAACATAGCTTGCGCAGCAGGCTGCGTAGGATCCAGTGTGATTGTTTTTGAATATTTATTGAGTTCCATATGATTACATTAAAAAGCAGTATATAAAATTAGGCTTGTTTTTTTTCTTAACCTTAACACGAATGTTAGTTTAAGCATGTTTTATTTAGATGATGGTTGATTTATGTAAACGATCATGATGTACATGCCCTTCTCCCTTCGCATTTCTTTCAATGTATTCGCAAATCAAATCACCAATGGCTGTGGTAGTATAATTATTTACTGGATCGATATCCTTTGAAACAAATTTATTACTCAAACACCAGTCAGCTGCTTCACGCACTATATTAGCTTCCGTGTTCAATCCAAAATGATCTAATAACATTGCTGATGATAAAATAGATCCTAAAGGATTTGCAATATCTTTTCCTTTAGCTTGCGGATAAGAACCATGAATAGGTTCAAACAATGCCACTGTATTTCCTACAGACGCAGATGGCAATAATCCCAAGGATCCCACTAATACGGATGCTTCATCACTTATAATGTCTCCAAATAAATTTTCGGTTAACACCACATCAAACTGTGCTGGGTTTAAAATAATTTGCATCGCTGCATTATCTACAAATAAATAATCAACTGCTACATCTGAATAATTTTTTGCTATGCCTTGTACTACTTTTCTCCATAGACGAGAAGTTTCTAACACATTGGCTTTATCTACTAGTGTTAATTTTTTTCTTCTTTTTTGTGCATACTGAAATGCTAAATGTGCTATACGTTCTATTTCTAATACAGAATAAGAACAGCCATCGGTCGCAACAGTTCCATCCTCACTTAAAGTTTTAGCACCAAAATAAATACCTCCCGTTAATTCTCTAAAAATGATGAAGTCCACGTTTTCTAATAAGTGTGGCTTTAGAGGAGTGAGATGTTGTAAGGATGCATAGGTTTTTACAGGACGAATATTCGCAAACAATTGTAACTCCTTACGCAACTTTAATAATCCTTGTTCGGGTCGCACTTTTGCAGTAGGATCATTATCATACTTTGGATCTCCAATAGCGCCAAATAATATTGCATCACTGGATAAACAAATTTTAATAGTCTCATCCGGCAAAGGATTTCCAGTTTCATCAATAGCTACCGCACCCATTAAAGCATATTCATAACTAAAACTATGTTGATAGTTTTTGGCAATACTATTTAATACTTTAATAGATTGTTGGGTGACTTCGGGTCCAATGCCATCTCCTAATATGACTGCTATCTTTTTTTGCATAAGAATTATTTTTTCGCTTGTTCAAATTGTTCAATCTCATTTCGGATACTTAATAAATAATCAATATCATCGTATCCATTCAGCATACATGTTTTTTTGTAGGCATTTATTTCAAAATTTTCAGTGGCTCCTGTAGCATCAATAGTGATGGTTTGCTTTTCCAAATCCACAGTTAAAGTAGCAGTAGCGTCTTGTACAAATATTTGCTGTAAAAATGCATCTGTCACAGTCACAGGTAATACTCCATTGTTTAATGCATTGTTTTTAAAGATGTCTGCAAAAAAGCTGGACACCACTACCTTAAATCCATAATCTTGTATGGACCATGCTGCATGTTCACGGGAAGAGCCACATCCAAAATTTTTAGCTGCTACCAATATGTCTCCGCTATATTGAGATTGATTTAATACAAAATCTTTTTTAGGTTGACTTTCATCATCATTTTCATATCTCCAATCTCTAAATAAATTTTTACCAAAGCCTTCCTTAGTAGTTGCTTTTAAAAAGCGTGCAGGAATGATTTGATCCGTATCTACGTTTTCAATACGAAGTGGTACAAATCGGCTGGTTATTTTTTGTAATGATTGCATATGTTTTAATTTAATAAAGTACGGATGTCCGTAATTTTTCCTGTTAACAATGCAGCAGCAGCTGTTAATGGACTCGCTAATAAAGTTCTTGCACCTGCTCCCTGTCTTCCTTCAAAATTGCGGTTGCTGGTACTAATACAATATTGTCCCGCTGGAATTTTATCTTCATTCATTCCTAAACAAGCACTACATCCTGCTTGTCTAATAGGAATACCTGCTTCTTCAAATATTTTATCTAAACCTTCTGCTTTAATTTGTTTGGCTACTTCTTGTGATCCTGGCACAATTAAAGTTTGTACACTTGGATCCTTTTTTTTGCCTTTGATAATACTTGCTACCAATCTAAAATCTTCGATGCGTGAATTGGTGCAAGATCCAATAAATACATGTTGAACCGGCATCCCCAATAATGTTTGCCCTGGTGTTAACCCCATGTATTGCATTGCTTTTTCAAAGTTTTGTTTTTCGGTTGCATCCGTCATGCTTTCTAATGTTGGGACCGTACCAGTAACCGATAATCCCATTCCCGGATTGGTGCCATAAGTAATCATGGGTTGAATTTGCGCTGCATCTATATTTATTTCTTGATCAAACTTCGCATCCGCATCCGTAAATAAAGTTTTCCAATACGCTAATTGAGTATCCCAGTCTGCTCCTTGTGGCGCAAACATTCTGCCTTTCATATAAGCATAAGTTGTTTCATCGGGTGCAATAATTCCTCCTCGCGCTCCCATCTCAATACTCATATTGCAAATAGTCATGCGCGCTTCCATACTCAATGCACGTATCGCCGATCCTGCATATTCCACAAAATATCCGGTAGCACCACTAGCCGAAATTTTTGCAATGATGTATAAAATAATATCTTTTGAAACCACCCCCTTTTGAATTTCACCTTCAATATTAATTCGCATTACTTTGGGCTTGGTTTGCATCACACATTGTGAAGCAAATACCATTTCTACTTCACTGGTGCCTATTCCAAATGCAATGGATCCAAATGCACCATGCGTACTTGTGTGACTATCACCACATACGATTGTCATACCTGGTTGTGTGATGCCTAATTCAGGTCCTATCACATGAACAATTCCTTGATAAGGATGTCCTAATCCATATAATTCAACTCCATGCTTTTTACAATTCTCAATTAATGTATCTACTTGAAATTTTGATAATTGATCTGCTATGGGTAGATGTTGATTGATTGTAGGAACATTATGATCCGCAGTTGCTACAATTTGTTGAGGTCGAAACAATTTAGCACCTCTTTTTTCCATACCACTAAACGCTTGTGGGCTTGTCACTTCATGAATTAAATGCTTATCGATATACAATACCGATGGGCCATCTTCAATTTTTTTCACCACATGCGCATCCCAAATTTTATCAAATATTGTTTTTCCCATGTTCTAATTTTTTTGTTGACTTTTTTATTGGGTATAATGATTCGCCAATGCAATTAAATCTTCCTCCTTCACTTCTTTCTTTTTATCTGCTACTTCTAAAAATGATGGATACAATACATCAATATCATTACGTGTAAATTGATGTCCTAATTTTTGAAATCTGTGCGCTAATGCACTGCGTCCACTGCGCGCCGTTAACACAATCTTACTGTCTTCGGCTCCCACTTCGGCTGGGTTAATGATCTCATAGGTTTGTGCTTCCTTTAAAAATCCATCTTGATGTATGCCAGATGAATGTGAAAAAGCATTGGCACCTACTATGGCTTTATTAGGCTGCACAGGCATTCTCATCACTTCGGATACTTCACGACTTATTGGATTTAATAATTTTGCATTGATATTGGTATAATATCCTAAGTCCTTATGTTGATTAATGACCATCACTACTTCTTCCAATGAAGTATTTCCTGCACGTTCTCCTAATCCATTAATAGTACATTCAATTTGTCTTGCACCTCCCATCACTCCTGCAATGGAATTGGCAGTGGCCAATCCTAAATCATTGTGACAATGACAGGATAAAATAGCTTTCTCAATTCCTTTCACGTTATTGGCTAAGTAAGCCATCTTTTCTTGATACTGATAAGGTAAACAATAACCAGTTGTATCAGGAATATTTAAAGTAGTCGCACCTGCTTTCACTACTGCTTCAATCACTCTTGCTAAAAATTCATTATCAGTGCGTCCTGCATCTTCTGCATAAAATTCAACATCATCTGTAAAATTGCGCGCTAACTTGACTGCGTTAATGGCGCGTTCAATAATTTCTTCACGTGTTGCATTAAATTTATACTTGATGTGCAAATCGGATGTGCCGATACCCGTATGAATTCTAAAACGCTTCGCTGGTTTTAATGCTGCAGCAGCCACTTCAATATCATTTTGCACCGCGCGGGACAAACCACATACCACCGTATTTTTTAATGTTTTGGCTATTTGATGTACCGACTCAAAATCACCTGGGCTTGAAACCGGAAATCCTGCTTCCAAAATATCCACGCCCAACTCCTCCAACCTAACTGCCAGATCCAGCTTTTCCTTACTGTTCAATTTACAACCAGGAACCTGTTCGCCGTCCCTTAAAGTGGTGTCAAAAATGTAGACTTTTTCACTCATCTTGATTTCTTTTTAATCGTATTCGAAAAACATCCTTTTAGGCTGGGAATTGAGGTTCCAGCCGGCAAGCAACTTATTGATTTTGAATCTGTTATAGATACAAAACGGGCTCGTGGCCCGTTTATTGTTTAAAATTACCCCATATGAACAAGTAATTCACATCATTTTTAGTGTTAATTTACAATGTGTAAAGGCAATATTTATTGCTTAACTATTTGATTGTCAATATTTTGAGTTAAACCCAGCTACGATGCCCAACTTAAGCACGGACGCTTTATTTATTTTAGTAAAATCCCTAGAAAGGGCCGAAAAACGCAACTTCAAATTGTATGTGAAGCGTAATTCGGCGTCTGCTGATTTAAAGATTATCCAGCTTTTTGATGCTTTGGACAAAATGAAGGAATATGACGAGGAGGTTTTATTGAGCAAAAACGAGTCCCTTCAAAAACAGCAACTTTCTAATTTAAAGGCCCATTTATACGATCAAATTTTGTCCAGCTTACGTATTGTGAAGCAAAATGAAAACATTGACTTGCAAATTCATGAGCAATTGGACCACGCCAAAATTTTATACAATAAGGGACTTTATATTCAAAGTTTACGTTTGCTAGAAAAAATTAAAACGCTTACCAAACAAAACAATCAAGTCACTTATTTATTGCAGGTATTGTTTTTAGAAAAAAAGATTGAGTCCTTACACATTACTCGTAGCATGCAAGATCGTGCCAAACAATTAAGTGATGAAATTGACGAAGCCAATGAACGTTTATCGTTAATTGCACAATCCTCTAATTTGTCTTTACAATTATATGGTTGGTATATTCAACATGGTCATGCACGTAATGATGAAGATAGAACTGCATTAGATGCATTAATGCAGGATCCTATTTTAGAAAAAATAAAATCATCAACAGGTTTTTACGAAAATTTGTACCGCTATCAATGTCATTGTTGGTATGGTTTTATTAATCAAGATTTTTTACTGCATTATAGATACAGTCAAAAGTGGGTAGATTTATTTGAAGCTTCCGACAACATGAAGCAAAACGAAACGGCTCAATATATTAAAGGACTTCACAATTTAATTAGCGCGCATTTTGATTTAAGAAATTTTCAAAAATTACAAGAAACTATTTTGATTCTTGAAAATTTTAGTAATACTTCCATTGTATTAAATAATAAAAATAATTTAATACAATCTTTTATTTACTTATACATTGCTAAAATAAATAAGCACTTTTTAGAGGGTAGTTTTAGTGAAGGCCTTACCATGATACCCAGCATGGAAGAGAAGTTGAAGGAAATTGATCTTTATTTAGACAGTCATCGAATACTGGTATTTTACTATAAAATTGCTTGCTTATATTTTGGTGCCGGCCAGCCGGCTAAAGCCATTGATTATTTAAATCGTATTATTAATTGGAAAGTGAATTTGCGCGACGATATACAATGTTATGCGCGCTTATTGCATTTAATTGC
>JBAXBS010000035.1:0-7176 GCA_037141925.1 Chitinophagaceae bacterium
GCTCGAAAAATAGTCTAATAAAATTAAAAAGGAGCCACCGAAACGGGGCTCCTTTTTGCATCAAAGCATCAAACATTACCTTTGGGGAATATGTTTTTCTTAAGAAATGGTTTTTATATTATTTCATAAGAACTATCTTAAGAATAAAAGTTCTCTGTATTTTGGAAGTGTCCATAATTCATCGTCCACTAATTGCTCTAATTTATCCACGTGGTAACGGATCTTGTCAAAGTATTGTGCTTTCACTTTAGATTCGTAAGCAATAGCTTTGTCTCTTGAATTTTCAATGTTATTAGCCACTTTTCTTTCTTCCACCATCGCATGTACATTATCATATACTTGTTGAATATGGGTACTTACATCTTTTAATAAAGTTAATTGTCCTTTATATAATTTTTCGGGAAGCGCAGCTTCGCGAAGTAAGCTTACATTTTTCAACAATTCATTTTGATACTTAATCGCAGAAGGAATAATATGATTAGTGGCTAAGTCGCCCATAATGCGCGCTTCAATTTGTACTTTTTTGATGTACTTCTCTAATTCAATTTCATAACGAGCTTCTAATTCACTGTGCGTATAAATATTGTTATCCTTGAATAATTTTTTCGCTTTTTCGGTTACCATCGCATCCAAAGCAACTGGCGTAGTTTTTAAATTAGGCAAGCCTCTTTTTTCAGCTTCTTTATGCCACTCTTCGCTATAACCATCTCCTTCAAATAAAATCTTCTTACTGGATACAATATATTTTTGGATGACTTGCATAATAGCAATTTCCTTTTTATCACCTTTCTCAATTAAAGCATCTACTTCTTGAGCAAATTTTACTAAAGTATCAGCTACAATAGTATTTAAAATAGTCATTGGATGACTACAGTTGGCTGTAGAACCCACTGCGCGGAACTCGAATTTATTTCCAGTGAATGCAAAAGGAGAAGTACGGTTTCGATCGGTATTGTCCAGTAAAAGTTCAGGGATGCTTCTGTGTAAATCTAATTTCAAGATGGCTTCATCTTGTTCATCAAATTTAGTGCCTACTCTTGATTCCACATCTTGCAACACTTTAGTTAAATATTCACCTACAAACACCGAAATAATAGCAGGAGGTGCTTCGTTGGCGCCTAAACGAAAATCGTTGGAAGCAGAAGCAATACTGGCTCTTAAAATATCTGCATAATCATGTACTGCTTTAATAGTATTTACAAAAAAGGTAAGGAACATTAAGTTGGTCTTAGGTGTTTTGCCTGGTGCTAATAAATTCACACCCGTATCGGTAGCTAAACTCCAGTTATTATGTTTACCACTACCGTTAATTCCAGCAAATGGTTTTTCATGTAATATGACAACCAGCTTGTGTCTCTTAGCAATACGAGTCATCACATCCATTAATAAAATGTTATGATCTACTGCAATATTAACTTCTTCAAAAATAGGAGCACACTCAAATTGTGCAGGTGCTACCTCATTGTGACGAGTTCTTAATGGAATACCTAATTTGTAAGATTCGTTTTCATAGTCACGCATAAAAGCATACACTCTTTCTGGAATGGAACCAAAATAATGATCTTCTAATTGTTGTCCTTTTGCAGGAGCTGCACCAAAAACAGTTCTTCCACATTGTACTAAATCCGGACGTGCATTTACGAGTGCTTCATCAATCACAAAGTATTCTTGTTCCCAACCTAAAGTAGGAGTGACTTTATTGACGTTCTTATCAAAATAATTACAAACCGTTACTGCTGCTTTGTTTAAAGCTTCTGTAGCTTTCATCAATGGAGCTTTGTAATCTAATGATTCACCCGTATAAGAAACAAATATGGTAGGAATACATAAAGTTTTTCCATTTCCAATTTCAATAATAAAAGGGGGAGAAGAAGGATCCCATGCAGAATATCCTCTTGCTTCAAATGTGGCTCTCAATCCTCCACTAGGAAAAGAAGAAGCATCTGGTTCTTGTTGTATTAAGGCAGCACCATCAAATTCTTCAATGGCAGTACCATCCGATTTTAAAGTAAAAAAGGAATCATGTTTTTCTGCAGTGCTTCCTGTCAAGGGTTGAAACCAGTGTGTGTAGTGTGTTACACCTTTACTTTCGGCCCATGCTCTTATACCAGTTGCAATTTGACTTGCAACAGCGCGATCAATTTTTTTAGAACCTTTAAAACTATTCAATAAACTTTTATATGCTTCATCACTTAAAAAAGCTCTTGCTTCTTTTAAACTAAAAACACTTTCACCAAATATAGCAGTGATTTTAGAAGCTCTCACATCTGGGGAGGCTGCTTTTTCATGACTCACATGTTTAACGGCATCTGTTCTTAATGACATATATACTTTATTTAAATATTAGTAAAGTACTAAAGGTAATGTCATTTTGGGAGGAGTAATCAACAAAAAATCCCCCAAAAAGGAGGATTTTCATTCAAAACACTAGTTACGAACACATTATCTTTAAAAAAACGTCCATTATACTTTTGCTGTTTTTACAGTTTTGATAATTCTGGCTGCTACTTTATATGGATCAGCAGCAGAGTTTGGACGGCGATCTTCTAACCAACCTTTCCAACCTTTCTCCACCGCACCAATTGGGATACGGATACTTGCACCTCTATCAGAAACTCCAAAAGAGAAATCGTGGATAGAAGCGGTTTCATGTTTACCGGTTAAACGTAAATGGTTATCGGCACCATACACATCAATGTGTTCTTTTACAAATGGACGGAAAGATTCACAAATGATATCATAGGTTTCTTTCTTGCCACAGGTTCTTAATGTTGTGTTAGAGAAGTTCGCGTGCATACCAGAACCATTCCAATCTAAAGTACCTAATGGTTTACAATGCCAGTTGATGGATACGCCATAAGTTTCACCAATTCTTTCTAATAAGTAACGAGCAATCCAAATTTGATCTCCAGCTTCTTTGGCACCTTTTGAAAATATTTGGAACTCCCATTGTCCTGCTGCTACTTCTGCATTGATACCTTCAATATTTAAACCTGCTTCAATACAAGCATCTAAATGTTCTTCCACAATATTTCTTCCGAATGCATTGTTAGCACCTACTGAACAATAGTAAGGTCCTTGAGGTCCAGGGTAACCGCCTTCTGGAAAACCTAATGGTTTATTCGTTGCAGGATTCCATAAAAAATATTCTTGTTCAAAACCAAACCAAAAATCATTGTCATCATCTTCGATCGTTGCACGACCATTTGATTCGTGAGGTGTTCCATTAGAACTTAATACTTCACACATGACTAAGAAAGCATTTTTGCGTTGCGGGTCAGGGCATATAAAAACCGGTTTTAATAAACAGTCACTAGAACCGCCGGGTGCTTGTTCGGTACTAGAACCATCAAAGCACCACATGTCGCAATCTTCTAATTTGCCACTAAAATTTTTTTCAATTTTCGTTTTACTTCTTAAAGACTGAGTGGGTTTGTAGCCATCGAGCCAAATGTACTCTAACTTTGATACTGACATAGGGTTGGATTTTAAAATATTAATAAAATATATAATATTATGTAAATGATATTTTTTTTTAAAATACGGCACGAAAATAATAGATTATTATAAAATTTAGTACTCAATGTTTATAAAAAGAACAAAATATGGATAAAATATAAATATATAAAATTAGTATAATATTAAATTATACTACAAATGCTTGATTTTCAATAAAAATCACTTTTTGGGTCATACACATTTATACTGTTTATATGTTGGTAATTCAGGCACACACTTCTATTTCACTTTTGTAACTTCGCGTCATCTATTAAATAGCATAATTATTTCGAATGGAAATCACTGTAAAAACTGCCCAACAACTTAGATTGACTGCGGATGAATTTGAAAGTATTAAACAAAAATTAGGGCGCACTCCCAATTTTACAGAGCTATGTGCTTTTAGTGGCATGTGGAGTGAGCATTGTAGTTATAAAAATTCCATTAAGTGGTTAAAAACTTTACCTCGTGATGGAGGTAGAATGTTAGTTGCTGCTGGAGAAGAAAATGCAGGATTGATGGATATTGGAAATGATTACGGAGTCGTATTTAAAATAGAAAGTCATAATCATCCAAGTGCATTGGAGCCATTCCAAGGTGCTGCTACTGGAGTAGGTGGAATTCAAAGAGATATTTTTACAATGGGCGCCCGTCCCATTGCATCTTTAAATAGTTTACGATTTGGAAATTTAGAGGATAATAAAACAAAACGTTTATTAGCTGGTGTGGTGCATGGTATTGGACATTATGGAAATTGTTTTGGTGTTCCTACTGTGGGGGGTGAATTATATTTTGAAGATTGTTATCATACCAATCCTTTGGTAAATGCGATGAGTGTGGGTATTGTGAAAGCAGGAAAAACAGTTAGTGCTATTGCTTTAGGAAAAGGAAATCC
This sequence comes from Chitinophagaceae bacterium, assembly GCA_037141925.1. Lineage (GTDB taxonomy): Bacteria > Bacteroidota > Bacteroidia > Chitinophagales > Chitinophagaceae > Sediminibacterium. Next base: position 4,394 of record JBAXBS010000035.1, read on the forward strand.
AGTTTTCTTTGTAGGAAGTGCAACAGGTAAAGATGGTATTGGTGGTGCAAGTTTTGCTTCCGCTGAAATTACTGCAGATAGTGTAGAAGAGTTACCAGCAGTGCAAGTAGGTGATCCATTTCAAGAAAAGAAATTATTAGAAGCTTGTTTAGAAGTGATTGAAACAGGTGGTGTAGTAGGTATGCAGGATATGGGTGCAGCTGGAATTATTTGTTCTACTGCCGAAATGAGTGCCAAAGGGGGAGTGGGTATGCGTATTGATTTAGATAAAGTACCTACGCGTCAACAAAATATGAAGGCTTGGGAATTATTATTAAGTGAAAGTCAGGAGCGTATGTTGATGGTCGTTGAAAAAGGAAAAGAAGCACAAGTGTTAGCAGTTTTTGAAAAATGGGATTTATCATGTAGCAATATTGGTGAAGTCACTGAAGATGGTTTATTGGATTTTTATATGAATGGTGAATTAGAAGCTTCCCTTCCTGCGTATGAATTAGTTTTAGGTGGGGGTGCACCTCAATACACAAGAGAATATAAAGAGCCTGCCTATTTATCTAAAGTAAATGCTTTTGATATGAATGCAGTAGAAGATGTAACCCATTTAAAAGCTACTGTTGAACAATTAGTGCAAATACCAAATATTGCATCTAAGCGTTGGGTGTATACACAATATGATAGTATGGTAGGTGCAGCGAATGCTTCTACCAATGCGCCAAGTGATGCCTCTATTGTTATTGCAAAAGGAACTGGGAAGGCATTAGCAATGACGGTCGATTGTAATAGTAAATATGTTTTCGCAGATCCTTATAAAGGTGCCATGATTGCTGTTGCAGAAGCAGCGCGTAATATTGTTTGTTCTGGTGGAGAACCTATTGGAGTGACCAACTGTTTAAATTTCGGGAATCCATATGATCCAGAAGTGTATTATCAATTTGCAAAATCAGTAGAAGGAATGGGTGCTGCCTGTAGGAAATTCAATACTCCAGTAACCGGAGGTAATGTAAGTTTCTATAATCAAAATCCAGATGGTCCAGTATATCCTACACCAACCATTGGTATGGTGGGTATTGTGGAAGACATGCAAAAGAGAATGACTTTAAATTTTAAAAATCCTGGAGATGTGATTGTATTACTAGGGCAATCTCGCAATGATATTGGCTCTTCAGAATATTTGCATAAAATAAAAGGAGTCGCTTATTCTACCGCTCCTCATTTTGAATTAGATGAAGAATTTAATCTACAACAATTAGTTGCAACATTAATTCAACAAGGAAATATTGCAAGTGCACATGATGTGAGTGAAGGAGGATTGATTGTTACATTATTAGAATCTGCATTTACAAATAATAAAGGTTTTGAAGTGTCTTCTACTAATAGTGATCTTCGTAAAGATGCTTATTGGATGGGTGAAGCGCAAAGTAGAGTCGTAATTTCTTGTAACAATGCACAATTATCTGTGATCGAAAAATTAGCAGCTTCATTACATATTTCATTTGGGGTGTTAGGTAAAGTGACGGATGCTGATGTGAAAGTAGAAGGTGAAAATTGGGGTAGCATATTAGATTGGAAACATAAATATGATACAGCGATAGAATCTAAAATGAAATAAGCATGACGGCTTCTCCAACCATTGTTGTCACTGGTACTGCTGGATTTATAGGTTCGGTAGTCGTTCAATATTTAAATGAACAAGGCTTTACTAATTTGTGGTTAGTAGATGATTTTGGAGTAGAAGCAAAAAGATCTAATTGGGAACAAAAACAATATTCAAAAATCATTGAAAGACAAGCGTTCTTAACTCAATTACTTGACGAAGATTTTACCATTGATGCTATCATACATTTAGGGGCACGTACCGATACCACCGAATTTAATTATGCGATTCATCAGGAATTAAACTTAGAGTATTCGCAAGCATTGTGGAATTATGCCACTCTAAAACAAATTCCATTTATATATGCATCTTCTGCCGCCACTTATGGTTCGGGGGAACAGGGCTATAATGATGATCATGATATACTAGATCAGCTAGAGCCTTTGAATGCTTATGGCATTAGTAAAAATGAGTTTGATAAATGGGCGATTGCACAACACAATACGCCACCCCATTGGGCTGGTTTGAAATTTTTTAATGTATATGGTCCCAATGAATATCACAAAGCAAGAATGGCTAGTGTGATATTTCATTCTTATCACCAAATTAAAGACACAGGCAAAGTAAAATTATTTAAAAGTCATAAGGACGGGTTTGAAGACGGACAACAATTACGTGATTTTGTATATGTAAAGGATGTGATGAAAGTCATTGAATGGATGCTACAAAAAATGATTGCTAAAGACTGGACCACTGCACAAAATGGATTGTATAATTTAGGTACTGGAAAAGCGCGTAGCTTTTATGATTTAGCTGCCAATACCTTTACTGCACAAGGTTTAGCACCTGCTATTGAATTTATAGATATGCCCGAAGATATACGCGATAAATATCAATACTTCACCGAAGCAAATATGCAAAAATTGCAAACAACGGGGTATGAAATTCCTTTTTATTCTTTAGAAGAAGGCATACAGGATTATGTTCAAAATTATTTAGTTCCGGGCAAGAGTTTTTGAGAATTCATTATAAAGTATTGATATTATAAACTTATTTTTCACCTCACGCTCGCATAGCTCGAATTCGGTTCAAAATAATTTATAATATCAATATACAATTTATTGAATCTTCACCTCGCGCTCGCATAGCTCGAATTCGGTTCAAAATAATTTATAATATCAATATACAATTT
>JBAXBS010000036.1:0-5501 GCA_037141925.1 Chitinophagaceae bacterium
GCGATCTTTTTTTTGATAAAACGATACGTACTTTATATGCAACAGATGCGTCTGCCTATAGAGAAATGCCATTGGCTGTCGCCATTCCTAAAACCAAAAATGATATTCGCATTTTAATTGAGTTTGCACAAAAAGAAAAAACAAACTTAATTCCTCGTACAGCAGGTACTTCATTAGCAGGACAAGTTGTAGGCAATGGAATTGTAGTAGATGTATCTAAACATTTTACTCAAATTTTAGAAGTCAATGAAAAGGAATCTTGGGTAAGATTGCAGCCAGGAGTAATTAGAGACGAGTTGAATCTTTTTTTAAAATCCTATGGATTATATTTTGGTCCAGAAACATCTACTGCTAATCGTGCCATGATTGGAGGAATGGTGGGGAATAATTCCTGCGGTTCTAATTCGGTCGTGTATCGAAGTACGCGTGAACATTTAATGGAACTCACTGCGTTTTTAAGTGATGGTAGTGAAGTGGTTTTTAAAAATCTAAGCTTAGATGCGTTTCATGAAAAATGTGAATTGCCTACGTTGGAAGGTAAAATTTATCATACTACTCGAAATTTGTTAAGCAATTATGAAAATCAGGTAGAGATTAAAAAAGAGTTTCCAAAAAAATCAGTAGAACGCCGAAACACAGGATATGCAGTGGATCTATTAGTAGATATGGCACCGTTTACAGCTGGCGGACCTGATTTTAATTTTTGTTCTCTTATTGCAGGTTCTGAAGGAACATTGGCGTTTATCACAGAAATTAAATTGCATGTAAGTCCATTGCCTCCAAAAGAAACGGGGTTGTTATGTGTACATTTTAATACCATTGACGAATCATTAAGAGCGAATTTAATTGGATTGAAATATCATCCAAGTGCGAGTGAATTAATTGATCACTATATTTTAGAATGTACCAAGGATAATATAGAACAAAGTAAGAATCGATTTTTTGTACAAGGAGATCCAGGAGCCATACTTGTTATAGAGTTTACTAAAAATACACGCGAAGAAATTACAGCTATCACACAACAAGTTGAAGCGGATATGCGAGCAGCGGGTTTGGGCTATCATTTCCCTGTGTTGTTTGGAGCAGACACTAAAAAAATATGGACCTTACGTAAAGCTGGATTAGGGCTTTTAGGAAATTTACCAGGAGACGAAAAAGCGGTTCCTGTAATAGAAGATACTGCCGTGGATGTGGAAGACTTACCCCATTATATCAGGGATTTTAATGATATACTTACTAAACATGATTTACATGCAGTGCATTATGCGCATGCAGGTTCGGGGGAAATACATTTAAGGCCTATTATTAATTTAAAAACGGCCGAAGGCAATGCCTTGTTTAAAACCATTGCACAAGAAGTAGCGACATTAGTAAAAAAATATGATGGATCATTGAGTGGTGAACATGGTGATGGAAGATTACGTGGCGAGTTTATTGAACAAATGGTAGGGAAGAAAAATTATGAATTATTAAAGCAGGTAAAATATAGTTGGGATGCAAATGCTATTTTCAACCCCAATAAAATTGTGGATACACCTCCCATGAATACGATGTTAAGATATGAAGCAGGGCAGTTCACGCCTCAATTCAAAACCATCTTTCGTTTTCATCAGCAAGATATTTTACAGCACGCCGAACAATGTAATGGATCGGGGGATTGCCGTAAAACACATTTATCAGGAGGTACCATGTGTCCTTCTTTTATGGCCACAAAGGATGAAAAAGATAGCACACGCGCTAGAGCTAATATTTTAAGAGAGTTTTTAACACATTCCGATAAAATGAATCGCTTTGATCATAAAGAGATTTACGATGTGATGGATTTGTGTTTAAGTTGTAAAGCCTGTAAATCAGAATGTCCATCCAACGTCGATATGGCAAAATTAAAAGCAGAGTTTTTGCAACAATATTATGATGCCAATGGAGTTCCTTTTCGTTCTCAATTAATCGCCCATTTCACCCATAGTGCAAAGCTTGCCTCCTTGGTACCTAGCTTATATAATTTTTTAGTGAGCAATTCATTCACCAGTAGTGTCATTAAAAAACTTTCCGGATTTTCAACAAAACGCTCATTGCCTAAAGTAGCGAGCACTACGCTGCATCGCTGGTATCAACAAAAGCAACGCAATCAAATTAATAGCAGTAAAATTAGTACTACTAAAAAAGTATACTTGTTTTGTGATGAGTTCACTAATTATAATGATGCAGAAATTGGGAAAAAAGCAGTGTTGCTATTAGAAAAATTAGGATATGAAGTCATCATACCCACTCATATTGAAAGCGGACGAGCATGGATGTCTAAAGGTTTATTAAGAAAAGCACAAAAAATAGCCAATCAAAATATTGAACTTTTAAGTGAAATCGTAACCGAAGATCAACCACTCATTGGTATAGAACCATCAGCCATACTCACTTTCAGAGATGAGTATCCCGATTTAGCATGGGATAAAAATGTAGCAGCAGCTATTAACTTAGCGAAGAATACGTTTACGATTGATGAATTTATAGCAGCTGAAATCACAAAAGGAAATATATCCAAAGATTTATTTACCCAAGAAGCAAAACATATAAAGTTACACGGACATTGTCAGCAAAAATCAATCTCATCAATAACACCTTCGGTTACCTTAATGTCTTTTCCCGAAAATTATACAGTAGAAGTAATTCCTTCAGGATGTTGTGGTATGGCAGGATCATTTGGTTATGAAAAAGAGCATTTTGATTTATCTATGCAAATTGGAGAATTGGTATTACTTCCTGCGGTAAGATCCAAACATCCTAATACTATTATTGCCGCTCCAGGCACCAGCTGTCGTCATCAAATAAAAGATGGCGCTCAAACCAAAGCCTTACACCCTATTGAAGTTCTTTTTGAAGCATTGGTGTAACCCTTTCTCCCACCTAATATTTTATATAAACTCTTTTGTTTTTCTTAACTTTAAAAGCAAAACAATACGGTATGAAAAAATATGGATTACTGCTTTTACTCATTGGATGGAGTTTACAAACCATACAAGCACAAACCTTAAGCAAAGATGAAAGAATGCAATGGTGGAGAGAAGCAAAATTTGGAATGTTTATACATTGGGGTGTGTATGCACAATACGCTGGAACCTATAATGGACATGAACAAGCAAAAGGCGGTGCCGAATGGATTATGAATCGAAGCAAGATTCCTTACAATGAATATCAAGCTATTGCAAAACAATTTAATCCAGTTCAATTTAATGCGGAAGAATGGGTAAAATGTGCCAAGGAAGCGGGGATGAAATATATTGTAATTACTGCTAAGCATCATGATGGCTTTGCCATGTTTAAATCGGAGGCAAGCAAGTGGAATATAGTGGACGCTACTCCATTTAAAAGAGATGTCTTAAAAGAATTAGCTGCGGCTTGCAAAAAATATAAAATGAAACTTGGTTTTTACTATTCGCAAGCACAGGATTGGAATAACCCAGGTGGAGCAGCCTCTCGCAAATTAATGAGTGAGGGTTGGGCGAATCCAGACTCTACAATTATAGATAATTACACCAAATTGCATAATGGACATTGGGATCCTATGCAAGAAACAAAAACTTTTAATCAATATATTGATGAAGTAGCGGTACCTCAGGTTAAAGAAATACTAACAAATTATGGGGAGGTGTCTGTTTTATGGTGGGATACGCCAGTGAATATGACAGATGAGGCAGCTAATAAATTAAATGATTTATTAAAATTGCAACCTAACATTATCACCAATGATCGATTAAAAAAGCCCAATTTTCCAGGAGACACTCGAACACCGGAACAAAAAATTCCCGGTGTAAAAGAATTAGATAATAATGACTGGGAAACTTGTATGACCATGAATGGTACCTGGGGATTTAGAGCTTCAGATAACAACTGGAAATCTTCCCTTACCTTAATTCAAAATTTGTGTGATATTGCTTCCAAAGGGGGTAACTATTTATTAAATGTAGGGCCCAAGTTAGATGGCACTTTCCCTATTCAAAGCGTTGAAAGACTGAAGGAGATGGGCATTTGGATGCAAAAAAATAATGAAGCCATTTACGGAAGTCAACCAAGTCCTATAGGTAGCTTTGATTGGGGCAGATGTACCACTCGTAAAACAAAGAATGGTTTAGCGCTTTATTTATTAGTATTTAATTGGCCCAGCAATGGCGAGTTATCGATTCCATTCATTAAAAATGAAATTGAAAAAATGAGCATTTTAGAGACAGGAGAAAAATGCACTTTCACTAATAACCAAAATAAGTTGGGAAACAACTTTAATGGAGAAAAAAAATTAAATGATACAATAAAAATTTCTATTCCCAACAAAGCTCCTAACGATAAAGTGTCGGTAATAAAAATATCATTAAAAGGAGATCAAATCATTTTATAATAAATACATATGAAAAATAAATACGTTATCTTTTTACTTTTTTGTCTATTTCAAATACATAATAGTAAAGCGCAAGCCATTACAACTCCCATTACAAGTCACCAAATAGATTCGGTGACCGAATTGGTTTTAAAAACATTTAATGTTCCGGGTATTGCCGTAGCGGTTGTTAAAGACGGGAAATTAATTCATGCTAAAGGGTATGGCATTGCTAATTTAAAAACAGGCCAAAAAGTAAATGAGCACACTCAATTTGGAGTTGCTTCTAATTCAAAAGCCTTTACTACAGCGGCATTGGGCATGTTGATAGATGAGGGCAAATTAAAATGGGACGATAAAGTGACGGACTTTATTCCAAATTTTAAAATGTACAATCCCTATGTAACAGAAGATTTTACCATTCGTGATTTATTAACACATCGAAGTGGTTTAGGATTAGGTGCAGGCGATTTAATGATGTTCCCAGACGGAAGTAATTTTACCAAGGCTGATATTATACATAATTTAAGATACCTTAAACAGGTTTCTAGTTTTAGAAGTAAATATGATTATGATAACAACTTATATATTGTCGCGGGCGAAGTGATCGCAAAAGCATCCGGTATGACATGGGAAGATTTTATAGAACAAAAAATTATGAAACCATTAGGAATGACCGAAACAGCAGCTTCTATCTACCGATTAAAAGACAGGTCAAATACGATACGTCCACATGCACCAGTGAATGGGAAAGTGGAAACCATTGATATAGATTGGAGTGAAACAGCTAATGCAGCAGGGGGTATATGGAGCAATGTCACAGACATGAGTAAATGGATCACATTACAAATGAATCATGGAAAATACGGAGACAAATTACAATATCAATTATTCAGTGACGAGGTACATGAGGAAATGTGGGCACCACAAACTATTCAACCTGTGAAAACAACGGCACCCTATAATACTCATTTTTCAACTTATGGTTTAGGATGGGGATTGAGTGATGTGAAGGGTTATAAACAAGTAACACATACCGGAGGATTAGCGGGCATAGTGACTCAGGTTATGCTTTTCCCGGAAATAAATTTAGGTATCATAGTATTTACGAATCAACAAGTAGGTGCGGCTTTTA
>JBAXBS010000037.1:0-3122 GCA_037141925.1 Chitinophagaceae bacterium
CAAGGAACGGTGGGTGTTGAAATATTGAATGACATTCATGAATTAACTCAGCAACCAATTGACTTTATTTTTATTCCAGTCGGAGGTGGTGGATTGAGTGCAGGCGTGGGAAAATATTTTAAGCAACATTCACCACATACTAAAATTATAGGCTTAGAACCGGAAGGTGCACCCAGTATGCTAACGGCAATGCAGCAAGGGCATCCAGTAGAATTGGAACATATAGATAAATTTGTTGATGGGGCAGCTTTAAAGCGCATTGGTGATTATACTTTTTCAATTTGCAAGGATGTAATTGATGAAATGAGATTGGTGCCAGAAGGAAAAATATGTACTTCTATTTTACAAATGTATAATGAAGAAGCTATGGTGGTAGAGCCTGCAGGCGCTATGTCGGTAGCTATATTAGATGAATATGCCGAACAAATCAAGGGAAAAAATGTTGTATGTATTATAAGCGGTGGTAACAATGATATAGATCGTATGCAAGAAATAAAAGAACGATCTTTGATCTATGAAGGATTGAAACATTATTTCCTCATTGGATTTGCACAAAGACCAGGCTCCTTAAAGGAATTTGTAAATAAAGTATTAGGTCCTGAAGATGATATTACTCGATTTGAGTATATGAAAAAACATAATAAGGAAGCAGGCCCTGCTTTAGTGGGTTTAGAATTAAAAACGAAAGAAGCATATGAAGTGTTATTGCAAAACATGAAACACTTTCATATTAACTATACGGAAATAAATAAGAATGATAATATCTACGGATATTTAATATAATGGATGCGTTAAATAAATTTGGTTATGCAGGTTTTGAAATTTGGAGGAAGTTCGGTCGGGAATGCGGAAGCAATAGAAAAAGTGGTGGACATTGTTACGAATAGTATACAAAAGCAACCAGCTATTGTAATTGTATCGGCGATGAGTGGTGTGACGGATCAATTATTAATGTTAGCACAAACGGCAGCGCAAGGAAATGAAGCCTATAAAACTATTCTTCACAATATTGAGCAAAAACATTTGGAAGCAGTGCGTGCCTTGCTTCCTATACAAGATCAAAGTGCTATTTTGAGTTTGGTAAAACAATTCATCTATGAAATAGAAAGTGATGTGGAAGGTTTGTTTATGCTGAGAGAACTCACACCACGCATGAAAGATAAGATGGTGAGTTATGGTGAAATATTATCTTCTAAAATTATTGTTGCCAGATTTGCTGCTAAAGGAATTAATGTTACATGGTTAGATGCGCGTGATATTATTAAAACGAATTCTAATTATGTAAATGCTACGGTAGATCGCGCATTGACACAACAAAAAGTAAATGATTACTTGAATCAAGCGTCCAATAAGTTTGATCTATATATCACACCCGGATTTATTGCAAGCGATAGTGAAGGGAATACTACTACATTAGGCCGAGGAGGTTCTGATTATTCGGCAGCTATCCTGGCTTCCTCTATAAACGCTGCTGTTTTAGAAATTTGGACAGATGTAAGTGGCATGATGACTGCCGATCCTAGAATTGTACAAAATGCAAAAGAGATACCCACTATTTCTTATCAGGAAGCTATGGAGTTATCGCATTTTGGCGCGAAAGTTATATATCCTCCTACCATCCAACCGGTAATGCGTAAAAACATACCGGTACTCATAAAAAATACTTTTGATCCAAATCATCCAGGAACCATTATTCAAAATGAATTACCCGAAGATGAAAACTTCATAAGAGGGATATCAAGTATACAAGATATCTGTTTATTAAGTTTGGAAGGAAGTGGCATGGTAGGGATACCCGGATTTTCAAAAAGATTGTTTGAAGCATTGGCTAAAAAACAAATCAATATTATTTTAATCACACAAAGTTCATCGGAACATTCTATATGTGTTGGGGTAAATGTGCAGGATGCACATCAGGCTAAACTGTCCGTAGATGAAGAGTTTGAGCACGAAATTAATACGCAAAAAGTAGAACCCTTAATTATTGAAAAAGACGTTTCTATTTTGGCCTTGGTGGGAGAACAAATGAAGAGTCATCCAGGGGTGAGCGGAAAAATGTTTGGTGTCTTGGGACGTAATGGTATTAATGTACGTGCCATCGCACAAGGATCTTCCGAAAAAAATATAACTGCAGTGATTGCAGCGAAGGATGTGCGTAAAGCCATTAACGTATTGCATGAAGCATTTTTTGAAACCACGTATAAACAAGTCAATGTATATATTGCAGGAGCAGGAAATGTAGGTGGTAAATTAATAGAGCAAATTAAAAAGCAGGTTGTTTATATACAAGACACATTACGATTACAAGTCAAAATAGTTGGGATTGCCAATAGTAAAAGACAAATAATACTTCCCGAAGGCATTGATTTAAATTCTTGGAGAGAGCAATTGCAAAATGCTCCATTCGGAGATATCAATCAATATTCTGAAGCTATTATCCATAACAATTTACGTAATAGTGTATTCGTGGATGTGACCGCGCATGAAATGGTAGCTAATGTATATGCGGGATTATTAGGCAAAGCGGTGTCGGTAGTAGCATGTAATAAAATTGCATGTTCTTCCCCTTATGACAATTATATCAAATTAAAATCTTTAGCGCGCGAGTACAATGCTTCGTTTTTATTTGAAACCAATGTAGGAGCCAGTTTGCCTATTATAGGCACATTAAATAATTTAATATTAAGCGGAGATTCTATCAATAAAATACAAGCGGTATTATCAGGCACTTTAAATTTTGTATTTAATAATTATGATGGAAAAATACCATTTGCACAAGTGGTGCGTCAAGCACAGGCCGAAGGATATACCGAACCTGATCCAAGAATGGATTTAGGGGGAACCGATGTGATGCGAAAAATAATGATATTAGCACGTGAGGCAGGCAATAGAATTGAAATGAGTGATATAGACAATGAAGGATTTTTACCAGCATCATGTTTTAATGGATCGGTGGAAGATTTTTATGCAGAGATGGAAAAACAAGAAGATCATTTTAAAAAGATATATGAAGCAGCCACTGCTAAAAATTGTAAACTTAAATTTGTGGCGCATTTTGAAAATGGTAAAGCAAAAGTTGGATTACAACATATTGAACCTAGTTCGGATTTTTATCATTTATA
>JBAXBS010000038.1:0-2615 GCA_037141925.1 Chitinophagaceae bacterium
AATTTTTAGTTTCCACATATCCACAGCCCTAGTAGTAGTAGGTGATTATATAAATAAGTAGTACTAATACATATTATGACAGATATTAACAACGCAATACAGCAATTATCAAAAACCGGTTTTCTAAATATTGATATAGATCCAACCCTTGATTTATTTGCAGAAATTGAAAAATTAAAAAAAGAAAAAAATGCGATCATTCTGGCACATTATTATCAAGAGCCGGATATTCAGGATATAGCAGATTTTATTGGTGATAGTTTAGGTCTAGCTCAGGCTGCCGTAAAAACCCAGGCAGATATTATTGTTTTTGCCGGGGTGCATTTTATGGCTGAAACCGCTAAGATATTAAACCCTGCAAAGAAAGTGCTCTTACCAGACCTTAATGCCGGTTGTTCTTTAAGCGATTCAGCCCCACCGGCTTTATTTAAAGTTTTTAAAGAACGACATCCTGATCATTTGGTAATATCTTATATAAACTGTTCTGCGGGTATTAAGGCGCTTAGTGATATCATCTGTACCTCTTCTAATGCCCAAAAGATCGTTGAAAGTTTACCGGCAACCCAACCTATCATTTTTGCGCCCGATAGGAACCTTGGGGCTTATATCAACAAACAGACGGGTAGAAATATGGTTCTATGGAATGGTGCTTGTATGGTGCATGAAATATTTAGTCTTGAAAAAATTACCAAACTTAAAATACGCCATCCACAAGCCAAAATAATTGCTCATCCTGAATGTGAATCTTCTTTACTAGCTATTGCTGATTTTATAGGAAGTACAACAGCACTTTTAAACTTTTCCGAAAAAGACCCGGCACAGGAATTTATTGTAGTAACTGAGACCGGAATTTTACACCAAATGCAAAAGAATAGTCCTACAAAAACTTTTATCCCCGCTCCACCGGACAATAACTGTGCTTGTAATGATTGTCCGCATATGAAATTAAACACCCTGGAAAAACTCTATCTCTGTATGAAATATGAATTACCGGAGATTATTATGGATGAAACACTAAGAATACAAGCAAAAAAACCGATCGATAAAATGCTTGAAATTAGCGCCCGGTATGGGTTATAAATGTTGCTGTGTAGAATATACCTTAATCCTACTGGCTATATTTTCCCGGATATTCATATAGAACAGATTAATATCACCCACATGATAATTCTTTTTATGAATGAATATTTTTCCAAAGATCCTTGGCTTGCACGACCATAACACATTTTGATGTATTCGGGCACTTACCACATGGGGCACGATCTTATTGAAATGGGTAAGTACCCCACCTTTATTGTAAGAGGGGCTGGAATAATTATTATCAGTTGTCCAAACAAGCGGATTTACAACAGCAGCTTCAAATTTTTCTTTCGCTACAAAAGCTGGATCAATATACCCCGATTTAAAAGTACGCCAGCTTACAAAACAACCGGTTGATAAAGAATCTTTACACACAGGGATATGGGTAAAATAATCCTTCGGTACCGGTAAGCCAACGATATAAGCACAAACCAATTGTTTGTATAATTCTTTTCCATCAAAAAACTCTTTCATCAACCTGCCGGCGTGTTTTGTACCCTGACTATGCGATGCGATTATAATAGGACGCCCTTTGTTTAGATATTTCAAATAATATAAAAAAGCGGTCCTAACATCTTCATACGCAAGATTAAAATAAGGTTCTGAAACCGAATCCTGAATATAGAATGATTTTAAATGTGCCTGCCTGTAACGGGGAGCAAAAACTCGGCAGTGTTCATTAAACACACTGGCCTGATATAGCATAGAGCTATAATCTGTTTTTGCATTTATTTTTGCATCGTCTATATCTGCATTCCAGCGTTGATCATTATTATCGGTAAGGGTGGTTGGGTGAATAAAGAAAACATCCGCAACAGAATCGGGTTGATAGTTTTTTTGTAAGGGCGAAGGAACACTATCGCTTGGATCTTTTTTCCAGGGGTGAGCAGCCCAGTAATCCAAATTGCTATAATCAGGTACACCAGATTTTGCTTTAAACTGATAAACCGGCAATGTAGAATAGTTTGTTTTACTACAAGAGCTCAGTACCAGCCCTAAAAAAAACAAAAAAATAGCAGGCAGAATAGCTTTAAATAAAAAATAACTTTTGTATTTTTTCATGACCAAATCTACATTTCTTCACATAAATAATAAAATCAAGACATATTATCGAGTGGTCTTTGTCGGGTTTTTAGCATTTTATTAAATATGATGTTAAGGCATATACCCTTTTTAAAGGCGGTTTTCCTGCACAGTATAACTGCTTTTGGTGGACCCCAGGGGCATTTGGGTATGGTGATGAAAACTTTTGTAGACCGCAGAAGGGATATCAGCAAGGAGGAGTTAATGGAGTATATTTCCTTTTGTCAGCTATTACCAGGCGCCTCTTCCACACAAACACTCACCCTGATCGGCTATAAAAGAGGGGGTCTTTCCTTGGCTGTATTAACCCTATTAATCTGGATCTTACCCGCTTGTACCTTAATGGGTGGGTTGTCGTTTCTGGTAAGCAGTATTGGAAAAGAACACCTGAACAGCACCGCCTTTCAATTTATTCAACCCATGGCGATAGGGTTTTTAGCCTTTGCCGCTTT